>JAFSKV010000019.1 GCA_017448795.1 Synergistaceae bacterium | reverse complement strand
GTTCCCGCCGCGGCACTCATGGGCGACGGAATCCAGCGTGAGCGCGTGCAGTTCCTCAGCTACCTGTTCTACGTCGGCGACAGGAAGAAGACAGATCTCCCCTACGAGGAAGAGCCTGATTCCCCCTGCGACTGGTACAGGTTGCGCCACGAGGAAGCACTTACGCCCGAAAAGATAGTAGCCCTCGCCAGAGCCACGCACGAGAAATACGGCTTTGAGGACTTCAAGCTCAAGGGAGGAGTGCTGCCGCCAAAAGAGGAGCTGAAGGCAGTACAGGCGATAAAGGCCGCGTTCCCGAATGCGCGTGTCGACCTTGACCCTAACGGATGCTGGAGCCTCAAGGAAGCGTTAGAAATCGCCCCCCAGCTCAAGGAGTGCCTCGCCTACTGTGAGGATCCCTGCGGCGCGGAAGGCGGGTTCTCAGGTCGCGAAGTCATGGCCGAGTTCAGGAAAGCCGCAATGATGCCGACTGCTACGAACATGATCAATACCGACTGGCGGCAGATGTTCCACGCTCTCATCCTTCAGGCGGTCGACATTCCTCTTGCTGACCCGCATTTCTGGACGATGAACGGGAGCGTCAGGGTCGGCCAGCTCTGCAACGATTTCGGGCTCATGTGGGGCTGCCACAGCAACAACCACTTCGACATCTCGCTTGCTATGGTTGTGCAGTGCGCGGCGGCAATTCCCGGTCGCATGAACGGCATCGATACCCACTGGATCTGGCAGGAAGGCCGTGAACGTCTCACCGTTGAGCCAATGCAGATAGTCGGCGGTTGCATTGACCTTCCCAAGAAGCCCGGCCTCGGCGTTGATGTCGACCTTGAGCAGGTGAAGAAAGCCAATGCCCTCTACTTCGAGCACGGACTCGGCGCAAGGGATGACGCAATCGGGATGCAGTACCTGATACCGGGCTGGAAGTTCGACAACAAGAAGCCCTGCCTCGTAAGGTAAAGCACGTAAACTTGTCCCCTCGTCAGCAAAAGGCGGGGGGATATTTTTATCACTACAAGAAAGGTGAAAGTAGCCATGAAGAAAATATTGTGCCTCGTGTGCGTTCTTGCTTTGTGCGGAATTTCGTGCGCTGAGGAAAACCAGCCCATAAGGCTCGGCGTTGTCAGGTTCGTATCAAGGACTGAAGGAGTTACGGACAAGCAGGCGGAAGCAATAGGCGATGAATTTTCCCGGAGGCTTGCGAACTCTAAGGCAATAACACTTCTTGAGCGTTACAGGTTTGACGAGGTACTCAGGGAGCATCACATGACTCAGGAAGGGAGGATAAAGGACGGCGAGGCTGTGGAGCTTGGGAAGATCGCAGGATGCCGCTATATTCTGATGGGGGCTGTTACAGGGCTTGAGACTAAGGACACAGAACGCGTGTTTGTCGGCTTTGAGGATACAGAACATGAAGTTTCTGCTACAATAGACGTACGCATAATCGATGTACAGACAAGTGAAGTAATTGCTTCTTTCTCCGAGACAGGCAAGGTGTCCCGGAAAACTGGAGGAGGCGGTATATGGTTCTTTGACGTGAAGAAAGGCAAGAAGGCGGGAGCTGAGGAAGCCGCTGTTGAGAGGGCAGTATCGGCGTTGTGCCTCAGTATCCGCGAAAAACTTGCGGGGGAATATGTACGTGTCGTGAAGTCAGGAGCCGGGGGTAGCAACTGGCCTGTGATAGATGCCGGGGAAAACTGGGGCATTCATCCGGGAGAGTTGCTGTGTGTCTATATGGAGGGAGATGAAATTCGGGACAAGGACGGCGCATTTGTGGGGAAAATGCTGACACCTATAGCTGTGGTTGAGGCGGACAATGTGCAGAAGGAACTGACATCGGTTAAGCCAAGCAAGAAAGACGGAGTCAGGGGCTGGCTTCAGAATGTGAGGAAAGGGGACGTGGTCAAGCCAATAACGGAAGCGGAAGCGGACAATCTTGCGGCGAGGAAAGTTTTTCCCGGCAAGAAAGGCAGGAAAGCGAGATAGTATCATGAAAGGAGAGTTTTTTCGGTGCAGAAAAAAAGAAGTCTCCACGTTCTCGGCGTTGTGATTTTTGTTATCATCGCCGGGATATTCAGCGGGACAGCGTCAGCCATCACAGGAATCACTTCCGACATCTCTTCAAACCTGAACGGCACCCCGGTTCTGTACGTGAATCAAGGCGGGGCTTTTAGCATCACATTCACAGCACAAAATCCAATCGGCACAGTTACGTGGAATCTAGGCGGCGCATATTCATCCGATGATGTGAGCTTGTCGACGGCAACAGGAAATACTACGACTTTATCCGGCACTCTTACACAGTACTCCATTCAGGGCTACAGCTCAAATGGATACTCATTCGCTATAGCGGCATATGATGACGGCGGCACTACGTTTGACAACGTGCAGGCCTCATATAGTTTCATGGTTCTGGACTCATCATCTTACGGGAACGGCGGCAATGTTACGCCTGTCCCCGGCCCGGTAACATCACCTGACCCCCCCGCAGAACTCGAAACCGCCATAATCTCCCCAGTCCCAAGCCTAACCGACGACGTAATATCCCGCCTAGCACAGAACATCAGCGTTGACCCGTCAGAAATCATCCTCCTAACCAGCGCGGATTTCACAACCTCAGACCCTCCCGAACCAACACAGGCCATGAGGCAGGAAGTATCGAAGCAGAACGGCCAGTTCCTCGCCAAGCTCAACACAATAACGGTCAGCAGAGACGGCTGGTATGTCTTCATGGTTACAGTGTCTGATGACCTGGTCGGAACGCCAGTAAACGACTTGAGGCTATTCGGCGCGGAAGGCTCTGACTTCTCAGGCTCATTCACCGCGTCATTCGGGCTTCTGTCAGTCTTCAACGGCGTAACGGGAATGTGGGAGGTCAGCAACCTATTCGGCTGGGAGATAGACACCCTTCCCAAGCAGTTTCTGGTTACCATGCTGTTATCTGCCGGGACAAGCCTCACAACATATTTCGTCAAGATACTGCTGATGCTCCTAGCAGGCGGTTGTAGCGCGGGAATCGGAATCGGAGCGGTATGCGCAACTGTAGCCGTGATAGCCGACGTCAAGTCCTGCAGGAAGAAAGACTCACGCTCCAAGCAGGAGTAATTCCCCGACAAAATTCACAGGAGGTTATGTTTACCATGTCAAAACGTTTTGTAACCGCTTCACTTTTCGCACTGTCGGCCATGTTCTTGCCGTCTCTTGCGCTGGCTGACGAACGCCCAATAACTACTCTGGTCAGTGAGGGGGCAAACGTCGATATTAGGGAGGACGAGGACATGAAGGCACTTAAGGATGCCCGGAAGACCCCGCAGATTTCAAGCAACACCGACCTGCTTAAGTTGCTGGGCGATACGGCCGCGCCAATTTCTGGAGGCGATGAGCCGCCCGCCGTTGTCTCTGACGATGAGCCGCCCGCCGTTGTCTCTGACGATGAGCCGCCCGCTGTTGTCTCAGAGGATGAGCTGCCCGCCGTTGTCTCAGAGGATGAGCTGCCCGCCGTTGTCTCGAAAGATGAACCGCCCGCTGTCGTCCCGGATAAACCGACTGCTGATGTCCCGGGAATCTCGCCGGATGAGTTCATGAGAATGTGCGCGGGTGCATCAAGTGAGGTGGTTCTTAACGCGCTGGAAAACAGGAAGGCTGACCCCAATGCCAGAGATTACTACGATGTTACGCCCCTCATGTTCGCGGCTGAGAAAAATTCTGACCCTGAAGTTATAGTTGTCCTCGTGAGATTCGGCGCAAAACCTGACGCTAAAGACAAGGACGGCAAGACAGCCCTAATGTACGCCGCAAAGTCCAACCCGTCGCCCGAAATAATTTCCGCCCTCGCCGCAAACGGTGCCAGCGTCAACGCAAGAGACCTCAACAGAATGACCGCCCTGATGTACGCCGCAAGAAACAACAACGCCGCAACGGTCAAGGCACTCATTGACGCAGGAGCAGAGGAACTCGCCGACAAACGGGGCTGGACTCCTCTTTTCTGGGCCGCAAGATACACACAACACCCGGAAGTTATCGGAGTCCTTCTTGAGGCAGGCCATGACCCTCAGGTACGCGCCCACGACATGGCCACGCCAATTGACCACGCTAACAGAAATCCCAGACTCATCAACACGAAGGAATTTATGCGCCTCGAAGAAGAGAGCAGGTAGCAAGAAAGGAGATATTCACATGTACAGCAGAAGATTCACAGCACTTATTGCGGCCGCTGTTACAGTGTTCTCATCGTTCAGCCCGGTTTATGCCGACATGCGCGAGGAGAAACTTGACCAGCGCGAAAAGATGCTCACGGAACGCGCTGTAATTTTGTCAGGCCAGTCAGTCAGCCTTGACGACAAAGAGCAGGAACTAAGCAGGAGAGCAGCAGAGCTTGAGGCACTCTCAAAAGTGATTCAGGGCAGGAACATTGAGGTTTCCGTCCGGGAAGTTGAGCTAGACGAAATCAAAGCAGGGCTTAACAGGGACGCGGCTCTTCTTGCCTCACAGAACAGGGAGCTTGAAAGAGACCGCAGGCAGTTTGACAGTTACAGGGCTGAAGTTGAGAGGCGTGCGGAAAATGCAGAGCGTCTTGCGAGGGAAGCCAGCCAGAAAATCAAATCAGCGGAAGAAAAGGGAGTCCTTCTTGCACAGCGCGAAAGGGAGCTTACAGAGCGAGAGGAAGGAGTCAGGCGCGAAATTGCCCGCGTTGAGACAGCAAAGGCAGACCTTCTCAGGCTGGACTCACTCAGCAAAGATGTAGCCGCCAGAATTGCCGGGCTCGACAGCCAGATAAAGAATCTCGAAGCCGCACAGTCAATCTACAACAAGCAGAAGAAAGAGCTTGAAGAAGATATGCTGAAATTTGCGCAGGAAAAAGCCGGCGTTGAGGCACTGAAAGCAGAGAGAGACCGGGCAGTCAGCGAGGCAGAAAGACTCAGGGCAGAAGCTGAAGATTTCTCCCGGCAAATCAGCGGCTATGCAGAACTCAGCGATAAGCAGAAGGCAACTATAGACAGACTCAGCGCAGACCTTGCCGCAAAGAATGAGGAGCTGCGCGTCGCAAAGAAGCCCAATCCCCCCGCAGGGACAGAAGCGGTTTCCGTTCTCATGGTCGGCGTTAAGGGCAATGATTCTGTTACAAGCCCGCTGGCAGGCAACGGAATAATCAACTGGTCAGACGGCTCTGTCCGCGCAATAGGCCAGGGATACCCGCCGGAAAATATCAATGACAGCCGGATGGAAATTCTAGCAAGACGTGCGGCCGTTGTTGACCTTCAGCGCAACCTTCTTGAGACCGTCAAGGGAGTCCAGGTAGACTCGCGCACGAGTATTTCACAGCTTGCCCTGAAGTATGACGTTGTGGAGACAAAGGTGAGCGGGCTTATTTCCGGCGTTGAAGTGATAAGCGAGAAATGGGACGCGGAAAAGAAAATCTACACAGTAGCCGGGCAGATAAGGAATACCCAGCTGTCCGGGGTAATGTCGGAAGTTGCCCGTCATGTCATCAGCCTCAAGAAGCCCCGTGAACCCAAGAAGACCGGTACTTACACCGGGCTGATTATTGATGTCCGCCATCTCGGAGTGAGCCAGCAGAA
The DNA here is from genome assembly GCA_017448795.1 of Synergistaceae bacterium. Taxonomy (GTDB): domain Bacteria; phylum Synergistota; class Synergistia; order Synergistales; family Aminobacteriaceae; genus JAFUXM01. The sequence continues at coordinate 46,006 of JAFSKV010000019.1, read as the reverse complement.
ATTCTTTCACCTTGTCGACGAGAAAGGCAGCTCTGTTTACGGGATTGAGTACGCTGACAAAAGCATTCAGGCAAAGGACGGGCTGTTTGTCTATTTCCGCAGGGTTGTGCTTACGGCTGACGAGAAGGCGAGGGTAGGCGACAATCCCCTAGTGATAAAGGCGCAGAGATTCGCGGGCAACGGCGAGGATATTGTCATCCCGAACTCTGAAGCCGACAAAATCCGCCGGAACAAGACGGATTTCCGCAGAGAATGCAAAGTCATCATAGTCATGTCATAAGGATACAGCCATGAAAAGAAAAGTGTTGCTGTTACTGCTCGCCTTGATGATAGCTATTATCCCTGTGTCAGCAGAGTCAGCCGGGAAAAAGAAGAAGCCAGCCCCCTCACTTCCTGCCGGGAAACTCATCACAGTAAGCGCGGAAGGTAAAGCCCCCGTAACAGCAGGCAACAGAGCAGAAGCCCGCGAGGCCGCAAGAAGGGAATTAGCCCGCAACGCCCTTGATATGTCAGTAGGCTCATACGTCGAGAGCGTAACCAAGATGAGCAATTACAAGCTGGTGAGCGACAAAATTTTTTCCCAGTATAAGGGTCTCGTCAGCAGTATGAGCATCAAAGACGAATGGGTTGACGATGAAGGAATGTACCACGTTACAGCTGAGTGCGGAGTGTCTGAGACAAGGCTGGATTCCGCGCTCGGCCCGGCTGTCATTGACGCGCTGGGAAACCCCCGCATCATGATAATGCTAAAGGACGGAACGGCACGCAATGCAGTCCAGAAAGTTTTTGAGAAGGCCGGCTACATGATAATCAACGTGTCGCAGGCTCAGGTACTGAAGGACATAGACCTTGAGGCGGCAAGAGCAGCGGGTGATTACTCGGAGATAAGGGCGGCGGCAAAAAATTTCCGTGCTGATGTCATCATCACAGGCGGTGCAGGCGCGTCAGTCTCAACAAAGCAGCACATTCTAGGACAGACTATATACGCTGTGAACAGCTCGGTGAGGCTTGAGGCAGTTCTTGCTGACACTGCTCAGGTCATAGGCTCCGAGGGATTCTCCAGCCGGAACAAGGCAATATCATACGGCGAGGGCGCGGCGAAGGGACTCAGCTCTTGCGCTTCGAGGGCGGCGACAAGCATAGTCTACAAGATAGCGTACGCTCTTTCAGGCCAGAGTACAACAAGAACCGTCAAAGTCATCATCAGGAATATAGACTACGCGGCATCAAGGAGGCTGACGGACGATCTTTCTTTCACGGAGGGAATATCGGGCGTTTACCGGCGGCGTTACGTGAACGGGAATGAGCTTGAGCTTGACATTGTGTCTGACAAATCAGCCGACGACATCGCTGGCATTCTTGCGGGGAAAAATTACGACATCACGGAAGTAACAGGTGCTGTTGTCGAAGCGAGAAAGAGAAGCGTCCCGGGCAGTGTAACAACTCTCATCATTGAGGAGGAGTCGGCCATTGAGAAATAAATTGTGCCTCGCGTTTCTCTTGATGATGACTGCGGGAGTCCCGGCCATGTGTGAATATACGGTTGAGGAACTCCTTACGATGACGGTTGAGAGCCTGAGCTATGACGTTGAAGCTGACACTGCCAGTGCGCAAGGAGTAGGGAGGATAGATCCTGATAGCAGCATGGGGATTGTTTTCGCAAGACGGGCGGCTATAACTGACGCGCAGAGGGGGCTTCTCATTCTCAGGCGAGCTCTGCGTGAAGGTAGGAGTCCGAGACCTGAAAGCGTCTCCGGGAATCTTCCTCCTTTCAGGGTCATATCTGAGGACGTGAAGGAAGGGCTGTATTTCGTGAAGATTGAGACTGACTTATCCAAGCTCATGAAGGGGAAGGATACCCGGCGGGTCATGTCCGGGATTCTTGACGATGAAGAGGAGGATATACCATGACGACAGCGCGAAGGGTATTCGGCTTCGCGTGCTTGGCTGTGATTCTTTTCACGCAGGGAGAAGCGCAGGCCGCAATACTTCTCAGGAGCAAGGTGAAGGACTCGCTGGATGATTCTTCCACGTCAGCAAAAAGCGAAGAAAATCACCGCCGTGTTCTCCCAAGAAGGGGCGACATAGGAGTCGTTGTTGACGGCTCAAATCCCCAACACGTGGCAATAGCTGAGGCGATGATAATCGAGGAGCTTGCGTCGAGGGGATACCGTGTTGTTGACGAGGCGAAGATGAAGCGCATAAGGATGGCTGCGGCGAGGGCTCAGGCGGCACGTTACGCTCTTGAAGGCAACGTTGAGGCAATACTCAGAATCAACGCACACTACAGCGCGGCGGCTACAATTGTCGCACATGTAGAGGCAGGAAACCCGGAACGCAATGAGTTCAAGCTGTACACAGGCACTGCATCTGTGGCACTCCTCGCGGTAACGTCAGGCGGAAAGAAGCTCGGCGGGAAAACAGCAGACGCTAAAGTTGTAGCTTACACTGCTGACGAGACAAGGCAGAAAGCCCTGAAGCAGGCAGTGAAGGACGCGCTTCAGCAATTATTCTGAGACAGGAGGGACACGCAATGAGGCGGAAATTTCTCGTGCTTGCGTTCATGGCCATGATGATTTTCCCGGCTGAATTACCGGCCGTTCCGCGTCTGGCAGTCCGCAAGTTCGACAACAAGACAGACAACCCTTCAGTTCCTTCTTCAGCTATAACCGACATGATGATTACGGAGCTGGGGAAGGCAAGAATATTCATCCTCACAGAACGCGAGGCGATCAATTACGCCGCGGATGAAATAAGGTTCTCTCAGTCCGGGCTTGTGGACAAGTCGACAGCAATCGAGGCCCGGAAAATCACGGGAGCCCAGTACTCCATGACGGGGGCAATAACGATGCATTTCTACAACGAGAAGGGCGGCAATGAGCTTTTCAGGAAACTTACAGGAGGGATTCCGCAGGAGAAAACAGCTTATGTTATGCTCGACATAAGGATAATAGACAACACGACGGGCGAAGATATTTACGCTCACAATGAGCTTGGAAGCGCGAGACGGTCAGCCAAAGTGTCAGCAAAAGACGGCATAACCCGGTCATACGGCGGAGAGCTTGAGGAAGCCGCAAGGGATGCCGTGAAGAAGCATGTTGCCGAAATGTCCCGCTACAGCTGGGAATGATACAGGAAGGGAGAATGATACAGATGAAGCTGCGTAGAATGTTGGTTGTTCTGCTTGCGTTTGTTCTTTTTGCCGGAAGGGCGCACGCAGGGGATATATTGCGTGTAGGCGTGCTGAAATTTGACGTTAAGACAAGCGGTTTCTCTTCAGCAAATGCCGCGTCAGCATCAGACGAACTTACCCGTATGCTTGCGAGTTCGTACTCAATAGCAGTAACTGACCGTTACCATCTTGAAGCCATAGCGCGCGAACACAGGCTGAATCTTTCCGGGCTTGTCGACCCTAGGACGGCCGCGGAGCTCGGGAGGCTTGCAGGAGTCCAGTACATCATAGCAGGAGCTGTAACAGGCTTCAGCAAGAACGAGACATCACAGGCTGAGGACAAAAACGCGTGGGTAGGTGTTCTTTTCGGCAAGACTCTGGGCGAGGCTGTGAGCAGCAAGAAAGTCGAGAAGACGGAAGAGGCTGAAGTTACGCTTGACGTGCAGATAATCGATGTCAGCACTGCCGAGGTTGCCCTTGCGATCGCTGAGACCGGCACGGCAAGAAGCACGACTTCCGGGAAATCTTCCGGGACTTCTGACGCTTCTTCGAGGAAACAGAGCGTCAACCTTCAGGATGCGGCGGTATCAGACGCTGTTGCGCGCATAGGCCAGAGGATAAAGGAGAAGGTAACAGGCGAACATCCGCAGGTTCTCGGTGAAGGAAGCCGTGAAATAATCCTCAGCATAGGGGCTACTTCAGGCGTTAAGGTCGGGAACATCTACAAGATAAGTGCGGAAGGCGAGGAAATCCGGGACATGCGCGGGAATGTCTTGGGCAGAAGAACGACTCCTATAGCTGTTGTAGTCGTGTCTGAAGTGCAGAACGATTTCAGCGCGGCCAGAATTGCACAAAACGGCGGGAATATATCTCTTGTACGCAGAGGAGACAGGATAGAGTCTATTTCACAGAGGGAGTTTTCTGACCTTGTGCAGAGGAATGCATTTCCGCGCAGCAGACCGGTAGGAAGCTCATCACTTGAAGGCCGTGAGCTTGACAGCAGGCTCGGGAGCATATCACGCACTGACCCCGCCCCGGAAGAAAAAAAGCCGGAAGGAACTGTAGGGGCAAGTTTTGCTGACGACGGCATGACCCTTAGACGCAGCAGTTCCACGAAGCTGGAGAACACTTCAACATCTTCCGCAAAAGTCATAGCCAGCTACGGACTGTCAGACAGCGAAGCCCGGAGCCTCAAGGAGCATCACAGGCAGGCCGAGAATATGCTCTCACGCGACGAGAAGTTCGACAGGTACACGGAGCTTTTCAGGGATCATCCGTATGACTATTTCGCGGCGTATCAGGCGGCAAAAATCATGTATGACATAGGCCATTACCGTGAGGCCAAAGAATGGGCGGAAAAATCCCTCAGCGTCAACCCAAGATACAGCCCGGCAAAGAAACTCAGCAAAGCAGCATCAGCAAACATGTAAGCACAGAAGAAATATTCCCCTTGCCGCGAAGGTGAGGGGGATTTTTTTTGCGGTAAAATATCTGCATCCCGCGAAAATTTTTCACCAAAAGGAGACCGCATTCATGAACATAGTACAAGGCGGTGTAGTATCACAGCTTCTTGCAGGCGTGGCAATCCCCAAAATGTTCCGCGCCCGGCAAAAGTTCCCCCGCGAAGTCATCACACCTGAAGACATCCCCGCAAAGATTTTCGCCGAATTATCCCGCGAGCGCTTCATCAGCAAAATCAAGCCCGGCATGTCAGTCGCAATCACAGCAGGAAGCCGCGGAGTCGCAAACGTCGCAATCATCACAAAGGCAGTCGCAGATTTCGTGAAATCCCGCGGGGCAAATCCCTTCATCGTCCCGGCTATGGGCAGTCACGGAGGCGCAACCGCTGAAGGTCAGCTGGAAGTCCTCGAAGGCTACGGCATAACCCCCGCAGCAATGGGCTGTGAAATCCGCTCAAGCATGGAGGTCGTCCACTTGGGAGTCTCTGACACTGGGCAGAACGTCTACATTGACCGCAACGCCTACGAGTCAGACGGAATTATCGTGTCATGTAGATTGAAGCCTCACAACGCTTTCCGGGGGCCTTACGAGTCCGGGCCGTGCAAGATGATGGCTGTTGGTCTGGGAAAACAGAAGGGAGCAGAGCAGGTTCACGGCGCGGGAATGGGTCATATTGCCGAAAATATCCCGTCAATTGCCCGCGTTATCCTCGCAAAAGCCCCGGTGCTGTTCGCGATTCCCTGCATCGAGAATGCCTATGATGAGACGTGCAGGCTTGCTGCCATCGACGCGCCCGACATAATGGAACGTGAGCCGGAATTATTGCGTTTTGCGTTCACACAGATGCCCAAGATTCTCGCGGAAGAATGTGATGTTCTTGTTGTGGATGAGACGGGGAAGAATTACAGCGGCACGGGCGTTGACCCCAATATCACCGGGACTTTCTCGACCGAGTACGCATCCGGGGGCGTGAAGGTTCAGCGTACTTGCTTCCTGAGACTGAGCGGGGAGAGTCACGGCAACTCATTAGGTGTTGGGCTGGCCAATGTCATCACAAAGAAATTCTTTGACGCTATCGACACGGAGAAGATGTACCCCAACTGCATAACGTCAACCGTTCTTGCCAGCGCGAGGATACCTTGTGTTGTTGCGACGGACAAGGAGGCAATACAGCTCTGTATACGCACCTGCACGGGCATCGACAAGAATCACGTGAGAGTCATCCGAATCCCGAACAGCCTTCACATTGGGCATATCATGATGAGCGAGGCATATTATGATGATGTCATGGCCGGGAAATGGCCGGGGCTTACAGCGGAAAGTGAGCCGGAAGAATTGAGGTTTGACGGTGAAGACAGCCTGATTACGCCGGTTGTGTGAGTGGAATCCCCCGGAGTCTTGAGGGGCTTCGGGGATTCGTCCCGGAAGATTGCGGATTATGATAAAATCTCACAATCACATATCAATTTCCGGGAGGATGAGAGTCTAAATTGTCCCCTAAAGGTGTTCACTATATAGTCGAGGTTTCCGGCTGTGATGACACAATCACCAATGTATCCAAGCTGCAAGACATCCTAGTTGAAGCCGCAAACCGCGCCCACGCTCAAATCTGGTCAGTATCCTTCAACAAGTTCCCACCCAACGGCGTAAGCGGAGTCGTCGTAATCAGCGAGTCTCACCTGTCCTGCCACACATGGCCCGAAGTCAACTACATGGCACTCGACATCTACACTTGCGGTGCGCACACCGAGCCGATGATAGCGGTTGATTACGTACTCGAAAAGGTCAAGGCCTCGCACATCCATGTAACAGAAATCACACGCGGCCTAGATGATGAAGACGAGAAATATTACCACTCATTCATCACGTGGGAGGAAGACAGAAAGGACGGCCTCAAGTCATGAAGCGGGTATTACTTGCGGCAGCAATGCTCCTCATTGCGTCAGTCTGTTACGCCTCAAGCGCGGATGAAAATTTCCGTTCAGCCAACAGAGGCGGACTCTTCCACCCCGACAAGTCAGGCGACAAAGAATTACAGTACCTCATCACTCAATACGTCCCCAAGTTCAAGACACTCACATTCAGCGATGACGTTACAGGCCTCAGCATAAGCTACAGCATTTACATTCCCGAAAATTGCGGCAAACTGAGTGATTGCCCGGTCGTTTTCTTCATGGCCGACGGAAGTTCAGCCGGAAAAGAGCCGTCATTCTCCCTGACTCAGGGGCTGGGCGCGCTGGTCTGGTGCAGGGATGACTGTGTTGTGATTGTTCCGTCCTTCCCGTCAGTCGTGCTTGATGACCATAACGGATTTGTTGAGTCCGAGTATGTGGAGCTTGCCGGGAGATTCGTGAAGTGGGCAGTCAGGAATTACGGCCTCAATGAACGGAGAATGTATGCAACGGGGCAGTCTATGGGCTGTATGACGTGGCTTGTGTTGGCGGCGAGATACCCGGACTTATTCACGGCCTGCATGTTCGTTTCCGGGCAATGGGACATCAACGCGCTGAAGGGGTTACTGTCGCAAAAGTTCGTGTACGCTGCCTCGTTGGGGGATGACAAAGCCTCAGCGGGACAAAATGAGGTTATCAGCATGTTCAGGAATGAGGGCGCGGAATTTGTGTGGTACAAAAATATTGATGCCAACGACCGGGCTGTCAACATTCCAAGATGGCAGAAGGTGCCTACATTCCTTACATTCAGGGCGGGCGTTACTCTGCCTGAAGGAACGGAGGGGAATTACTCTGAGCACATGAGCTCATTCGATTACACATACAGGATTCAACCGTTGAGGGAATGGCTCTTAGCACAAACAAAGGAGGACAAATAGACAGATGGATAACTTTTTCGACAAGCTCGCGCCAAGCTACACGTTCGAGATATTCCCGCCAAAGGGCAACAAAAGCACAGAAGGCACTTACGGCGTAATAGACAGCCTCGTGAGCTTCAACCCGGACTTAATCAGCGTAACTTACGGGGCGGGCGGCTCATCACGCGACAACACCGTCGAAATCACGTCAGGCATACAGAACCGCTACCACACATGCGGGGTCGCTCACCTTACCTGCGTAGGGACAACACGCGCCGAACTCAAGGCAATTCTCGACCAGCTCAAGGCCAGCAACGTCCGCAACATTCTCGCACTAAGGGGCGACCTTCCGGCCGGGGCAGAACTCGGAGACTTCCACCACGCCAGCGAGCTAATCGCGTTCATTCACGAGGAATACGGGAACGACTTCGACATTTTCGCGGCCTGCTACCCTGAGAAACACCCGGAAGCCGAGTCAGTCGAGCAGGATTTGCATTACCTCAAGGAGAAGTGCAAGCTCGGAGTGAAGGGGCTTATCTCACAGCTGTTCTTCGACAACGATATATTCTGGTCATGGCGTGAAAGAGCGCGGGAAATGGGGATAACTCAGCCCATAATCGCCGGGGTAATGCCCATCACTGCCGCCGCCCAAATCCCGAAGGTTGTCGAAATGTGCGGAGCCTCAGTCCCAGAAAGAGTCCGCAGGTTCGTTGACGCTTATGGCCATCATCAGGGAGCCGTCAAGGAAGCCGGGATTGCCTACGCAACCGAGCAGATTATTGACCTGTTGGCGCGGGGAGTCGAGGGCATTCACCTTTACACGATGAACCAGGCCGACACGGTCAGAAGGATTGACGCGGGGATAAGGTCAGTCCTCTACACGAAGAGATATGCTGTTCGCTCCGACGGATAAGCAGGTAACGGATGCCCTCCGCTATATGCGCGTGCCTCCTGACGGCCGGGATGATGAGCTTGTGCGCACCGTCCTTGAGGCTTTCGGGAGGCTTGAGGGCTTCGCAGAGCCTCGCTGTGTGTGGGGGAGGTTTCACGTCATCCGCTTTGACGGCGGAATCGAGCTTGAGGGAGCGCACATCCACAGCAATGACATTGCCCGGCTGACATCAAGGGGTGATGACTGCATACTTCTTGCGGCGACACTCGGCCATGAGACAGACAGGCAGATTACCCTTGCCCAGAACCGCAACATGCTGGACGGCCTTGCGCTTGATGCTTGTGCTTCTGTGAGGATTGACGCGTATATTGACCAGTTCATTCGGAGTGAGATTGTTCCGGGTCTTCGTGATGGTGAGAGACTTACGCACCGTTTCAGCCCTGGCTATGGGGACTTGAGCATGAATGTTACGGAGGACATAATCACGATACTCAACGCCACGAAGAGAATCGGGCTCGGCGTAACGCGGTCAATGATGATGTCGCCTGTGAAGTCTGTTACGGCAATAGCGGGGATATTCGGGGCTGATAGGGACTGACGGCCGTGAAGTCAGATATTCCGCCACAAGGTCAGCATCAAGTCAGCAAAGCTCCTCAGTGTGAACGTCCTGAACATGAACGCAACGAACGATATTCCCGCACAGCAAAACACAAAGTTCTTTTCGCCCCGGCTCATCTCCCCCCTGGCTTTGGCCATGTGGAACACGTGCATTCCGACGCTTCTCTTCCATGGGATGAGGAACGGAACAGTCCCGCACCACGCATCCTCCAGAATGTGCAGGACGCACCCCATCAGCCAGAACCCCGCGCATGACCACACATCATAGTGAGCGTTAGTGCCGTCAACCAGAGCCGCAAGACGAGGCACAATCCATCCCGACCGCTCAAAGCACACGCAAGCCATAACCAGCCACGGAATGAACCAGTGTGTCCAACGACGATGATACCTGTTGCGACGCTTGCCGAAGAACACGTACTCCGACGAGTCAGGAAACGTACTCCCCAAGAAGCTGAATGTTGCCGCCAACGGTGAGCCTGTTGCGCCGAGAACGAATGCGAATGTCGATATGCGATGACCCTTGCCCGTCATGGCCTGCCCCCGAATATTCTCGTGATGATGAGGATTGCCGCGTTCGCGATAATTACCCCCGCCCCCGCCGGAATGTTCACCACGAATGACAGCCCTAGCCCCGCAATGAACGCAACGAGTGAGACTGCCCCCGCGATTATGACGAGTGAACGGAAGCCCCGCGCAATAATTCTCGCCGACACCGCCGGAAGTATAATCACGCCCGAAATAAGCAGCGTCCCGGTAATCCTCATCCCCGCCACGACAACAAGCGCAGTCAGCACCGAGATTATTACCTGATACATGGCCGTGTTTATGCCGAGAGAACGGGCGTAAGGCTCACTGTATGTGATGAGGAACAGCCTGTTATACAGCACGATGAACGCCCCAATCACCGCCGCAGAAAGCACGACCGCAAGCCACATGTCAGCATCACTAACGGCAAGGACGCTCCCGAAAAGATACGCGCTCATGTTTGAGGCCGTCCCGGACAGCGAGGACACCGCAATACCCAGCGCAAGGGCCGCCGATGACGCAACAGCAATCGCAGTGTCGCCGGAAGTCTCGTGTTTACGGCTTATGTGAATGATGATGAATGACGCGGCAATAACGGACGGTGTGGCAATATACATAGGAGGGATGCCAAGTGCTGACGACAGGGACAATGACGCAAAGCCGATTTCACTCAGCCCATGACCTATAAGCGAGTAATGCCTAAGCACAAGCACAACCCCCAATACAGCCGCGCACACCGAAATCATAGCCCCCGCAATCAATGCCCTGTAGACAAAAGGATATGTGATGAGTCCGAGAAAGTCATTCATGAGTGAGTATCCTTCCGGCTGAAATTCTGATTACGCGCCCTTCAGGGATGCCGTCAATGTCTGAGATGTCGTGTGTAACCATGACGACCGCGCACCCTTCCGCCAGCATTCCCCGCAAAATCGTGAACAATGTTTCGTGTGTCTGAGCGTCAAGCCCCGCGCAAGGTTCATCCAGCAGCAACAATTCCGGCTGACCGCAAACAGCCCGTGCCAAGAATACCCGCCTGAGCTGTCCCCCCGACAACGTCCTGATCTCACTGTCAGCAAGCCCGCTAATCCCCAGCGCATTCATGGCCGCCTCTGCGTGCTGACGGTCTGCCTTAGTGTGGAAGAAATTACCCGGCCTCTGCGTCCCTGTCAGCACAATCTCGCGGACTGATGCGGGAAAATCCCGGTCTCCCTCCTCGTATTGTGGGACGTAGGACATTCGGGGGGTACGTGTGAGAGTTCCTGCCGACAAGGGGAGAAGCCCGGCTATTGCCTTCGTGAGGGTTGATTTGCCTGACCCGTTCGCGCCCGTGATGAATATCATATCGCCCTGTTTTGCCGTGAGAGATACGCCGCTGAGTGCCGGAATGTCGCCGTATTTCACGTATGCTTCAGTCAGTCTCAGGATTTCACTCATTCATTGCCTCCGTTATGTGGTTATAGTTGTCGGCCATAATCTGGAGGAATGTCGCGCCGTCCTGCACAACATGCCCCGTCCCGAACGTGAGAATCTCCGCGCCTGTCTGCTCACTTATAGCCCGTGTAACCCGTGAGACTGCCCCGTTGTCCGTGAAGATGAAGCGTGTTCCTGTGTGCTGAATGTAGCTGATGACTTCTGCCATTTTCCGCAGTGATGGCTCATTTTCCCCGTCATATGCGCTGACGTACTCGAAGCCGTAACGCCTGACGAAATACCCCGCCGAGAACTCCCCCGCGAACACAAGGGGCTTGTCCTTCCTCATGGCCAGAAATCCCGCGTCAAGCTCCCCAAGCCTCACGCAGAAATCCTCAGCGTTCCTTGCGTAATCAAGGGCGTTTTCCGGGTCAGCAGTGCACAGAGCCTCCATGATGTTGACGGTCATAGTCTGTGCAAGCGACAAGTCCAGCCATATATGAGGGTCATTGTTGGTGAGCTGGATGCCGCGTGATGAGCTGGCTTTCTTTGCTGAGACCGGGAGATTTTGCGCCCAAGCCTCAAGCTCAGGGCAAGTGTAGATGAACAAGTCGGCCTCGTTGAGTGTGATGATGTCGCGGGGTGAAGGCTCGTATTCGTGCAGGTCAACGCCCGCCGGAATGAGGAGCTTAACGTCAGCAAGCTCTCCCGCAACGCTGCGTGTGAAATCGTAGACCGGGAACAAGCTGCACACAACGGAGACTCTTGCATGAGCTACGGAGGATGAGACAATGAGGAAGACGAGAGCAAAAACGGTTCTGAGTTTCATTCACAAGTTATCCTTAAAGGGAAAATTTTAGGCTATTATATCAGGCATGAAGATACTGATATTCGGGCAGGCCGGGAGCGGCAAGAGTCATTATGCGGAAGAAAGGCTGTCAGCTCTCACGGGTCAACCCAAGATTTACGCGGCAATGTCTCCTGTTGTTGACGACGAAATGAGGCAACGAGTGATGAGGCACCGGGCCATGAGGGCGGGAAGGGGCTTCGTTACGGTTGAGAGAGAGGGGGATTTGTCGGGCTGCGAGGAAATTCCGGCGGGTTCGTCCGTGATGATAGAGAGCCTGACAGCGTGGACGGCTAATGTTATGTTTGCTGACGGTGTGAAGTGCAGGGCTGAAGTTGTGCGTGAGATATGGGGGGACTTGGTGGGGTTGCTGGGACGTGTGAGGGATGTTGTGATTGTGGCTGACGATGTATTTTCGGGCGGGGAATGTGAGGGGCTGACGGAAGAATATGTGAGGGCGTTGGCGGAACTCGCTGTGAGGATTGGGGGTATTGCGGACGAGGTTACGGAGGTAGTTGCGGGGGTTTGTGTCAGGTACAAGCCATGAGGGACTCGCTGAGTGCTGCCGGGAAAGTCTCAAGGTTACAGCAAGTTATGCCCTGCTGTATTTCGGCTGACGGCACATCAGGTGAGACGAGGAACGCCCGGGACGGAGGAAGCTCCAATATCTGCGCGATGCGGGAATATTTCGGGAGGTAGGCGGAATATCTCGCTGTCTTAGACTCAACCCAGAAGAGATTTCCATCCCTGCATATCAGAAGGTCGAACTCTGAATTTTCGCCGCCTGGAAGCATGACGTTGAGATTCCTGACGCAGGCATAACCGCCCGTGAGAGCCTGAACCGCCCGGCAGTATGTCCAAGTCTCAAGCCAAGTGCCGGAAATGAACCTGTGAGCCTCGGATGTATTCGCTACTTGGGCTGTTATTGTCCGCTGGGGCGATTTCTTGTAGGAGCATGACGAGAGAAAGCCCGCGTTCTTGAGGCCGTTTGCGAACGAGGTTATTCTTGCCGCGCCAGCTGAGGAAGTATCGTTGTCATTGAGGGAATATGTGAACTCCCTGCGGTCATTGAGGGTTGACTTCACCGCCGAATAGAAGGCCTTTATCGTCTGGAAATTGTTGCCCATGAACAAGGCTGTGCTGACTGCCGCGGGGCTTTCCTGCTCGTTCTGAGACTTGCCGGGAATTACGCCGTGCCTTCTGAGGTAATCTGTGATGAAGTCCGAGCATTCCTGCGACACATGGCCTGCCTCTTGGGCTGCCGGGACTGTGAGGAGCTTTATGTGCCGTCCGTCCTTCTCTGCTCTGGTTGAGATGACGAATGAGTCCTCAAGTATCCCGGTTAGCTCGTAGATTTTCGCAAGAGTTACCCTCAGTGATGACGACAAGGCTTTAAGGTCTATGACACCCTCAGATTTCCCGCCGAGAATCTCCCGCAGTACGAACAGGAATCCCAATGCCGCAAAATCTCCGTCCAGCTTCTTAAGTGCTGACGTGCTGATGAAGTTATCCCGTGAATACATAGCTTCCATAATCAACTATAATATCACCAAATTTTCAGCGGCCAATGACGAATATGAATGAGCAGAAATTCAGCGCGAACAATGGAGATACATCCGATTACGCAAACCTAGTGAGCCAAATCTTAGCGAGGGTGAACAACTTATCCCCCGCAGGATTTGAGCAGCTTGTTACGGATTTGCTGATACGGATGGGCTACGAGGTCTTCAAGAACGCCAAACGCCGCACAAGTGCCGGGGCAATTCAGGGCATCATCATAGAGGATCGTCCGGGCTATAATCCGATATACATACAGACACGCAAGCTCGAAAAGGGAAGCATAATCACGAGCTGGAACATGCAGAGTTTCGGGGACGCAATAGAGAGGAAATCCGGGCGCGGACTCCTAGTAACAAACGCCGCATTCTCGAAGCCCGCCCAAGATTACGCGAAGGCCAAACGCATCATCCTGATAGACGGCCACATATTAGCCCGCCTGATGATAGTACACAATTTCTGCATCAACGTCCGCGAAGTCGTCGAAGTGAAATCGTTAGACCCCTCAGCGTTCAGCGACTACGAGATCTGACCTGCAATCTCCAGCGCACGAATCACAGCCGCGTCCATGTCGTAATACTTGTACTCCCCAAGCCTCCCGGCAAATATCACATCCGGCTTCTTTTCCAGCGCAAGTGCCTTGTAGCTCTCGTACAGTGAGTTGTTGCGCTCGTTGTTGACGGGGTAATACGGCTCACTTCCTGCTGACCATTCCGACGGGTATTCGCGTGTAATCACCGTGCCCTTGACGGAGAGTCCGGGGTAGAAGTGCTTGTGTTCCATGCAGCGTGTGAAGGGTATATCACGCTCGGTGTAGTTGACGATTGCGTTGCCCTGGAAGTTGTCGGTGTCTTTGAGCGTCTCAGTCTCAAAGCGAAGAGTCCTGTATTCCAGAATGCCCAGCTCATGGCCGAAGTAAGCATCAATCTGCCCGGTGAACACGATTTTGCCCGCCAGCCCGTCAAGCTCCCCCCTGTCAGCAAAGTAATCACATCCCAGCCTGACATCACAGCCTTCAAGCATCCGTGAAATCATGGCCGTGTAGCCTTCATCCGGGATGCCCTGATACAGCGCGTTGTAGTAGTTGTTGTCGTAGGTGTAGCGGACCGGGAGCCTCCTTATGATGAAAGCGGGAAGCTCACTGCACGGCCTGCCCCATTGCTTCTCGGTGTAGCCCTTGATGAGGCGTTCGTATATGTCCCGGCCCACGAGGCTTATTGCCTGCTCTTCAAGGTTGCCGGGACTGGTGATGCCTGCTTCGCGGACTTGGGACTCAATTTTTGCGCGGGCTTGTTCTGGAGTTGTTACCCCCCACATTTTATTGAATGTCCACATGCTGAAGGGCAGTGAGTATATTTCGCCCTTATAGTTTGCTACCGGGCAGTTAGTGAAGCGGTTGAAGCTGGTGAACTTGCTGACATACTCCCAAGCCTTGGGGCTGTTTGTGTGGAAGATGTGAGGGCCGTAGACGTGTGCGGGAATGCCGATGATGTTCTCGGTGTAGATGTTGCCGGCAATGTGATTGCGTTTGTCGATGACGAGGACGGAATGAGATTTCTTGCGGAGTTCGTGAGCTATGATTGAGCCTGTCAGTCCGGCTCCGACGATGAGATAGTCATACATGGATGGTCTCTCCTTTGTGTGGGTAAAAAAATTCCCCGGCCATGTTCCGACCGGGGTAATTGCTTGTGTCTAGGTTACTTTCCTTCCTCATCGAGTGCGGCATTCATTGCGCAGATTGCACAGGCTTCCTTTGCGCTGTGGAGGGTTCCACACTTGGGGCATTTGACCATGTCGCCTTCTGTTGCGTAGAGCCTGATTCCGTGGCAATCGGGGCATTCGTAGATGTCGACGTGGACTCTGTCAGCCTTGAGGAATGCGCTTCCCATCGGGTAACCTTTCTCCCTGAGCGTCAATGCTTTGTGGCATGAAGGACACATTTTTTCTGCCATATTGATACATCACCTTTCCTGCGAAATTTCAGGCGCAATTATATCACGCGTGCCTGCGGTTATAAGTGAGAGTGCTTTTGCGGCTACATTCATCCTCAAGCCTTTGACGGTCTGCCATATCATGGAAAGGATACTGTCAGCCTTCCTGATTCTGTGATGGTATATGCAGGGCTTGTATGTGTCATCACTCACAAAGGGAACGTGTTTTGCCTCCTGCCATTTTACCGGGAGACCGAGCTTCTTTCTGATTTTGTTTCTGACTCTTGCCCTGAGATTAAGCCGTGCTAATACCGGCGGCTTGTGTGGCTTAATCCCCCTGAGCTTGCACAGCAGGCTCAATAATGACTGGTCTTCTCTGTGTTCGATGCATTCCCCGCGCTGTTCTCCGGGCTGAAGCGGCGTGATGAGTTCCGGTACTGTGCAGAGCCTGAGCCATTCCCGGACGAATGAGCAGGACATCTCCGACTTTCTCGCGCAAATGAAGCTGGCTTGAATCTGCTGGGAGGACTTTATGACCGCGTCAGTGATTCCGAGCCATGTGAAGACTTGGGGCTTTGTCCACTGCTCTTCAACGTTCTCCGTACTGCTGACCCATATATCGCAGTCCCCCATGCTCTCAATCAGTGGCATGATGCTCCCGAACACGAACGCCCCAGAGTCGCAGTAGAAGACGTAATCCCCCTCACTGACTTTTTCCAGAGCGTCGAGGATGACATAGGGCTTCCATATCCAGAGGCCGTTGCCGCGCGGGATGCTGAGGAGACGGCTGTTTTCTTTCCTGAAACTGTCATCAATGCCTGCGGGTGAATATGGGATAACCTCGCTGAAGCCTCCGAATTTCCGGGCGGCCATGAGCGCGAATCTCTGCTGAAATTTGTACTGGTCATCAGCATAGTTGACGAAGACAATACGGGGTGAGCTGTTACACGCAGATTTTTCCGGCACCGTCAACACTCCTTAAACGTAAATTCATGGATGCGATGATTATATCCCACTCTACGGAAATTCCGCCTAATTCTCTGAAGTCCACGTGCTATAATGACATTTAATCACCCAAAACAATCACAAGGAGTGTTCACAGTGAAGCGTAAGATTACATTATCACTTGCGGCAGTTTCCTTGCTTGTCTCGGCGGCATTAGCGGGCTACCAGACATTCTACGACATATCGCTTTATGTCCCCGACGGCTGGGCGGTAAGCGGCAGCAGCAGTTCCTATGTTGACCTGTACGACCCTTATTATCCCAGCACAGGGCGGATTTATGTCGAACTGGGGTCAAAGGGCAGTTCTTATCTCTCAGAAATCGCTGACTACCTTTGCTACGATTACTACAGAGGCTCAGGCTTGACGGCTCACGATTACTATTATGATTTCGTCTACACTGACAGCGACGGCCTTATATGGAACGCCCGCGTGTTCGACTATAACACGGAAAGCACGTTCCCTTCGGATGTCTACTGTGTCGTGTCATACACCGAGTACGTGAGCGGGACTGACTTCACCACCGTGTACGACTCGATCAGGTACAACAGCGGCGGAAGCGGCGGAGGCGGCTCAAGCGGAGGATGCAACGCAGGAACATTGCCCGTCTGCTTACTGCTGGCAGGGTTCGCACTCTTCAGGAAGAAATAGCACAACGAAACACTCAAGCTCTCCGGGAAAAACCGGGGAGCTTTTCTTTTTCCCGTTAAAGATAATCCCGCAAAGCACCGAAAAATTACGCAGATAAAAAGCGACATCAAATCTTTCAAGAAGGAGGAGCGTAAATATGATTGGCAGAGTATCAGGGCAGTTTTCCGCAGAAGCCCTGAGCGGCAAAAAATCACGTCGTCCTGTGTCCTACAGCAGCGGCTCATTCACTGAAACCGACAACGCTAACATAAGCACGTTCGGTTCACTGCTCGCAAGGGCCACAGCCGAGATGAAGAATATTCCTGACGTGCGCGAGGATGTAGTGTCAGACTTTAGGTCGCGCATAGAGTCGGGAACTTACAATCCCCCGCTGGACAAGCTGGCTAATGTCCTGTACATGGCCGGAATGCTTGATGCTGCGGAAGATTAGGATGCCATGCGCCCCGATGTTGAGGAGCTCATTGACGCGGTTCTTGACGAGGCGGACTGCATTGACGACCTGATTGACACCATGCGGGAACAGCGCGGGGCCATGAGGTGGCGTGACACGGAAGCGGTGAACAGCCTCATGGATGAGACGCGCAACTTGTCATTCGAGGCACAATCTCAGGAGAAATACCGCAGTGATGTGGCGGCGAAATTCGCACAGAAGCATTCCTGCCAGCCGATAGCAAGTTCCCTAGCGTCAGTGATGGACAAGGATGAACAAGATGAATTTAACGGGGCTGTGGACAGATTGACGCAGTCCGTTTTTGTGTTGAAGTCAGAGATGATGATATTGACCGGCCTTATCGACCAGCACGAACAGTATACCTCAATGCTCCTGTCAGAATGGCGCAGGCTGAACGGTGATATAGTGTCGCAGTCTGGCGGGGCTGATTTCAGGGGGTAATGAAGAATGAGCAGCACATTCGGAGGACTTGAGTTAGGCAGGAGTGCGTTAAATGCTTTCCGGCTTGGTATGCAGACAGTCGGGCATAACATCTCGAACATGAACACGGAGGGCTATTCCCGCCAGCGTGTGAATTTTGCGACCGCAACGCCTGAAGATATTTACGGTGTCGGACAGCTCGGAAACGGGATGACGGCCTCCAGCATAGAGAGAATACGCGATGAATTTCTAGATTTCCAGTTTAGGGATTCACAGTCGACATTAGGATACTGGGAGAAGATTAATGACCTTTACGAGTCTATCCAGAACTATATATCCGAGCCAAATTCTTCCGGGGTACGCTCTGCGATGGATACATTCTTCACGAACATGCAGACCTTGCAGGAGAAGCCCGAAGACACTTCAGCGCGCCAGGCACTCGTAACGTCAGCAAACTCACTCGGCACAATGCTCGGCAACCTCATAGACAGCTTCAACACCTACAACGAGTCAATCAACATGGAGGTCAAGCAGGCAGTAGATGAGGCAAACTCAATGCTTCATGACGTGGCCGCGCTCAACCTTGAGATATACCAGGCTGAAGTATTGGGACAGAATGCCAACGACCTGCGCGACTCCCGTGATGTGATACTAGATAAGCTCTCCAAGATGATGGATATATCCTACAATGAGCCTCTCGAACACAACGGGGTAAAAGGCGAGTTCTTCCTGTCAGTCAACGGGAGAGTCCTAGTACAGGGTACGAACGTGAGGGAGCTTAGGGCTCATGCGTTCATGTGGGACAATCAGGTGTACTATGATGTTCAGGTTGCGGAAAACGAGTTTGACATTGTGGAGAACCCGAACATTGCGGAGGCACTTGCTACGGGTGCTGAGGGAGCGTATCAGCTTGCGGTCGACAGGATAGCGAACGGGCAAGAATGGACAATCGGCGGGGGAAATGCTCACTGCCTAGAGACATACGCGGTGAAGACGGCGGATTTTGCTGACGGGAGAATCCTTACTGACACGAGCGCGGATATTCCGTACAAGCTGCAGTTCCGCGTGCTTGACGAGAACGAGAATCCCAGTGTCCTCACGGTGAAGATCGACAAGAACAGCACGGGGGGCTGGACACTCAGAGCGGAGAAGGACGGAGTCCCGGAGAAGGATGCTAGCGGCAACGTAATATCGCAGGCAGTCTCAGACACAGTTACGGTTGACGGTGAAGGCACAACGGGAAACCTCACAGTAGCCTCACTTGTGGACTTCATCAACGCTAAGGCAGGGAGCCTGGGTGTCGGGCTTAAGGCGGCACAGGATGACAGCTCGATAGTCTTCACGGCCAATGCTGACAATTCCCCCGTTGAGCTTACGGACTACAGCGGGATGCTCGGCGCGCTCACTGAGGCCAAGCGCGAACTCCTCAGCGTCAACATGCGCACAGACCCCACAGACATCAACGACCCACTGAATATATCCGGCTCATTCAGGATTCAGGTAGGCACACAGGGAACACGCGTAACATCAAAGAACTTCAGCGCGAACCCCGGCAAGTACCTCAAGGAAGGCGAGATACTGACCTCAATTCGCAGCGATGACACGGACGCAGTGAGAAAGCACACATTCAGAATCGGAGTGTCAGGCGACCAAGTCGATATTTCCGCCACATGGAACGCATCAACAGGCAAATGGATACTCAGCTCCGACTTAGGCAACAGCACAGAAGCAGGCGCGACTCTCACGGTGAAGGCATTGACCGATTTCCTGTCGTCGACGTTCACCAAGTCAGGAAGCTCCGACAACCCCGCGCTTTCAGGAATGAGGGTAACCGCCGGAAAATCCTCGTCAGGAACGTTCACACAGTTCTACGTTGAATCTAAGGACAACTATCTTGTGTCGATTTCTGACGTTGAGGGGAAATTGGCCGCGTCTATGGGAATGGCCAATGACAGCCCTGTAATCACGATTGACGTTGAGACTTCCGACAGCCTCATAACGATACGCAACAAGATCAACGAGAAGTATCAGGAGGAATTTGGCCTGACTGAGCCGGAACAATGGGTACATGCCTCGACGGATAACGGGTATCTTGAGATTTCCGCCAACGTTGCAGGGGAAGCACAGAGGATAACGCTCATGGGCAGTGAGGACGGAAATATGCAGGTCTTGCGGAGGCTGGGACTCACTCGTAACCAGAAGATAGGCTCAGACTTCGCCGAGGATGGAAGCTACAGGGAAATTGCCTACATTCCTGAGTCTGGTGTGTCAACAGATGCCTCGTTCAGCCTCAACGGAGTGCGTTACCTTTCCAGTGACAACAAATTCAGCATGGCCCGGAGAATCCCCGCGACATCAGGCGACATTCACAGCCGTTACACCGCAGCCGAGCTGTCCGAAGTCAACCCCGGAATGTGGCTCAACCTCAAGAGCACCGGGACGACAACAATCCGCGTCCTTCACCACATCCGCGACGGCTCAATCAAGGGGCTTGAGGAAGCAAGGGACGAGATGATACCCAACCTGAAGAGCGAGCTTGACGAGATGGCTTACGGCCTCATGAAGACGGTCAACGCCTACCAGTATTCAGGCTACGGGATTGCGTCCGACATTGACACAACGGGAGTCGCTTTCTTCAACAATCTTGCGTTCAAGTCAGGTGCCTCCGAGAAACTCAGCGTAACAGACCGTGTAGCCTATGACCCGTCATTAATCGGCGCGGCTATGGGCAAGAAGAATGCTGACGGCCTCGCAGTCTCAGGCAAGAGCGGCGGTTCAGGAGACGGCACGAACGCTTCACGCATGGTAAACCTGAATTTCGCGAAGGTTCTTGAGGGCGGGACAATGACAATCGGCGGGATATATGACGCTATGCTCTCGCAGATTGGCACGGAGGCAGGACACGCAAAGCTCATGTACACGACTCAGGCCACAGTGTCAGACCAGATAGACTCGCAGAGGCAGGCCTGCTCAGGGGTCAACCTAGACGAGGAACTGATGGACATTGTGATACTCAACCGTGCGTTCGGGGCGATGTCGCGCTACATAACCACGATGGATGAGATGCTTAACACCGTAATTAACGGGATGGGGCTTGTAGGCCGATAAAACAAGTATAACCCGTTGAAATTTCACACCCTCCTGGAAGGAAACGGGAGGGAATTTTTTTTACCCTCAATGAAGGAGATTATCATCATGTACAGCCGATTAACGACATCAACAATGTACGGCAGCCTGATGGACTCCCTGTCCCAGAGCCAGCGCAACATTCAGGAGCTCCAGAAACAGATAGCCACAGGCAACAAGTATACGAAGTTATCCGACAACCCAGCGGCAATATCGCGCTCACTGGCGGTGCAGTCGGCCATGAACGCAAACGACAAGTACCAGTCCAACACGTCAAACGGAATCACAATGTTGCGTTACGCGGACTCGGCCCTGAACAACGTGCTTGACGCTGTGCAGTCGATACGGAGCCTTGTCATTGAGGCGGGGGACGGCGCATTGAACGCTGACCAGCTCAAGGACATTACCGCGCAGATTGAGGCGAACAAGAAGATTATGCTCGACAACCTCAACACCAAAGTAGCCGGGCAATATATCTTCGGCGGGACTGACACAAGCACCCGGCCTTTCGTGGAGATGGCGGACGGAAGCATACAGTACCAGGGGACGGACGACCGCATAAAGTACGCCGTGAGTGAGAGCCTTCTGGGTGATGTGTCGTTCGCGGGAAGCGACATCGTCCCGGAGAACGAGGACTCATACTTCATCTGCTCCCACAAGGTCAGCCTCGATTGGACGTGGCAGGGGCGCGAGGAGAAAGTGCAGATAACAGTCGGCAACAGGACGCTCTCAGTGTTCATCCCGGAAGACTGGAAGGACTCAGACTACAACAAGACCAACAAGTACACCAAGCTCGTGAATTACACTGACGCGAACGGTTACAGGGACCCCGGAGAGCTCACGGGGATAAGCCTTCAGGACCTTTGCGACATAGTGAACGGCTCGCTTGAGGAGCAGGGCGCGGATATGATCGTCCACGCGTATATTGAGCGGGATGAGGAGTCCGGGACACAGCAGCTGTTCCTCAAGAGCAACACGGGCGAAAAAGTCGGAATCACCGGGTGGCCTGACACTGACTATATGCCGGTGGAAGCCGAGACTTCTACGGTTGACCTCAGCGGTGGAAACTGGAAGCCGTCAGGAGATGAGACCTCGCTACTGAGAATCGCGGTCGGAAGCCCCTCGCCGTCAAACCTGACAGACGAGCAAATCTCAAGGAAGCGCGATGAAATCAAGGCCAATAATCCGGCTTTGACTGATGATGAAGCTGACGAAAAACTAAGCGATGAACTCATCACGGAAGGCATAGTGCTAATCACAAAAAATGACACAGCCGAGAGCCTCGCCGAGAAAATCAACAAGATCAACGGAGTGTTAGCCCGGACATCAGCCGACGGCAAGAAGGTAGTCATAACCGCCGAGCGCACAGGAGACCTCCCTGAAGACCGCCTCAGAATCGACGAGTCAAAAGAAGCCCTGCATTACCCCTCGCTGACGATTAAGGCTGAAGGCAAGGCTGTAAATATGTTCGAGTTCAAGACAGGGGAAGACACCCTCACAGCCCGGAGCGAGACAAGAAAGCTCGACCACAGCCACATGGACGTGTTTGACGTTCTGGGGATGGAGACGGCCATGAAGAGCCGGGAATTTGGGATGGATGACGTTCTGACGGTCGAGGAGGGCGAGCAGCTTCACTGGCGGGTAACCAGCGGCGGAAGGACAGCCGACATCAAGCTAAACTCAGACACGTACACGATGGAAGATTTAGCGTCAAGGCTCAAGAATGCGGGGACAGGATGGCTTGAGGTTACCGTCAGCGAGGATGTGAAGGATGACGCGGGGCTCGGTACTCTGGACAACGAGGAGAAGACACAGCGTCTTGTGATACGGGGCTTCAACGGCGAGCAGGTGATATTCCTCGACATGAACAAGAATCATTACGCCGACCAGCTGGGATTGTCGACAGCTCTCAGGACTGACGCATACACTGACACCCAGACAGGAACGGGCATGAAGTGTGTGGATTTCCCGTCAGCACCGTGCGTTGATGACAATGTTGGAATCCCGATGCGGGTGCAGATGAACTGCGGTATGTATTACGACGTGAACATCAAGAAGGCGGACGTTGTTGACCCTGAGACGGGGTTTGTTGACCGGGCATTAGTGATGCAGTCGGTTGTTGACCAGGTGAACGAAATCGAGGGCCACGACATTATGGGGTTCGTCCGGCATGTTGACTCAGACGGAACGGAAATTCCCGGCTCATGCGCGATGTACTTCCTTTCTGGGGAGGCGTTCACGGTCGTGGATATGCCGTTCAGCGACCCGGAATGGAACGACTATTCAGGGGGGCTTGCCGCGCAGATGGGCATTCACGGGGGCGCAACGTCCAACCTCCAGCAGACCCGCGTGACCATGAAGGACAACGCAACGTTCGGCTCTGCTTATGCTGACCCTGACGCGAACCCTGACGGCGTAACTTTCCGCGAGGGGACAATACGCTTCTCGAACCTGTCCCACAGCGTGGAGATTGACGTTAGCGCGGATGACACGGTGAAGGACGTGATGGACAGGCTGAGGACACAGGCGGGGGACTGGCTGTACGTGAACTATTACGACCAGCACATGGGCCAGCAGGCAACCCGCAACACGGGGGATTACCCCATCATCGCAGTATCATCCGTAGACGGCTCGGCGGTGAATGTCCTTGACGTTAAGGGGCATATCGCGGAGGACGCTCTAGGTTTGTCGACAAGCGTGCAGGGCAGGCTCAATGAGGACGGGACAGGCACGGGGATTATGGGCTTCGAGTGGAAGATGAAGACTGATACGGAGGAGGCGGATTTCCCGGCTGACACGATGAGCATCACAGTGGCGGGCTACACTCACACGCTGGACCTTACGGCACTCAGGGACGTTACGGCGGATGACAAGATAAAGGCCGATGACGTTGTGGAGTTCGTGAACGCGAGGATGCAGGACTATGATGTCCAAGCGGAAATCAACAGGGACGGGGAATTAATGCTCTGGTCACCAAGGGGGTATTCGGTGAAGGTTGAGTTTGCGGGGAACAATGACACGGCGGCATTTCTAGGTGATGACACGTCGACAAGAAGCTACTACCGCGGGGGCTACAACCTCGAAGGCAGCGCATCAACACGCGGCATCGACGACGACAACATGTACGCTGACGGAATCCACGCCCAGAACGCCACAATCAGGAGCGGCGCAAACACCATGAGGCAGAACGGCTTCGGCGTGATCAACGACATAATATCAGCAGTCGAAGCAGGGAACAGGGACGACATAGCCGACAAGATGCTTCCGAGAATTGACTCGTTCATCAGCAACATCTTATCGGTCATGGCCGAAAACGGTGCGTTGCAGGCGCGTTACAGCTACAACACCGAGCGTCTTGTGTCAGAGAACGCGGTAATGACGGAGCAATACGACGACCTCGCGAAGGTTGACCCGGCGGAAGCTATATCTCAGCTCATGGTTGCGGATTACATGTACCAAGCAAACCTCGCTGTCATTGCCCGGCTAATTCAGCCCAGCCTGCTGGATTTCCTGAGCTAGACTGTGAGAATAATTGTCCCCTCGTTTTCGGATGGGGGGATTTTTTTTTTGCCTTCTCGACTTCTTGGTAACAAGAAAGAATGAACCAGCTGTATATTATCCTTGTCAGGCGGTTAATACGGCACAAAGGAGGGGCAGTTTATGGGAGCTTCCAAGAATGATGATAAAGACAATGGGTTTGGCTGCTTGGTTATAGCTCTCCTTATCGGAAGCATTTTCACAGGAGGCTTTTTGACTATTCCGCTGCTTGTATTGATTATAGTAATAAACATTATGAGGAGGAAAGATTCATGAGGACATTCGGCGAAGTGGCAATGGACACAGGGGAAGGCGCGCTGAGGGGCGGACTCTGGGGAGCACTTGCGGGAGTCGCGTGCCTAGCGGGAGCTGCCTTCACAGGCGGTGCGACGCTGGCAATGATACCCGCGCTTGTTGGGCCAGCTGTGGGAGCCGCGGCCGTCGGAGCCAAAGCAGGGGCAGGCATCGGCGCAATCATGGGTGCGACAGGACACAAGGACAAAATCGATGATGTAGGGCAAGCCGCAATACAAGAGTTCGCCAAGCCGTGATGGCTTCAGGAGGAGCTTCAGGAAATGCCAAAGCGTAAACCCACAGCAAGCGGACACACATAATCCCTCTGTCGTTGAAGGCAGGGGGATTTCTTTTCGCTCTGCCATGCCGTCCGGCGCGTTGACCTAAATTATCCTCATGCTGTAGAATATCACAATCACAATCCCTGAAAGCCAGGCCGTTAATGTTGAACGATAATATGATTTCGCTCGTTGTTCCCGTCTACAATGAAGAAGGAAACCTTCCCGAACTTTTCCGGCGTATTCATAGCGTCATGGGAAATCTTGGCCGCCCGCATGAACTCATACTCATCAATGACGGTAGCAAAGACTCATCTCTTCCCCTCATGCTCCAAGAACAGAAGCACCACCCCCATACCATCCGCGTAATCGACCTCAACGGAAATTTCGGCCAGCACACAGCAATCCTCGCAGGCTTCAGCATAGCGCGCGGGACTCACATCATCACGCTTGACGCTGACCTCCAGAATCCCCCAGAAGAAATCCCCCGCTTAGTCGCAGAATTAGACTCAGGCCATGACGTTGTGGGTACAATCAGGAAGAAACGCAAGGACTCATTTTTCCGGCGTTACGCGTCCCGCCTCGTCAACAGAATCATGAACAAGGTTACGGGCTTCACCATTCACGATTACGGGTGCATGTTACGGGGTTACAGCAGGGGTATCATAGACATCATCAACGAATGCGGGGAAGTCTCAACATTTATCCCTGCACTTGCGCAGAAATTCGCGGCCAGCCCCGTCGAGATTGAAGTCTCACACAGCGCGAGGGAGGCAGGAGAGTCAAAATACAGCCTGTTCCGTCTGATACGGTTACAGTTCGACCTGATGACGGCGTTTTCTCTTTTCCCGCTTCAGGCGATAACGATAACAGGAGGAGTTGTTACGGGGCTGGGGATTCTCGCGGGGATTGCTGGGGTCTTCGCTGGCTTGGGCTTAGGCCATGCTGTGAACATGATACTTGCCGGGCTGGCCATGACATCAACAGGGATAACAGGCGAGTATGTCGGGAGAATATATCAGGAAGTCAGGAAAAGACCCCGCTGGGTAATCAGAAAAATTTACGAGGAGGACAACGATGGCTGATGCTGTTGTTTTCGCGTACAGCTCCGTCGGGCATGAATGCTTGTCGGTGCTGATAAGGCGCGGTGTGAACGTGAAGTTAGTGTACACACATGAAGATGACCCGGGCGAGACCCAGTGGTTCGAGTCCGTTAAGTCCCTGGCAGCCTCGCACAATATCCCCGTCAGGACAGACGAGCCGCGTGAAGATGCCGTGCGTGAAATGAAGCCTGATGTCATATTCTCGTTCTATTACAGGGCGATGATAGACATGAAGATTCTTGACACTGCTCCGCTCGGCGCGTTCAACATGCACGGGTCATTACTGCCGAAATACAGGGGGCGCGCCTGCGTGAACTGGGCTGTCCTCAACGGCGAGACTGAGGCGGGAGTTACGCTCCATCACATGACAGCAAGGGCTGACGCGGGGAATATCGTAGGGCAGGAAGCGGTTGACATAGGCCCGGATGAGACGGCTCACGACGTTTTCATGAAGATCATCCCGGCCGCAGGAAGGCTGATTGACAGATGCCTTGATGATATTCTGGCAGGGAACGCCGAAGGTACTCCGCAGGATGAGTCTAAGGCAACGAAATTCGGCAGAAGGACTCCTGCTGACGGCCTAATAGACTGGTCAAAATCAGCCCGCGAAATCCACAACCTTGTGAGGGCAGTAGCAAAACCTTTTCCCGGAGCATTCACTTACCATGACGGGCGGAAAATCATGGTGTGGAAGACCCGCGTTTATGACGGAAATCCGGCGGAGACTCCCGCGCTTCTGGTCAGGACTCATGACGGGACTCTCGAAATTCTGGAATGGGAAATAGCATAGATGAAGGCTTCTCACAGACGCAGGCTCGCCGCGAAAATCCCTTTTGCCGGGACAATATCACTCGCAATCAAAATCGACATTGACACCCTCAAAGGCTACCTTGAGGGGCTGCCCCGCCTCCTCGACATACTTAAGGCCAACGGCGTGAAGGCCTCCGTGTTTTTCTCGATGGGCCCGGACAACTCAGGCAAGGCGATACGCAGGGTGTTCCGCAAGGGCTTCATAGGGAAGATGCTGCGCACGAAAGCCCCCTCTGCTTACGGCCTCAAGACGCTTCTTTACGGCACAGTACTTAAAGCCCCCATGATAGCGGAGTCTAACCCGGACTTGATTCGCAGAACTGCCGGCGAGGGGCATGACTGCGGGATTCACTCGTGGGATCATGTCTACTGGCAGGACAACCTCCCCGGTCTCAGCATGGACACAATACGCACGGAGCTTGAGCGGGCATTCTCACTGTTTGAGGAATACGCGGGCTTCAGGCCTGAGTCATGCGCGGCTCCCGGGTGGCAGGTTACGCCGGAGAGCTTGGGCGTGCAGGACAGGATGAGGCTGAAATATTGCAGCGACACGCGGGGATACTCGCCGTTCATTCCCGAAATGGGCGACACGACTTTTGCCACGCCGCAAATTCCGTCAACACTCCCGACTCTTGATGAGATACTCGGAACGGTCAGGCCTGAAAACGTAGCGGAATATTACGCCGGGCTTCTGCGCGGGGGGCTGAACGTCCACACGATTCACACGGAGATGGAGGGCGGAAAACTGCATCAGACATTCAGCGATTTTCTCGGCAGGTGCAGGGACATGGGAGTCAGTTTCCTCACGCTTAAGGAGGCCGTGAAGAAAATTTCCGCGTTCCCCAAGTGCCGGGTTGTTATGGGCGAAATCAAAGGCAGAGCAGGAAAGGTAGCACTGCAATCACAGGAAGGATGAAAGATTATGACACTAGGATACGGAAGGCAATGGATAAACGAGGATGATATAGCTGAAGTCGTGAAGGTATTGCGCGGGGACTGGCTGACTATGGGCCCGGCGGTTGACGCTTTCGAGAAGTCATTAGCCGATTATGCCGGGGTGAAGCACGCCGTAACATTCTCGTCCGGGACAGCGGCTCTTCACGGGGCAATGAACGCTTCAGGAATGGGGGCGGGAGATTTCGCCGTAACATCAGCCCTCACGTTCGTAGCCACGTCAAACAGCGTAATCTACACGGGAGCGGCTCCGATTTTCGCAGACATCGATAACACATTCTGCATGGACATCACGAAGGCGGATGAGGCAGTCCAAGCACACGGCGGCCATGTGAAGGCAGTAATCCCGGTGAGCTTCGGCGGCTATCCTCTCGACATGTCCAAGTTCCGGGAGCTTGCCGACAAGTACGGGGCAGTCCTGATTGAGGACGCTTCCCACGCTTGGGGCGGAAAAAGGGACTACAGCGCGGACATGACGACACTCAGCTTCCACCCGGTCAAGCACATCACTACGGCTGAAGGCGGGGCAGTCCTCACCGACAATGACGAATACGCCCGGAAATTGCGCATGTTCAGGAATCACGGCACTACCCGGAATGAGTCTGAGTTTGTCGACACACCCGACGGCCCGTGGCACAGTGAGATGCAGGAGCTGGGCTACAACTACAGACTGAGCGAGGTACATTGCGCGCTTGGTCTCAGCCAGATGCGGAGGCTCGGTGAGTTCGTGGAACGCAGAAGGGAGATTGCCCGGCTGTATTTCCGGGAGCTGTCTGGCGTTGACGGGCTCATATTGCCGCCCAACAAGCCCGGCCATGTGTGGCACTTGTTCATTGTGAGGGTTGACAATGAGGCACTTCACGGAGAATTTTTCGCTCATCTCAGGGATAATGATATACGGTTGCAGGTACACTACAGGCCCGTGCCGCTTCAGCCGTATTACCGGGCGAGATTCGGCTACAAGGCGGGGGATTTCCCGGAGGCTGAACGCTATTACCGTCAGGCCGTCTCACTGCCTATTTACCCGCTGATGACGGATGATGACGTGATGAGGGTCTGCGGCTGTATCAAAAATTTCGCATGGAGATAGATTAGGTGAAAATATTTCTGTTAGGCGCAGGGGGCTTCATCGGGAGTCATCTTGTGCAGAAGGTTCTTGAGACTTCAGACTACGAGATAAGCGCGTTCGACATCAACACAACGAGGCTCGAAAAGTTCATCGGGCATAAACGCTTCACGTGCTTCAAGGGCGACATATTCCACGAGACCGACTACATACGTGAGCAGATAGCCTCGTGCGACGTAGTGCTTCCGTTCGCGGGGGTTGCTATGCCTGCCTACTACCTGAGCAAGCCTTTGTGGACGTTCGAGCTGGACTTCGAGCAGAACTTGAAGGTCGTCCGCATGTGCCTGAAGTACAAGAAGAGAGTCGTCTTCCCGTCAACCTCAGAAGTATACGGCCTCGCCAACGAGAATATTCTGTTGGAGGATGAGAGTCCGCTTGTTACCGGGCCTGTCGGGAAAATGCGCTGGATATACTCGTGCTCGAAGCAGATGTTAGACCGCGTAATCACCGCTTACGGCCAGGAAAACGGCTTGCAGTACACGCTGTTCCGCCCGTTCAACTGGATTGGTCCCGGCCTCGACACTATGGAGGACGCAAGGCAGCACCGCGCCCGCTCAATCACACAGTTCATCTACGACATACTTCACCGCGGGGAAATCAAGCTGGTCGGCGGAGGGAGTCAGAGACGCAGCTTCACATGGATCGGGGACGGGACGGACGCATTGATGCTCATTCTCAGGAACTACAAGGGGCAGGCTGACTCCCAGATCTTCAACATCGGCAACCCCGGCAACAACTACTCAATCCGTGAGCTTGCGGAAATTATCATTGACGAGATGAGGAATTTCCCCAACTTCAAGGACAAGGCAGAGCGAGTGAAGCTCATCACGATTTCCCCTGAGAATTACTACTCAGACGGCTACGACGACACAATGAACCGCCGCCCCTCCATCGACAAAATAAAGTCCCTCGGCTGGAATCCTCAAGTCTCACTCCGGGACGCTGTCCGAATGACCCTCGAAGCATACCATGAGTAGGCGGGCAATTTTCGCGCTGTGTGTTGCGCTGGCTGTGTGCGTGTACTTCTGGGGGCTGGGGGATTACGGCCTTCTTGACCCGGACGAGGGAAGGTACGCAGAGATTCCCCGTGAGATGCTGGAAACTGGGGACTTCATTACCCCGCGGCTGAATTACGCGCTGTACTTCGAGAAGCCCCCGTTGCATTACTGGCTGACGGCTGGAGCGTTCGTGATGTTCGGTGAGAATGAGTTTGCCGGAAGATTCTTCCCTGTCATGGCCGGGCTTGGGTGCTGTGCGCTGGCGTTCGTGGTCGCAAGGAAGGTTACCGGGTCGAAATATGCGGCCTCACTTGCGGGGGTAATGCTTGCGTCGTCGGTCTTGTGGTACGGGACTTCACGCATCAACATCACAGACATGACTCTAACCTTCCTGTTTACGGCGGCGATGGCAAGCTATTACTTCTGGTACAGGGACGGCAAGAAATACATGATTCTCGCGTTCTATGCGTTCATGGCTCTTGCTGTGCTGACGAAGGGGCTGATAGGCGTTGTCCTGCCCGGAGGAATCGCGCTGTTGCACATCGTGTTCACCCGGAATTTCAGGAGGATACCCGGCCTGTTCTCACCGCGGGGAGTTGTGCTGTTCCTCGTGATAGTGATGCCCTACTTCATCGAGGTGTGCAGGCGCAACCCGGACTATTTTCACTTCTTCTTCATCCGCGAGCACTTCCTGAGATACACGACAACCATTCACGACAGGTACCAGCCTTTCTGGTTCTTTGTGCCGATTGTGATTGCAGGTTTCATTCCGTGGACTGGAATCTTGTGGGACGCAATGGGGGCGGTATTCGGGCGTTGCAGGCTTGTTGACCGGGAGTCGGGGGCGTTCTTGGGACTGTGGTTCGCGCTTCCGTTCGTGTTCTTCTCGATGTCAGGCTCAAAGCTCATCCCGTATATTCTGCCGTGCATTCCGCCTCTTGCCGTTCTTGGCGGCGCGTCAATGTCGGTGCTTGAGGGCAAGGAATTTCGCCGCTTCATCATCCTTACGTCAGCAATAATTCTCCCTGTAGCAATAACAGGCCTCATTCTCCCGTCAGCAAAAGGCGACCCCGCATATCACGCGATGGCGATTCCGGCTATGAGGCTGTCGGTGATGCTGTTGGTGTTCGTTGGGCTGTCATTCTTCGTGAGACGGAGGAACGTCCCGGCCATGCTGGGAGCTGTTGCTCTTCTGGCCATGCTGGGAGCGTCGGGGGCGTTTGTCGTCGAGGGAAAATTATTGTCCCGGAAAGACGCGGCGGCCATGATTCCGGGCGAGGCTGACTGCGTGGTTGTGTACCAGAACTTGATGCAGGGAGTGAGCTTCTACACCAAGCGCAGGACTATAACGGCTGATTGCCTGAATGAGCTTGAGTTCGGTGCGGAACATGAGGCTGTGCCGGGCTGGTTCATATCGCGTGAGGGCTTGCGGGATTTGTGGAACTCAGGGCGCAAGGTTGCCGTTATCTCACGAAGGCGGGACTCTGATGCCGGACTCCTTGATGCTCTAGGGAATGCTCCTATGCGTGAATGGATGACGAGCGCAGATATTGTTGCAACAAATTTCTGACAAGGCCGGAAGTTGGGGAACAGGAAAAAAACAGCGCAACTCCTGCCCCCCACTACTCACTACCCACTAATCACTACCCACTAATCACTAGTCTTTCGCCGCGTGGTTCTGCGCAATCAGGTCAATGAACACCAAATCTTCCGTCCCTGTATTCTTCAGCGCGTGGGACTCACCAGCTACAGCAATCGTTACCGACTGAGGCCCGACAATGTACTCGTTGCCATCACCGTCCGTGAATGTCCCAGTACCGGCAAGAATAATGTACGTGTCCTCGTTTGCGTCGTGCTTGTGGAGGCCGATTGAGTCGCCGGGCTTGAGCGTCATTAACCCGATTTCCTTTATGGCCTGGTCTGCCGTTGCCTGCTCGCGCCTGAAAGCGAACTTTCCGTACAGCGTACCTTCGCCCGTGCCTCCTGCATGTTCCGTGTTCTTGTCAAAGAGTTTATCCGCCGGGAAATACTGAGGCGTTGGGTTGGACTTGAAGGCCTCAAGGTCAGCCGCTCCGTTCTTGGCGATGATGTCGAGGAACACGAGTTCTTCCGAGCTGAGGTTAGCGAGTCCGTGCCACTGACCGGGCCGGGCTATCGTCATGTCGCCGGGACGAACTACATACGCGTTGTCTTCGCCGTCCGTGAATATCCCCGTCCCTGAAAGTATCAGGTAAGCGTCCTCGTTGTCGCTGTGCCTGTGGAGGCCGATGAACGCGCCGTGATTCAGCGTCATGAAGCCGATCTCCTTTATCGCGTCCTCATCCCGTGCGTTGTCCCGGATGAATGCAAACTCACCGTGAAGCGTCCCTTTTCCGCCCGCTACGTCCTGCTTGTCCAGCTCCGTCAGCTCCGAGACCGTCCAGCACTGGCCATGTTTGACACCGTCAGCAAAACAAACCCCGGCCATTACAGTGAGAATTAATGCCGCCGCAAAAACTTTCTTCATTATGATTCCTCCTGTGTTACGTGTGATGAGGATATTTTACCGCATATGCTAGAATGTCCCAATCCACACAAATTTTCATCAAGAGAAGGTAAACTTGTTGAAACGGAAGCGGTGAGACAACTACGGACGTGAAATCTATAGACCTCGGCAACGTCTTGCAGATAATGCCGGGCTCGTGCATAAGTGTAGCATTTGTGTCGGAGGGGTCAGCGTCCCATTCACATCAATCGGCAGCGTTGCACTGAAATACCGCAGCAGGAAGACTGTTTTTGTCCTCGCAACATTCGCGCTGTTCTGCTTCCTGTGTACGACTCGCTCAGAATCTCGCGGAGCTTCCACCGTATTCCGGGATAGAGTAATATCACTCTCACTCATGGTATATGGCAGTGTCCAATGGAAATGGGGATATGATGAGCTGTCTGCATGTTTCATCATCATGGCCGTAGTTGGCGGAGCGTTCGCGAAAATGTCCCTGTCAGAGATCTCAAAGAAATTCATTCTGACCTAATCGGGATGGCGAGGCAGACGGCTATTCTTGCGTTCAATTTCGGCGATGGCTTCTGCAACTGGGTCATTCCCACAAGCTCGGCATTGATGGCTGTGTTTGGCATCGTGAATGTTCCGTTTGACCGCTGGATGCGCTACTCATGGCGGGTATTCATGTGGTGGGTAGCGTTGGGGTGTGTGCTTGTGGCTGCGGCTCAGGCGATTCACCTTGGGCCGTTCTAGAATACGGGGATTGCGTTTTGACACGGGGATTAATCTTGCGTATCATGTTCATATCCATAAATCACAAGGAGGCTTCCTTATCGTGAAGAAGTTTCTCACAGTTGCGCTCGCGTTAGTGCTTGCTGTCTCACTGGCTGGCATGTCGTCCGCAAAAGACACCCTAGTTGTTGCCGACCAGTACGACGCAACCACGCTTGACCCCATCGGACACAACGACTATCCCACATCCCGCGCCTGCTCCCACATCTACGACACATTGATATTCCTGAATCCTGACGGGACATTACGGCCGGGGCTCGCGGAAAAATGGGAGTTCCTCTCCGACACCGCCTACAAGATGTACCTCCGCAAGGGCGTGAAATTCCACAACGGCGACGAGATGACCGCAGAGGATGTAAAATTCAGCCTTGAGCGCGCCAACACTCCGGCAGGTTCACACATTCACACGTACTCGCAGGATTTGGACTACGTGGAAATCGTCGACCCCTACACCGTCATCATCCACCTGAAGAAGGTAAACTACCCGTTCTTCTCGTCCCTCGTCCACAGCTGGGGCAACATCGTCAACAAGAAGGTTGTCGAGGCGGCAGGCGATGATTACGGCATGAACCCGGTAGGAACAGGCCCGTTCAAGTTCAAAGAGTGGGCAAAAGGAGATCACTACACCTTCGAGCGTTTCGACGACTATTGGGGCGACAAGGCGAAATTTCAGACGCTCATTGTGCGCTCAATCCCGGAGCCTACGAACAGGACAATCGAGCTTGAGACGGGAGCAGTAGACATAGCATATCCCGTAACGACAATCGAGCTCGGGCGCATTCAGGACAACCCGGAGCTTGAGCTTCAGCGCAAAGTCATCCCGTCAACAACCTACATGGGCTTCAACGTCCACAAAGCCCCGTTTGACGACGTGAGAGTCCGCAAGGCAATCTTCGCCCTTCTTGACACCGTGAACATTCAGCGGGCAGTCATGAGGGGAGTCGGCCAGACACCGAGGAGTCTTATCCCTGAAGTAACAAAGTACTCCATCAACAACGAGCTTCCCGTCCATGAGAGGAATGTTGACGAGGCCAAGAGGCTGTTCGCTGAGGCAGGAGTCGACCCGGCAAAATTGAAGTTCGTCATCCGTTCCAACGAGCGCAAAGAACGTGTAGACATGGCCACGATAATACAGGCGCAACTGGCGGAGCTCGGCATACAGACCGAAATCGTACAGCAGGAATGGGGCGCGTACCTGAATGTCCTTCAGCAGAAGCAGCATGACGTGTTCCTTCTGGGCTGGGGATTGAGTGTTCCTGACCCGGATTATGCTGTGGCGGGGCTGCTTGAGACCAACGCAGGCACCAACTACACGACGTTTGCTGACCCGGAACTTGATGCAATGCTCGCGAAGGGCAGAAGCCTTCCTGACGGCGAGGAGCGCGCAAAGGTCTACCGTGATATGCAGCTGTACATCAACGACCAGCTCCCGATGATTTACCTGCACAATGACGAGGCAATCGCAGGAGTCCGCAAGGTCGTGAAGGGATTTGAGGTTGACCCGTTCGAGGTTCACTCGTTCAGGCATGTCTACTTTGAGGAGTAACAGAGGCTCTCAGGAATCGTAACGCAAAACACAGGCGGCAGGGACTCAATCCGGGTTCTTGCCGTCAACTTTATACACAAGGAAGTGATTTCATGCTCAAGTACATACTCAGGCGAATAATAATGTTAATCCCCGTGCTTCTCGGCGTGGCATTCTGCGTGTTCACCCTGCTTTACTTCACTCCCGGCGACCCGGCAAGAATGGTACTCGGAGATTTGGCGACAGACGAGGCAATCAAGGAGTTCCGCGACAAGGAGGGACTCAATGACCCGTTCCTAGTCCAGTTCGGAAATTACGTGTGGAAGGCAGTAGCACACGGCGACATAGGACGCTCCTACAGCTCCAAGCGGCCGGTGATGCAGGAGATACTCACGGCGTTTCCCTACACCCTGAAGCTGTCGGCGTTCGCAATGATAATCGCAATCATAATCGGCATCCCCTGCGGAATAATCAGCGCGATAAAACAATACTCATGGTTCGACACAATCACGATGATTTTCGCCATGATCGGACTCTCAATGCCCGTGTTCTGGCTGGGCTTGTTACTGATTCTGTTCTTCTCCGTGAGACTCAGGTGGCTTCCGTCGTCAGGCTTCAGCACGTTCAAGGCAATGATACTCCCGTCAGTCGCATTAGCCGCGCAAAGTGTCAGCATGGTTACGAGGATGACGCGCTCGTCAATGCTCGAAGTCATACGCGCCGACTACATACGCACCGCCCGCGCAAAAGGCCAGAAGGAGTCAATCGTTATCGGTGTCCACGCTCTCAGGAACGCATTAATCCCGGTCGTAACGCTGTGCGGTCTCCAGTTCGGGCAGCTCTTGTCCGGGGCGATTCTGACCGAGTCGATATTCGCCGTGCCTGGCGTCGGGAGGCTGATGGTGAACGCGATAATGAGCCGTGATTACCCGATGGTGCAGGGGGGAGTCCTCTTCATCGCAATCACATTCAGCATCGTGAATCTTCTGGTTGACCTTCTGTATGCGTACATTGACCCGCGCATAAAGGCCGAGCTGAAATAGGAGGGATGACGGATGACGAATGATATTACCCCTGAGCTTGTCCGCAAAAGACGAAGCCCCTTCATGGACGTTATGGTGAGACTGAGCCGGAGTCCTCTTGCGATGTTCGGGCTTGCGATAATAGCGGTGCTTGTGTTCTGCGCGATGTTCGCGGAAATAATCTCGCCTTACAGCCCCATAAAGCAGGACTTGATGCACATGTTCGAGACACCTTCGGCGCAACACTGGCTTGGCACTGACGAGTTCGGCCGGGACATTTTGAGCAGGCTCATTTACGGCGCGAGGGTCTCACTTCAGGTAGGCTTCATCGCTGTCGGGATTGCTCTTGTTACCGGCGGGATGCTGGGGGCGGTCTCAGGCTACTACAGCGGGAGGCTCGACAACACAATAATGCGCGTGATGGATGTCCTTCTGTCGATACCTCAGACGTTGCTGGCGATTGCGATTGTTGCGGCACTCGGTCCGAGTCTCATGAACCTGATGATAGCGGTCGGAATATCAGCAGTCCCAACTTATGCCCGAATTGTCCGGGGGTCTGTCTTGTCGATTCGGTCAATGGAGTTCATAGAGGCGGCAAGAGCGGCGGGAAGCTCAGACCTGCGCATCATCCTCAAGCACATAATCCCCAACTCAATGGCACCCATCATCGTCCAGTCAACATTAGGCGTGGCCTCAGCAATCCTCAACGCGGCGGGCTTGTCGTTCATCGGTCTCGGAATCCAGCCTCCCAATCCTGAATGGGGCGCGATGCTCTCAGGCGGCAGGCAGTACATTCGCGATTACCCGCACATGACGCTGTACCCCGGACTGGCGATAATGCTGACGATACTAGCCCTGAACTTTCTGGGTGACGGCCTGCGCGACGCATTAGACCCGAAGCTGAAGAGGTGATGATGATGAATGAGACTATGCTAGACATCAAGGACTTGACGATACATTACGAGTCTGAAGGCGGGACAGTCCACGCGGTTGAAGGACTTAATCTCACGCTGGGGCGCGGGGAATCTCTTGGGTTTGTCGGCGAGACTGGCGCGGGGAAAACTACGACGGCCCTCGGAATAATGCGGCTGATTTCCTCAGTCAACGGCAAAATCAAGTCGGGCGAGATTCTCTTCAACGGTGAGAATTTGCTGGCCAAGTCCGAGTCAGAGATGCGGAAAATTCGCGGCGAGAAGATAGCAATGATATTCCAAGATCCAATGACGAGCCTGAACCCTGTTATGACGGTCGACAAGCAGATAGCCGAGATGATTTCCCTGCATAAGAACGTATCACACGCTGAGGCCTTGAAGCTGGCGGGGGACATGCTGGAGCTTGTTGGGATTCGGCGCGAAAGGATGCACGATTACCCGCACCAGTTCTCAGGGGGGATGAAGCAGAGAGTCGTGATAGCGATTGCGCTTGCCTGCGACCCTGAGCTTCTGATTGCTGACGAGCCGACCACCGCGCTTGACGTAACGATACAGGCACAAGTCCTCGAACTCATGAAGGAGCTGAAGCAGAAATTCTCGGCCTCAATGATACTCATCACGCACGACTTGGGGATAGTTGCTGACATTTGCGACAAGGTGGCCATAATGTACGCGGGAAGGGTTGTTGAGTACGCTGACAAACGCTCGCTGTACACGAACCCGATACACCCCTACACGCGGGGGCTGTTCCGTTCAGTGCCGGACATTGACGAGGATGTTGACGAGCTTCCAGTGATACCGGGACTCATGCCTGACCCTGTGAACCTTCCGTCGGGATGCGCGTTTCACCCCCGCTGCAGTGTGGCGACGGAGGAATGCGCGGGAGTCCGCCCTGAGATGCAGGAGGCAGAGCCGGGACATTTTGCGGCGTGTCCTTTGTGCGTAAAGAAGTTCATGAACGGGGAGGCGTTATGATGGACGGAGCATATATTCGCGTTGAGAACCTCAAAAAGTATTTTGCCACGAAAAGGGGGATGCTTCACGCGGTTGACGATGTGAGCTTCGAGATAATGAAGGGTGAGACTCTGGGGCTTGTGGGCGAGTCTGGTTGCGGGAAATCGACACTGGGACGGTGCTTGATTCGTCTTCTCGACAGCACGGCGGGTAAAGTCCTCCTGAAGAATCCCAACGATGACGGCTACACTGACGTAACGAAAGCGACTCCCTCCGAGATGAAGGTATTGCGGAAAAGAGTGCAGATAGTCTTCCAAGACCCTTATTCGTGCCTCAACCCCCGACTCTCGGTGTGGGAACTCATCGCCGAGCCTCTCATCGTCAACAATATCTACCCTGACAAGAACGAGATGCGCCGGAAAATCCGCTCACTGATGGACACGGTAGGACTCGCCGAGCGTCTGGAGAACAGTTACCCCCACGAATTGGACGGAGGACGTAGGCAGCGAATCGGAATAGCCCGGTCTCTTGCCCTCAACCCGGAATTTATTGTGCTGGATGAGCCGGTCTCAGCGTTGGACGTGTGCATACAGGCGCAAATCTTGAACCTGCTCAACGAGTTACAGAAGGAGTTTGCGTACACCTACGTGTTCATCTCCCACAACTTGAGCGTCGTCCGCCACGTCTCAGACAGAATCGCGGTGATGTATCTCGGCCAGATTGTGGAGCTGTCAGAATACAAGGAACTGTTCAGCAAGCCCCTTCACCCGTACACGCAGGCGTTACTGTCAGCAATTCCGCTCGCAAAACTGGACGTGAACAGGGAACGCATTATACTTGAGGGCGATGTGCCGAGTCCGATTGAGCCGCCCAACGCGTGCCGTTTCGCCGGAAGATGCCGTTACGCTCAGGAGATATGCAGGACGACTCCCCCGGCGTTGAGGGAGGTTTTGCCGGGACACTACGCGGCATGTCATTTCGCAAAGGAGATATAGAATGTACACAACACTTGAGCATTTCTTGAAGTACGTGAAGTATGACACGCAGTCAGACGAGGCCGCCGGATTAGCCGGAAAAGTCCCAAGCACCGACACACAATGGGAGCTTGCGCGTGAGATGGAACGTGAGCTTAACGAGCGCGGATTCGAGAACGTCAAAGTCAGCGAGTACTGCTACGTTACGGGGTCATTGCCCGCCAACACTGACCGCAAGATCCCCGCAATCGGCTTCATCACCCACATGGACACAGCCGCCGAAGCCTCCGGGAAAAACGTCAAAGCCAGAGTCGTGAAGAACTATGACGGCGGAAACATCGTCCTCAATGAGGCCCTCAACGTCATAATGTCGCCTGAAGATTTCCCGTTCATGAAGAATTACATCGGCCATGACCTTGTTGTTACGGACGGGACGACTCTTCTCGGTGCTGACGACAAGGCGGGGATGGCTGAAGTTATGGGCGCGGTTGACTGGATCATTGCCCACCCGGAATTTGAGCACGGGAAAATCTGCGTTGCCTTCACTCCCGACGAGGAAATCAGCGAGCTTGCGGGTCATCTGGACATTGAGGCGTTCGGGGCGGATTTCGCGTACACTCTGGACGGGGGCGACTTGGGCGAGATAAGCTATGAGAACTTCAACGCCGCCAGCGCAACCGTAAAGATTCATGGCCGCTCGGTGCATCCCGGGTCAGCAAAAGGCCTCATGTTGAGCGCGGTAATGATGGGCAATGAGTTTCTCGGAATGTTACCTGCCCACGAGACCCCTGCTACGACGGAAAAGTACGAGGGCTACTATCACTGCTTGACGTTCAGCGGAGACACGGAGAACGCCGAGCTTCACTTCATCATCCGCGACCATGACAAGGCGAAGTTCGAGGCGCGGAAGAAGTTTTTTGCGGACTGTGTTGACTGGATGCGGAGGAAGTACGGGGCTGAACGTTTCGAGCTTGAGATGCACGACCAGTACTACAACATGCGCGAGAAGCTGGACGGCCACATGGAGATTGTTGACCTTGCTGTGAGGGCGATGAAGGGAATCGGGATTGAGCCGTACTTCAAGGCCATGCGCGGGGGAACGGACGGGGCGGCTTTATCGTGGCGGGGGCTGATTACCCCGAATATCTTTATCGGCGGCCACAACTATCACGGGCGGTATGAGTTTGTGTCGGTTCAGGTGATGGAGAAGGCGAGTGAGACGGTCATAAAGATTCTGGAGCTTGCGGCGAAGGGTTAGTGATGTGAGGGAAATATGCTGCCTCCCTGTGATGAGCGGGGAGGTTGTTTTTTGCGCGGGTGATTTCTGATTCTGGCCATGAAAAAAGCAAGGTGTGCTATAATTACTTTGCTCGTAAAATCATAACACATGGCGAGAAAGAATCCCGTCTCCCTTACTTTATGTTGCTATTATACCATAACCCAAGGGGACGCGGTCATGTGTATTGTGGATTTTGCGGCAAAACATTTCATGACTGGAGGAGTTAGCATGAAGAAGTATGCGGTAATGGTGCTGGCTGTGGTGCTGGTTGGGGTCATGGCGGCGGTGTCGTGGGCAGTGCTGGTGCGTTTCAAGACTTATGAAAATTACGTGGGCGAAGAAGCAAATGCAGAAATAAGCGTTCTGCTGTTTAACTCTGCTGAGGTTACATTTAGGGTTACAGAAGGAGAGCTGCCACCGAACTGTTACCTTGAGGAAACACCAGACGATAGGTGCAAAATCAGGGGGAAGCCGACAGTTGCAGGAGATTTCCTTTTCACCGTTAGAGCTACTGTACAGTACGACGATGGCACATACGATGTGGGGTCTACTCAATGTCGTATGACTGTCCTTCCTGCCAGAAACACGAGCAACGACGACCCCGCACCCATCAGCGATGACATCGGCGGCAACACCAGCAAGGACATTCCAGCACCCGGCCCAATCAGCCAAGATACCCCCGTCCCGACTCCCAAGCCCGAAGCCCTCAGCACCATCGCTCAGGCACTCGGCATAACCCCCGACAACGTGAGCTACATATCATCGTCCGACATGGCCGCACCCCAAGCCCCAACCTCGCGCATCACAAACGCACTGGCCGCCCTCAGCCTCGATGTCATATCCACGCAGGGAAGCCTCAACGTCAGCCAGTCAGGATATTACGCGTTCCCCCTGACTGTTCCGGCGGATCTGGTTGGGACTGACACGGAGCTTAGGGTGTATCTTGCTGACAGGAGCGTTTTCGGGGAGTCATCGTTCAGCCCCTCAGCAATCACAAAATCCCTGACGACGGCGCAAATCTTCACGGAGTCAGGCGGAACGGTAACCACACTGCCCGGCACGATAATTGCGGCGGCAGATCTTGCGGCTGACACAGCGCGGACTTTCAGCACCCATATCGTGATGTCCAAGACGACCACAGACCCGACTCCGAAACCAGACCCAGAGCCTACACCCGGAACATCATCAGGCGGAGGAGGCTGTTCCTCATTCCCGGCAGTCCTCGCACTCACCCTCGTGGCAACCACCCTCACGAAATCCAGACACTAACACACAAACAAAAACCCCTTCCACAACGGAGGGGGTAATTTTTTGCGCCGTATCAATCTCCTAATTCAGGCCGCCAATCTTCTTGTAGATGTCTCCGCGTGAGCCAGCAAGAATCGTGTTGACGACAGTGATTTTTCCGTCAGCAATCATGAATATCACACGCCAGCTTCCTATACGCATCCGGTAATATTCACACCTCTTGCCCTTGATATTCTTCACATCAACCCTTGCTGAGGATTCATCCGTGAGGAAAACGGCTAAGTCTGCCTCGTATTTTTGCCTGACATCTTCATGTTTCCTGAAAAATTTTTCGGCAGGCTTCTTGTAGTCGATGTCATATTCACGCAATGCCATGTTTACGCGCCTAATATGACGTGCTTCACTGAGGCCGTCTCCCAGTCATCATCGGTCATGCTGTCAATCATCGCGAGAATCTCAGCTGACTCTTCCGGCGATGCTTCCTCCACATTCTCAAGCCTCCTGAAAAACTCCTCCTTCCTTCTGTTCTCTATGAACTCCCTCACAGCCTCGCGCAACAATCCAGCCACAGACATCTTGAACATTGATGCCGCCTTCTTGATTTCGGCTATTTCACTCTCATCAGCCCTGAAACTTAACGCTTTCACAGCCATAGTCAACCACCTCTGTAGTAATATTACACTAACTTCATCTAGGAGGGAAAAATTTGCTCAGAGACTACCAGCTTAAGGCAATCCGCGAGACCTACAAGTGGCTCCGCGAACACGAAGGCAACCCCTGCATAGTCGCACCCACAGGCTCAGGGAAAGCCCACATCATAGCCGGATTCTGCGAGGACATACTGCGAAAGAAGCCCGACGCGAAACTCCTCGTGCTCTCTCACGTCAAGGAGCTACTCGTTCAGGACGCGGAGAAAATCAAACTCGCATGGCCACAAGCCCCCCTCGCAATCTACAGCGCAGGGCTGGGCACAAAGCAGACCGACTCAATCACGGTGGCAGGCATCCAGTCTATATGGCGGAAATCTGATGAGTTAGGGCGAATAGATGTCGTGATAGTAGACGAAGCCCACATGATACAGAACGAGGACGCGGGAATGTACCGGCGTTTATTGTCCTCACTCAGCGAGATTAACCCCAAACTGCGCATGATAGGGCTGACCGCCACGCCCTACAGACTCGGCCAGGGTTTGCTGACCGAGGGCGACGACGCTATATTCCAGGCGCTGATCGAGTCCGTAACAATCGAGGAGCTGGTGAAGCGGGGATTTCTTGCGCGCCTAACGTCAACCTTCACCGACCTCAAGATGAACGTCGAGGGCATCAAGAAGGTTCAGGGCGACTACGAGAAGCAGGAACTCGAGGAGCGCGTGAACAGCTCGGACGTGAACAGCAAGGTTGTTGCCGAGACAATCAGACGTGCAGGCAACCGCCGGGCATGGCTCGTGTTCTGTGTCAGCATTTCACACGCCGAAAAAATGAGGGACGAGTTCATCGCCCAGGGAGTCCGCGCTGAGGCCATCACCAGCAAGACAACCCCGGCTGAGCGCGACAGGATTTTTGCCGACTTCAAGGCCGGGAAGATACGCGCCGTAACCAACGTAGGAGTCGCCACGACCGGCTTCGATTACCCGGATATTGACGTTATCGTTATGGCTCGCCCCACGCTCTCACCGGGACTCTACATGCAGATGAGCGGGCGGGGAATGAGGGTTAAGAGTCCGGGGCATCATCAGGACTGCCTTGTTCTGGATTTCGCGGGCAACATTGCGCGTCATGGGGCGGTAACGAAAATCATTCCCCCAAGAAGAACCGTAAAGACCGGGAAGAAGTCCCAAGAACTCGGCGACATGTTCAAGATCTGCCCCAACTGCAAGAACACCGTCATGAAGCGGGCGAGGGAGTGCGTTCACTGCGGGCATATCTTCAGCGAGATTTCGGACTTGAGCGTGACCGAGGACATCATGGAGGGCGTGAGTGAGTCCGTTATCCCCGGCGACGAGGACACAAGGCCGGGCTTCCAGAGGATGAAGGTAGACTCGTGGTACTGGAAGGTGATTTACCGCAGGAAGGACAACATGCCGATAATCCGCGT
Organism: Synergistaceae bacterium; assembly: GCA_017448795.1. Taxonomy (GTDB): domain Bacteria; phylum Synergistota; class Synergistia; order Synergistales; family Aminobacteriaceae; genus JAFUXM01. Next base: position 2,732 of record JAFSKV010000019.1, on the reverse strand, counting down.
GGACTTTTACGGCGAGGACAAGAGGCAGGGGCCCAAGCAGCTGTTCCTGTACATGATGCAGGAGGGTGCTGCGAGGGTCAATGCTTACAGGCAGATGAAGAGTCTGTTGCAGGGGGTGAGGCTGCCTGAACTGTCGAAGCTGGACAGCGCGGAGGTTCTTAATGAGCTTTGCGGGCTTATACGGGAGAACTTCACGCCGCCTTCGTGGATTGAGTACAAGGAGGAAGTACAGGAGGGAGGGAGGATGTACTTCACTATAAGCCGCTGGGGCTGGGACGAGTGAGGCTAAGTCCTGCCCCCGTTCCACATGTCCTCAAGCCTCACAATCGTGAACCCCCGCCTGTGTAGCTCCCGGATGATTCTGGGGAGTGCCTCGACAGTGTTCGGTGTCCCGGAATGCATGAGGATAATATCCCCGTTCCTCACGCTCCCGGCGATGACGTTGTATATCTCCTCTGCAGGACGGCCGGTGTAGTCAGCTGTGTTGAGCGACCAGAGTCCCAGCTTGAGGTTCATGCGGCGCATGGCGTTGAAGATTTCCATGTTGAAATGTCCTCCCGGCGGACGCAGGAATCGTGTCTTGCGTATTCCGAGCCGTTCTAGTACCTCATCGCACCTTTCGCACTGCCTGACTATGTGGGCTGTGTGATCCTGATACAGTCGCGGATGAGTGTAGGTGTGATTGGCCAGCTCGTAGCCCTGACGGTGTAACATGAGCGTGATATGAGGATAACGCTCGGCGAATTTTCCCACAAGAAAGAACGTAGCCTTAACGTCAAAGCTGGACATTACCGCGTCAAGCTCCTGCATACCAGTTTCACGCGGCCCGTCGTCGAACGTAAGCACAACTTCACGGATGAAGGGATTTCCCTTAGCGATGCCGAATTTAGCGCGCTCATCAGTGAGAGACCCCCACTCTATGAATATGAACACGGCCAGAGATAACAGCGTCAATCTGCGTAACATGTATGAATTTCCCCTAAGTAATTTGATGCACTGATTATAGCATTCAGGCAAAAAAAATCCCCCTCAGCCGTCAAAGCCAAGGGGGCAGTGAATTTCCCTGTTACTTCCTGAAGGGTGCAAGCAAATCCTCATCCCATCCCACAGGACGGAAGAACCCGCCGTAAAGCTCCGCCAAATGCGCCTTCATTGCCTCACTTTGGTACGCCTTCACGACCTTCGTGTAGGTCTCAAGTTTCGCCGGGTCCTCAAGGTCAGCAGTCCTAGCCGCAATCAAGTTCCAGTACTCCTTCTCGCGTGCCTGGTCAGCAAACACAGCATCGCTTGCCTTCAGCCCGTAATCCAGCGCGTAAGTGTCGTTGATGACTCCGGCGGCTATGTCAGGAAGTGCTGACGGTATCGTGTTCGCCGCAAGCTCCTGTATCGTTATCTTCTTGCTGTAGCTGGCTATGTCTTCCTTTGTTGGGTTGAAGCCTGCTCCCTCACGGAGCGTAATCAGCCCGGAAGTTGCCAGCACCTTTATCGCCCGGCCTCCGTTGGTGGGGTCATTGGGGATTGCGATAACGTCGCCGTCCTTGATTTCGTCCAGCGTCTTTATCTTGATGGAGTACAGATTCAGGGGAACAACAAACGTGTTGGCTATGTTGGTGAGCTTGTAGCCCCTGCTCTCCAGCTCGTCAGCAAAATATATCCTGTGCTGGAATCCGTTCAGGTCAATATCACCGTCAGCAAGCGCGCGGTTGGGCGTAACGTAGTCCGTGAACTGGATGATTTCGAGGTCGATTCCTTCCTTCGCGAGCATGTCCTTCACGGGCTGCCACATCTCATCGTAGACGCTCCCGGTAACTCCGAGCCTCACTGTTACGTCAGCAAACGCACCGGCCGCCAGCGCAATAACCAGAACCAGCGACAACAAAACTTTTCTTGCCATTACTGCATACTTCCTTTCGTGAAATATTGCGGGATATTTTACCCCATAATGCCGACTATGTCAGTGTGTGTTCTTCCGGGCGAAATACTCACCCAGCCACTGCACCACGCTCACGCCCGCCACGAGAACGCCCACAACTACCCATGTGATGTCCTGCATGTTCCTGTCATGGCCGTATCTTATCGCGAAATCCCCAAGCCCCCCGGCTCCCACAGCCCCAGCCATCGCAGTAAGTCCCAGAAGGCTTATGATTGTGATTGTGATTGCCCGGATTATCGGCGCAAGGCTCTCACGCAAGTACACCCTGAATATCACCTCGAATGGACTCGATCCCATCGACAAAGCCGCCTCAACTAGCCCCTTGTCCGTCTGAGCTAACGCGCTCTCAACCTGCCGGGCAAAAAACGGAGTCGCCCCGAACACTAACGGCACAATCACGCCGCGGACATAAATCGCCGTCCCCATGATTGCGCGGGACAACGGCATTAACGCAGTCAGCAGGATGATGAAGGGTATCGAGCGGAAAAGGTTGATGACTTTGTCGAGTGCCTGATACAGCGGACGGTTCTGCATGATTCCGCCGGGTTTGGTTACAGTTAAGATTATCCCGAATATCAGCCCAAGCACGAATATTATTGCCCCCGACCACGCCTCCATCAGCAATGTATCACCGCAGGCCTTCCAGAACTCTGGGAGCCTCCTCATCAGGTTAGGCATCAGCTCTTGCATCGTTCAGCACCTCCACGCGAATATTCTTGTCCCTGTAGTACTGCATAGCCCGGCTGATTCTGTCGCTGTCTCCGCTGAAGATTACGACAGTCCCGCCGACCATAACGCC
>JAFSKV010000018.1 GCA_017448795.1 Synergistaceae bacterium | reverse complement strand
GTCGTGTCGTGTCGTGTCGTGTCGTGTCAATTATGGCGCGGTTTTGCACTTTGTCAAGCTCCTTTCTTGGGATTTTGTGAGAGTATACCACATGAGGGGATGCCTGCCCGTGCTATAATGTACGCATCCCAAAGGAGGAATGAATTATGCGCTACAAGGAAATTGATTACAACGGACGCAAGATAAGGTACAAGGTGTTCGACTATGACACCCCGGAAGGTTGGCATGAGTACGTTATGAACACATACGGCTCTGTTGACGATGATACTTTCGTTGCTCCCCCGGATGGATATGTGCGTGATGAAGTATACAGTAATGGTTGACGACAATTATCACTTTGCTGACGAGTCAGAACGCTACCAAGCAGGAGAGTTTGACACCTACGAGGAAGCCGAAGACTTATGCCGCAAGATTGTCCGCGAGTCCCTCAAAGCATCAGGCTATGACCTCGAAGGCTGGAAGAATTACGGCGACTCTCCCTTCATACCGGGCGGAAAGTTCCGGGCATCATCATACGCCGAAGAGTTATCACTTTCTCACCGCAAGTAACCAGCACAGGAACGGCCCCCCGCATAACGCAGTAACCACACCCGCAGGAATCTCCCCCATCATCTGCGCAGCACCGTCCGCAAGAGTCATCATCCCCGCACCAATCATGAACGCCTCAATCATCACACGCCTGTGCTTCGCCCCGACAATCCCCCGCGCTATATGAGGCACAACCAGCCCAACAAACCCAATCACACCGAACGAACTCACACACAATGACACGCCTACTGACGCTGACACAAGAAGACTCACCCTAACGCGTCCCTCATTCACTCCCAGAACCGAAGCCCTGTCCTCACCAAGCGACATGGCATCAAGCGCGCTGCCCATCACGTAAGCAGGAAGCATCACAGCCACGCTCCCGGCCATGACCGCCCAGGCATCCCGCCAGCCCGCGCCCGAAAAACTCCCCATAAGCCACAAGACTACCGCCCCGATTTTGTCCCCGGCAACAGCCTTCATGAACGTTACGCCGGCAGACAAGACAGCGTTCGAGATTACCCCCGCAAGTATCAGCCTTTCACGCCCCCCGTTGTGAGCGATTGCACCAGTCAGCACAAGCGCGCACATTGCCCCCGCAAAAGCACAAGGCATTACCGCCCATTCCCCGCCGAGAATCCCGAATGACGCACCGAACGCCGCACCCGACGCAATGCCCAGCGTGTAGGGCTCGGCCAGAGGATTCGCAAGCAAGCCTTGAAGTGTTGCGCCTGAGACAGAAAGAAGCCCCCCCGTGAACAGCGAGCATACCAGGCGGGGAAGCCTCACCGAGCGTATCACGAAGGCCTGCGCCGAGTCCGTGTCAGCCAGCAAAAAGCGGATCACGTCAGGAAACGGGATGTCCCATTCGCCCGACGAAATCCGCCACAGTGATATTGCCATAAGCAACAGGGCAGGCAGCAAATTATTCTTCCCCGTCCGCCGTGTCAGTGTAGAGAGCGTAAACCTTCCTGATGAGCTCGCGGCAGAGGTTCTCGTCCTCGCCCATTCCCACAAGATATGTCGTTATGTCCTTGTAGCCTTCCTTCTTGAGGACGTTAATCCACGACTCCGGGTCATCCTCGCCCGCAAGGTCATTGTGCGCGTGGTCTCCTGCTACTATCATGAGCGGTGAGAGTGTCAGCTTCTTGATTTCGGGATGACGCTTCAATTCCGCTACAACATCACCGATTTCCGGCGCGGCCTCGACAGTCCCAACAAAGAATCTCCCGTAAGCTCTCTGATTCAACGCAAGCTGTAACTGCAAGTACTGTGCATTAGCGGGGTGTTCCGGCGTTCCATGACCCATGAGGATTATCCCGGTCTCTTTGTCCTCAAGCTGCCCGGCAAATCTCTTCATGAGTATATCGGCCATGACGTTACAGCCCCCCACGCCGTCAAGGAAAGGACTGCATACCCTGACTCCCTCAAAGCCGAATTTCCCATCAATACCAGCGAACGCCGTAACGATTCCGAGCACCTCGTCGTATTCCTCGCCGGGTATCATGTGGGTAGGTATGACAGTAACGAACGAGTAGCCCTCATCGTTGAGCTGTGCCAGTGCTTGGGACGGGTTGGGGATGAACTCGCCTTGTTCACGCTGAATTTTCCGGCGGATTATGTTGGACGTGAACGCGAGCCTTACATCGACGCTGGGAAATTCTTTCTTCACCGTGTCTACTATGTTGCCGATTGCCTTTCTTGCTTCCGGGACTGACGTGCCGAACGAGACGACGAGCATCGCTGACTTCTTGCCGTGGGACTCGTGGGCTGATGACATGGCCGGGGTCATGAGGAGCATAACGAGCACCAGAGCCGTGAAAAATTTGTGCATGTGATTGACTGCCTCCTGTGAGATTTTGGATGAGTGAATTATACACGCGCCCGCCGGGAAAAAATCAGCCTTATGTGATACCGCGATATTCAGCCGTCAAGCTATAATTATCCGAACAATACCCACAAGGAGAATGCAGGATGATACTAGCGGCCATAACGACACACAAGCGCAGGCCTGAGATGGTTGGGCGGGCGTTGAGGAGTGTCATCGCCCAGACGTTCACGGACTGGAATTGTGTCGTTGTTGACGACAGCCCGGCGGACTGGCCTCTCCGTGATGACGTGAGGAAGATGGTTGAGGGTTACGCCCGGCAGGACAGCAGGATTCGTTATGTTGCGCACGGCAGGAATTATGGGGCGCAGAGAGCGAGGAATACAGCCCTCAGCATAGCGAATAATACGCACGGGGGGGGGGGGTACTATGAGTACATCGGGTATCTTGATGATGATGATGAATGGCTGCCGGAGAAGCTGGAGAAAATGTATGCCAGGTTTCAGGAATGCGGAGAGGATACAGGGCTGGTCTACTGCAGGGGCTTTTCTGTCTGCCAAGACCCCCGCACAGGCAAGGAGTACCTCATACGCGGCAAACCCCGTCCATCATTTGAGGGCAATGTTTACGGCAGAATGATGCTGGGGGATTTTGTCGGGACATTCAGCAACCCCCTCATGCGCACGAAATATCTTGTCCAAGCTGGCGGAATGGATGAAAACGTAGTGAATAGGGATGACTGAGAAACATACATCAGAGTAAGCAGGGTATGCAGGTTTGCGTGTGTTAATGAGCCGCTTTTTGTCTATCATTATGAGGAAATTGAACATTTAAGCTCTGGCAATATCACTACGGAGCCTGCGGCAATCGACATCATAGAGCGCAAGAATCTCGATTACCTCCGCGGAAACAAGGAAGCGTATTATGCGCTGGAGTGCCACAGGGTCAGCGTGTACGGAACAACCGGAGATTACAGGCAGTTATTCTCAGCGTGGAGGAGAGCCGTCCGCCTTCAGCCCAAGAAGGTAATCGGGAATATCTTGGTTTTGGCGCGCTCACTGTTCAGCAAGATGAGACTGAAAAGGTGGCTCCGCAAGAGATTTCATACTCAGTATCTCAAGCTGAAGGCACTGAAGTATAAGTTGAAAGGAGAGGAAATAAATTGATACCGACAAGAGACCAGGCGCTGGACCTCCTCCGCCGGCACAACAAGGACGAGTCCCACATCCACCACGCGCTGGCCGTTGAAGCCGCAATGCGCCACTTCGCCGGGCTGTACCACGAAGACCCCGAGCTCTGGGGCATCGCCGGCATCCTCCACGACATAGACTGGGAGGAGACAGCCGCAAGCCCTGAGACCCACTGCCACGTAGCCCCCGGAATTCTCAGGGACGCGGGGGTCGACGAGAGCATCATTCACGCCGTCCAGTCCCACGGCTACGGGATATGCACAGACGTTGAGCCGTCAACCAACCTTGAACGCACACTCTTCACGATCGATGAGCTTACCGGGCTTATCATCACCGCCGGGCTTGTGAGGCCGTCAAAATCCCTCGCTGACCTCGAATTGAAGTCCGTCAAGAAGAAGTGGAAGGACAAAGCATTTGCGCGCGGAGTCAGCCGTGAAATCATCAAGCAGGGCGCGGAGAAAATGAACATGCCGCTCGATGACGTAATCACTGAAACGATAATTGCCCTCCGTCCCGTTGAACACGAAATAGGAATGTAGCAGAAATTTTCACTGGAGATGATGTAACCATATGGCTGTAAGAATTTTGCTGGCTGATGACCACCCTTTGACACGCTCAGGAATTGCTGAGTTCGTGAGGCGTGAGGAGTCATTCGAGCTTGTCGCAGAAGCTGAAGACGGTATTGAGGCGTGGGAAAAGATAAGGGAGCTAAGGCCCGACGTTGCACTTCTTGATATACGTATGCCGGGAGAAGACGGCGTTAAAGTCGCCCAGAGAGTCAAGAACGAGGGCATGAACACAGCAATAGTCATGCTTACGTCCTACGATGCGCAGCAGTACGTGATAGCCTCGCTCAGGGCAGGCGCAAGAGGGTTCGTCCTGAAGACCGTCAGCCCCAAGGAGCTCACAACAGCGATTACCACAGTGGCAAAAGGCGGACTCTATCTTGACCCCGAAGTAGCGTCTGTGATGGGCGAACAGGATTTTATCCCGGAGCAGCTCTCAGTACGTGAACGTGAAGTCTTGCTGCTGGCGGCAAAAGGACTCTCAAGCAAGGAGGTTGCAAAAAAACTTTTCATCAGTGAGCGCACAGTACAGACACACCTAGCCTCGATATATGACAAGCTCGGCTCACGCAACAAAACGGAGGCTCTTCTTCTTGCCCTGAAATACGGGGTTGTTACGCTGGAAGAACTCCTTGAGGAAGAATAGCCGCTGAATGTTCTCACAGTTACGGAAAAAATTTGCCGGGTCAGGGTCTCACTTCCTGGCCTTCCTGCTTTGCGCACTGATTCTCCCTTCAGCAGCAGTTGTCCTTGTTGCAGTCGCCGGAATGCTGAACCAAGAGGCAGCAATGGAAGCCGCTGTAAGCTCTTACGTTCAGGACTTGGCGGAAAGCCTGAGCTATCATCTCAGTTCTGACTCTGACGTGTGGACGTTCTCAATGCTGAGTGATTTCACGCGCTTCCCTTTCTTCTCATGGGGGCCGTCAATACCGGGCTGGGTAGCATTGATCGGGCAGGACGGAAGAGTCATCATATCCTCGCCCGGCTCAATCGGGGTAATCTCGTCGATATGGCACAACAACCTTCCTGTAGGGCAGGCTATACGTGTTGAGGACAAAGAGGGCGCGCAGTACACCCTTGCTGTATATCCTGTGAAGCGTCCCAGCGGCGGCTATGTTGTGGCGGCTGTCTCATGGACTCAGCTTCTTGGGGGGCTTGTCGGTGTCGTCAGGATATGGCCGGTTCTTATTGTCGTCATGGCCGGACTGAGCTTCTTTGCTATCCGCCTGTTATGGAGGAGGGTTGTTACACCTTTGCGTTCTCTTGTCTCGAAAATTGACAGGATGACAATAGGCCGTGATGTCCCCGAAAAACTGCCCGAAGGAACGATACAGGAAATCGAGAGCGTACACAATGCCCTTCAGAGATACGCGCAGGCAGCCGTTGAACGGGACAACTTGCGCAACAGGTATGTCCGGGATGTCGTGCAGGCCCAGGAGCAGGAACGCATGGACATGGCACGTGAGATTCACGACGGGGCATTGCAGGATGTTACGGCACTGCTGCAGCAGATACACATGATAGAGGACGACGAGAACAAAACATCCCGCCTGAAGCGCACAGAGATAATAGCCAAGACCGTCGTGCGTGAGCTCCGCGCTTTCTGTGACGAGCTTGCGCCGCCCTGGATGGACCTGGGCATAAACGAGGCGATAACGGAGCTGGCCGAAAGACTGTCCCAAGCATACGACATTGTGATAATGGCAGACTGCGACGAGGAAGCAAACGAGGCTGGAATAGAGAACGACAAGATACTATCACTTCTGCGGATAATACAGGAAGCGGTATCAAACGCTGTGAGACACGGCCAGGCTGATGAGGTGAATATCCAGCTCACGAGTGAAGACGGGGCTTTGATGCTTGAGATTGAGGACAACGGGAACGGGTTCGACTCCTCCCACATAAACCACGAGACTTTGAGGGTTGAGGGGCACCGGGGGCTTGCGAGCATGACGGAGAGAATGAGCCTGATGGGCGGGACTCTGAAGATAGCCTCCAAGCCGGGCGAAGGCACGAAGATTACAGCGTCGTTGAAGGTGTGAGAGACAGCGGGGGGTGCGGCCTCTCACTTTTTGTGTTACGGGCGGGAATGTTGGGCGAGGACTTTTGCGCGGGCTGTGCTGTCGAACTGCCAGAGTTCACCGAGCTTATAGTCCCATTCGTCAGGCACAAAGTACTCAAAGCCTCCTGCGTTCGTGAAAGTCATTTCGCCGAAGTATATATGTCCGTCAACAAGATACAAGTCAGCTCTTACCTGGTCGATTCCGCGTGAAAGCTCGCGTACAATCCTCTTCATCTCGTCATATTCCGGCGGGCAGGGGTAATCTTTCTCCGGGTGCCGGTACAGTCCCTTCATGAACGGCATGATTTCCCAGTCCATATTGTAGACATTGCGCCTGTGGTCACCGAAGCGGTCATAGTCCACCCTGCATGAGCAAGGCTCGCCGCTGAAGCACTGAAACTTGTAGTCGCTCACAGCACCGCCCATGTACTTCTCGACAATTATCCGCGGGGGAATGTCCCTGTAATGCATCTCAAATGCCGGCCACGCGTAATTTTTGCTCATGAGCGCGTCATATTTCCGTTTCATCGCGGCCATGTTGAGGGCGGCTTTGTCCTTCACGAGCGGAACACTCCCGCAGTCATGATTGCACTTGATGACGAACGAGTCGGGCAATGCGTCAAAATCAATCTCATCGAACGAGTCATAGACTCCCAGCAACGGCACGAGATATTCCCCGCCGATTCTCTCAGTGATCCATTCACGGACGGCGAACTTGTCGGCGAGTCTGGTCTTTAGGGGCGTGGGCATGTAGACTTTTGACACGTGGATTTTCTCGTTGTAGGTCTGCGGGTTGTCCCAGTTGAGACTCCGCCCGAACATTGCCCGGTACTTCCTGCTGATTTCTGCCTCGATCTGCGCGTAGGTCATCCGTGAGTGGCACTCGTACTGCTTGGCGAGCCTGTAATTGTTCAGCGACATGAAGAACGGGTGCGACTCCGTCAGCAGATGGGACTTGATGAAATTCTTGACTCCCCTCAGCATGGCCGGGCCTCCTCAGCGCACAAAAAACGCCCCGAAAGATTTTTCCTCCGGGACGTGTTATAATCGCTGTGTTTGTCATGTGTTACGGGCGCATTAGCGGCGTGATGCGTGATTATAGCAACCTCAAACACTCTTGTCTACACCTTTCCTGAAAATTTCACAGAATTATATCACACGGCGAATTTAGCATTTGACAAGAATTTATCGGCGGGGTAATATATCTCCCGTTTTGCGTGACTGGTGGGTTGGCCGAGTAGGTCGAAGGCGCTCGCCTGCTAAGTGAGTATAGGGGCTAAAACCTCTATCGTGAGTTCGAATCTCACACCCACCGCCATTTTGCGCTAGTAGCTCAGCTGGATAGAGCGAAGGCCTACGGAGCCTTAGGTCGTGGGTTCGAATCCTGCCTAGCGCGCCAATATCGGACATAAAGGAGGGCATGCACACATGAGGAAGTTTTCGGGTAACACAAGCTGTGAATGTGGGAATGCTCTTTTTGCTGTAAAGGGCACAATTATTCCTACTATATATTATTCGGGAGTCTGAAGCTGAATAACGGCAGGAGTGAGGAGCTTAACATTACGGAATCAACGAAGGCGGCTGAACTCCAGACAGGCCGCTTTTTTCGTATCATGAGGCTGTAATCCTGGGAGTTTCCCGCATGGCCGTGAAGGAGCTTCTCAGGTCAGGCATAAATCACACAAGGAGAGATTCACGCGATGAAGAAAGTTTTGGTATGTTCGTTGCTCGTTCTCGCAATGTCAGCAAGTGCGTTCGGCGCGGCGTTCAAGGTCGGCGGGACAGGTCCCCTCACAGGAGGCGCGGCGATTTACGGAACAGCGGCGATGAGGGGTGCGCAGATAGCGGCGGAAGAGATCAACGCTATGGGCGGGGATATTCAGTTCGAGCTGCGTTACGAGGACGACACCCACGACGCAGAAAAGGCCGTCAACGCCTACAACGCCCTCAAGGATTGGGGTATGCAGGTCTCTTTAGGCTCGGTAACGTCAAAGCCCGCTGAGGCAACAGCAGCCGAGAATTTCGCGGACAGGATTTTTGCCCTCACACCGTCAGCATCATCAGCAGCAGTAACAGAAGGCAAGGATAACGTGTTCCAGATGTGCTTTGTTGACCCCAACCAGGGCAGCGCGTCAGCTCAGTATATCGGCGAGAAAGGTTTTGCCAAGAAAGTCGCCGTTATCTGGAAGAATGATGATGTCTACTCGAAGGGCATCCGTGATACGTTCGTCGAGAAAGCCCCCTCGTTCGGCCTCGAAATCGTGAGCGAGACAGCTTTTGCGGACGGCAACGACACAGATTTTTCCGTCCAGCTCACAGACGCGAAGGAGAAGGGCGCGGAACTCGTATTCCTCCCGATGTACTACCAGCCCGCAAGCCTCATCCTCGCTCAGGCTCAGGCGATGGGTTATGCTCCCAAGTGGTTTGGGGTTGACGGAATGGACGGTATTTTGACGATGGAGGGCTTCGACAAATCGCTTGCTGAAGGCGTAATGTTGCTAACACCGTTCAACGCTGACGCAAAGGACGAGAGGACTCAGAATTTCGTCAAGAAGTATCAGGAGAAGTACGGCGAGATTCCGAACCAGTTTGCGGCGGATGGCTATGATTGCGTTTACGCGTACTATCAGGCACTCACTCAGGCAAAAGCGACCCCCGATATGGACGCTGAGACACTCTGCCAGAAGATGATTGAGCAGTTCACAACGATGACATTCAACGGAGTAACAGGCGAAAATGTCAGGTGGGCAAAGAACGGTGAAGTCAGCAAAGACCCCAAGGGCATGGTCATCAAAGACGGCGCGTATGTCGGTCTGGACTAGTGGTTAGTGGTTAGTGGGTAGTGGGTAGTGGGTAGTGAGTAGTGTTTAGCGGGAAGCAGAAACCACACGCTACTCACTCTACACTGAACACTTGAATTTCACGGGCAGTCGGGAATGTCGGCCACAAAAAATTTCCGGCTGCTCTTTTCGTATAAGGAGGCAAAATGACTAAGGGGGCAGGTATTCTTCTCACGACTCACAATGCAGTAATCTCACACGAATAAGGAGGCAACAATTCTCTTATGACATTCCTGAATTTCTTTATAAGCGGAATAAGTCTCGGAAGCATCTACGCGATAATCGCCCTCGGCTACACGATGGTCTACGGGATCGCAAAGATGCTCAACTTCGCTCACGGTGATGTGATTATGGTCGGGGCTTATGTCTGCTTCTACATGGTAGTGCGGTATGAGCTTCCCCCGTTTCTCGGCGTGATAATAGCTATGGCTGTGTGTACCATGCTCGGTATCATCGTCGAGCGTCTGGCCTACAAGCCCCTGCGTCAGGCACCATCCCTAGCAGTTCTCATTACGGCTATAGGCATGAGCTACTTCCTCCAGAACACAGCCCTCCTCCTCTGGTCGTCAAACCCTAAAGTCTTCCCGTCAATCATTGGGCGCGGCTCGTTCAAGCTCTTTGACGGTGAGTTATCGGTCTCACACATTACAGCTCTCACAATCGGCGTGTGTCTCGTGATAATGGCGGCACTGACTCTCTTTGTCGGCAAAACCAAAATGGGCAAGGCAATGCGCGCGTGTTCTGAGGACAAAGGGGCAGCCCAGCTCATGGGTATCAACGTCAACGCTACAATCTCGCTCACGTTCGCGATTGGTTCAGGATTGGCGGCGGTTGCGGGGGCGCTGCTGTGTTCTGCGTACCCGACTCTCATGCCGACAACGGGAGCATTGCCAGGCATCAAGGCATTCACTGCGGCTGTGTTCGGGGGAATCGGGTCGATACCGGGGGCGTTCTTGGGCGGACTCATGCTGGGAGTGATTGAGATTTTCGCGAAGGCCTACATTTCGAGCCAGCTCTCGGACGCGGTCGTGTTCGGGGTGCTGATTGTGGTTCTGCTGGTGAAGCCGGCGGGATTGCTCGGAAAAATGACGCAGGAGAAGGTGTAATCATGACAATGCGAAGACTCATAAACTTGAAGCGCGTCGAGGCAAGAAGAATCTATCTCACGTATGCGGTCGTGATTGTCGCGTATGTTATATGCCAGGTGATGAGTTCGACAAAGTTTCTCAGCTCGTCAATGCGCGGAATGCTCGTGCCGATTTGCGCCTATATGGTCATGGCCGTATCGCTGAATCTCGTTGTCGGGATTCTCGGTGAGTTGTCGCTGGGTCATGCGGGCTTTATGTCTGTCGGGGCATTCTCAGGCGTGGCGGCGGCTGTACTCTTGCAGGGGATTATCCCGTTCGCTCCCGTGAGGCTGGCTGTTGCGATGATTGTTGCGGCAATTTTTGCGGCGGCGGCAGGGTTCATCATCGGGATTCCTGTCTTGAGGCTGAAGGGGGACTATCTGGCGATTGTTACGCTGGCTTTCGGCGAAATCATCAAGAGCATACTCAACAATTTTTACTTGGGAGTCGATTCAGGCGGTCTTCACTTCAGCATGTTAGCTGACACAACGAGGCTCTTACCCGGCGGCAAGCTCATAATCCGCGGGCCAATGGGAATCAGCGGCATCCAGAAAATCGCGACATTCCCGGCGGGCGCAATATTGCTGTTCATATCGCTGATGATAGTCTTCAACCTCGTCAACTCACGTTCAGGGCGGGCGTTCATGGCCATACGTGATGACAGGATAGCGGCTGAGAGCATCGGACTCGACATAACAAAGTACAAGATGATGGCGTTCGTTACGTCGGCGGCATTGGCCGGGGCGGCGGGGGCGTTGTTCGCGATGAACTACTCGACAATCGTAGCAAACAAGTTCGACTTCAACACGTCAATATTGATACTGGTCTTCGTGGTGCTGGGAGGGCAGGGGAACATGTTAGGCGGGATTATCGCGGCGGCTGTCCTAACGATATTGCCTGAAAAACTGCGCGGCTTCTCGGAGTACAGGATGCTGCTTTATGCCATTGTCCTGATTGTGATGATGCTCGCCACGAACAACGCGGAAATCAAGGACTTCATATCACGCTTCAACCCGTTCCGCAGAAAGGAGGAGGCTAACTCATGAGGGAAAAAACAAAATATGTGCCAGTCCCGTCAACAACAATCCTTCCTGAGAGGGACGCGGAAAGAGCACCGGTGCTTGAGTGCGTGAAACTCGGTATCACTCTCGGAGGCATTAAGGCCGTCGAGGATTTCAACCTGACTGTGGGACGGACTGAGATTGTCGGACTAATCGGACCAAACGGGGCGGGCAAGACTACAGTCTTCAACCTGCTGACGAAAGTTTACCAGCCCACGACCGGGACAATCCTCCTCAACGGCCAGGACACACACGGCATGAACACGATGCAGGTCAACAAGGCCGGAATTGCCCGGACGTTCCAGAACATCAGGCTGTTCCGCAACATGAGCGTAATCGACAACGTGAAGACGGCCATGAACAACGAGATGCGCTACAACATGGCCAGCGCGATTTTGCGTCTGCCGAACTACAGGCGTGAGGAAGTCGCGGCACATAGGCGGGCGTTGAAGCTGTTATCTATTTTCGACATGCAGGGAGTTGCGGACGTTCCTGCGGGGTCATTGCCTTACGGTGCGCAGAGAAGGCTTGAGATTGTCCGGGCGTTGGCGACTAATCCTTCACTGTTACTGCTTGATGAGCCTGCCGCGGGGATGAATCCGTCTGAGACTGCTGACTTGATGGACAACATCAGGAAGGTACACGAGATGTTCCAGATAGCAATCATCCTCATTGAGCATGACATGAGCCTTGTGATGAACATCTGCGAGGGAATTTGTGTGCTGAATTTCGGCCACATAATCGCGAAGGGTACACCCGACGAAATCCAGAGCAACCCGGCTGTCATTGAGGCGTATTTAGGCAGGAAGAAGGAGGCGTAACCATGTCTGAGCCAGTCTTGAAGGTAGAGAACATCAACGTCTACTACGGGAGCATCCACGCGATAAAGGGAATCTCGTTCGAGGTTTACGAGGGCGAAATAGTAACGTTAATCGGAGCGAACGGCGCGGGCAAGTCGACAACCCTCAACACGATATCCGGGCTTCTTCACCCGTCGACAGGAAGCGTGTCATTCTTGGGCGAGTCTATGGCGAAAGTCCCGCCACACAAGATAGTTGAGCGCGGTCTTGCGCAGGTGCCGGAAGGACGGAGAGTCTTCGCGCAGATGACGGTGCAGGAGAATCTGGAGATGGGAGCGTTCACGCAGAACGACGACATTTCGGGGGACATGGAGAAGGTGTACTCGCTTTTCCCGCGACTGAAGGAGAGAATGAACCAGACAGCTGGGACGCTCTCAGGGGGTGAGCAGCAGATGCTTGCGATGGGGCGGGCGTTGATGAGCAGGCCGAAGCTCCTCATGCTTGATGAGCCGTCGATGGGTCTTGCACCGATTCTTGTCGAGCAGATATTCGAGATCATCGCGGACTTGCACAGGACAGGGGCGACGATACTTCTTGTTGAGCAGAACGCGCAGATGGCTCTGAGTATTGCGAGCCGGGGGTACGTCATGGAGACCGGGAAGATTACAACGGCCGGGACAGGGCAGGAGCTGTTAGCGTCTGAGGAGGTCAGGAAGGCGTACCTGGGCGGGTAGCAGGCGGTGAGTGAGTCCCCTCGGTTTGTGCCGGGGGGATTTTTTGTGCGCTCTGGTAGAATTATGACATCATGAATCTCACATCAATAGAACTTTTCGCGGGGGCTGGCGGGCTTACTCTTGGTCTTGAACGCGCAGGCTTTGAGCCTCTTGCACTCGTTGAGATTGACAGGGATGCTGCGGCAACTCTCAGGGTCAACCGTCCGGGCTGGAACGTCATCCAAGCTGACATAGCCGAGGTATCATGCCTGAATCTGCCTGAGCATTTCGGGATTGAGCCGGGTGCGCTGGACTTGCTTTCGGGGGGCGCGCCGTGTCAGGCATTCTCGTACGCGGGGAAGAAGCTCGGCTTTGAGGACGCAAGGGGGACTCTGTTCTACCACTATGCTGTGTTTCTGCGGAAATTGCAGCCTAAAGTTTTCCTGTTCGAGAACGTCCGCGGACTCCTCTCTCATGACAAGGGCAGGACGTACAGGACAATGCTGGACGTTTTCGGGGAATGCGGGTACAAGGTGCAACGGGAAATCCTCAACGCGTGGGATTACGGCAACGCACAGAAGCGCGAGCGTCTCATCACAATAGGAACGCGCAAAGGTCTCACACTCACTGTAGATTTCCCCAAGCCACGCGAATACAGGCCGGTACTCCGTGATGTCCTCCAGAATGTCCCGGAAAGCCCCTGTGCAAGATACTCTGAACGCAAGAAGGAACTGTTCCGTCTCATCCCCCCCGGCGGCAACTGGCGGAATCTCCCGGAGAAAACCGCACGTGAGTACATGAAGGGCTGCTGGAACCTGGGAGGAGGACGCGCCGGAATATTGCGCCGCATGAGCATGGACGAGCCGTCGCTCTCAGTGCTGACTTCACCGACTCAGAAGCAGACCGAGCGATGCCACCCGCTGGAGATACGACCGTTCAGCGTCAGGGAGAACGCCCGCATACAGTCTTTCCCGGACGAATGGCAGTTTTCCGGGAGCGTTGCGAGCCAGTACAGGCAGGTGGGGAATGCTGTCCCGGTGAACCTTGCCTTTGACATTGCGATGGAAATACGGAAGGGACTGGAGAAATTATATGTGGACGCTTGATTTCATCTCTGAGCATGACTTCAGGGAGCATGTGCGCAAGACAATGCTGTAACGGGCGAGGCTGATGCTTTCTACAGGATGTGCATGGTACTTCCTGATGTTGTGGAGCAGGTTGTGAGTGATGAGGATATCATAGCAGTACCGAATGACACAGTAGCGGACGAAATCAGGCGTATAGCAGACAGCAGGGGTATATCGTTCGCAATGTCGCTGTACCTTCTCGGCTTCGGGACATACACAGGCTTTCCGAGTCCAGAAAAGTGAGACCCTCCCCGCATGATGGAGGAGGGCTTTTGTGTGTCGTGTCCTACTTCAGGAGGCCGATGTTCTTCAGCACAACCTCAAGTTTCGCGTGCTGTTCGGCCGTCAACGGCTGGATAGGCTCGGCGCATTTCCCCACGTTGTAGCCTATCATGTTCAGTGCCTCCTTGATTACCACCGGGAAGCTCCCCATGTTCGTCGCTATACGAAGCTCACTCAGCTTGAACTGTGCCTCAAGTGCCGCGTCCCATTTCCCCGCCTTGAAGTTCTCGTAGATGTCAACAGCAATCCTCGGCGCAATGTTCCCGCACGACGTGATAGCCCCCGCAGCTCCGTACCACAACGCCGCGTAAATCAGCGTGTCCCGTCCCATCAGCACATCAAAGTCCGGGTTGTCCCTCGTCAGGCGGATGTACTCCTCGCTGTTGGTCATGTCCCCAGTTGAGTCCTTCACGGCTATGATGTTCGGGATTTTCGCCAGCTTCTGAATCGTCTCAGGCGCAACACCAACATTGGTCTTGGGCTTGTTGTTGTAGATGACGATTGGAAGGCTAGTAGCGTCAGCAATCTTCCTGTAGTAGATCTCAAGCTCAGCCTGTGTCTGGCTTACAAACATCGGCGTTAATACACTCAATGCGTCAACCTTGCACTCCTCGGCGATTTTTGCCAGCTCTATCGCTCCCTTGGGCGTTATGTGGTTGGCCCCCGCGTAAATGTCCATCTTGCCGCGCGCATATTCGCAGGTTACCTCCAGAACGCGGCGGTAAAATCCGTTGTCGAACGCGTAGAACTCACCCGATGTCCCGAAAGGAAATACCCCGTGAATCCCGTTGTCGATGAAGTACTGGAGCAGCTTCTTGTACTCGTCTTCCATGAACTTGCCGCTGTCATCAAACGGTGTTACTACAGGTATGACTATACCCTTTGGCTTGAACATGTGGATAATGTCCCCTCTCTGTGTGTGATATTTTTTTCGCGGTGATGTTTATTATACACGGAAAAATCGGGGCTGTTTGTGAAAAAGTTGCGGTTACTGTAGAATTACGGTCAGAAAAATTCCACGCATTAAGGAGGATACTATCATGTTCAGGAAGACAGCACTAGTCATCTTGCTGGTGATGTGCCTTGTTCCTTGTGCTTTTGCTGACGAAACAGAAGCGGTTTCCGCAGACACCCTGCCGGTATCACAGGATGAACAGCCCGATGAGATGACCCTGCGGGAGAACGCCCTTAACCAGAAAGCCGCCGAGCTTGACGCGCTTGCTGAAGAGCTGGCCGGGCGGGAGGCGAAGCTCATCCAGCAGGAAAAAGATTCCGCCGCAAAAGCAAGAAGCATCAACGCCGAGTCCCGCAAAATCTCCGGGATAAGCACGTCCCTTCTCGGCCGCGAAAACCAGATGACAAAGCGCGAGCTTGACCTAAAAGCGCGTGAGGCAGAACTTGCCCGCCGTGAGATGAAGTTCGCCGAGGAAAGCCAGAGATTCACAGAGGCATCCTCAGCACTCGCCGGAAGGGAAGCAGACCTTGCCAAGCGTGAAGCTGACCTTGCCGCCAGAGAAGCCGAGCTCAACGCCAAAATCTCAGCGAAGGAAGCCGCGGACAATCTCACAGCGCGGGAGGCAGACCTGGTTAAGCGTGAAGCGGCCCTCACAGAACGCGAGGCAACAGGAAACAGGCTCACAGCTTGGGAGACAGAGCTCCAGTCAAAGGATGCCGCGCTAAAGGCACGTGAGGAAGCTGTGGCCGCACGTGAATCAGCCGTCAGCGACGCAGAGAAGAAACTTGCCGAGTCAACCGAGAAAGTCAGCACTCATGAAGCCGAGCTTGCCAGGAAAGAAGCAGACCTCACCGCAAGGGAGTCAGAGCTTGAGGCCAACAACAAGAAGCTCACGGAAGCGACGGCCTCGCTTGGAGAGCGCGATACAGCCCTCATGAACCGCGAAGCTGAGGCAACAAGGAAGTCCGCGGAGCTTGCAGAGCTTGAGACACTCATCAAGGAGCTTCCGGCGTTTGACCCTAACAGCTCGACAGAAGCCGCGATGATCCTCACCTACAAGATTCCAGCGGAGAAACGCCGCGAGCTTATCGCCATGCAGAGGGAGGCTTACTCACGCTACAGCTCAAACAGGGTGACCCAGGCACTGGAGGAGTACACAAAAGCGTTTGAGGCCGAGCCGTCAGCGAATTATCTTGCCGCTTACTGGGCCGGGCTTGCCGCTGAGAGACTGCGCGGGAGGCGTGACGAGGCTCTTGAATGGGCGAACAAGGCTCTTGAGATCAATCCCGATTACCGTCCCGCCCAGGAGCTGAAACGCAGGCTTGAAGCCCCGGCGCGCAGTACAAACACACAGCAGAGAAGACGCACGACAACTTCACGCTAGGCACACGGATAACTGTTATGCCCCTCGTGTGAATGCGGGGGGTATTTCTTTAGGGAGGCAAGCAACGTTTGGAGGATTTATACGCGATTCTTGAAGTCCCAAGAGACGCTTCACAGGCGGATATCAAGAAGGCTTACAGGAAGCTAGTACATCAGTATCACCCGGACTCCCATCCCGGCGACAAGGAAGCGGAAGAGAAGTTCAAGAAAATCAACGCGGCTTATTCCGTCCTCAATGACCCGGAGAAACGCGCAAGATATGACCAGTTCGGCACGGCCGACGCAAACACAGGAAATCCTTTCGGGGGAATGGGCGGGCAGGACTTGGGGGACTTGTTCGGGGACATTTTCGCGCAGGCATTCGGCGGAGGCTTCGGGGGATTCGGCTCATCACGCAGGCAGTCAGCAAGCTCACCGAGACAGGGCGACGACATCGAGCAGGTTGTTCACGTTACGCTCCTTGAGGCCATGAAGGGAGTTATGCGTGATATTGACGTGATGAAGTACGAGACATGCCAGGACTGCAACGGGACAGGAGCAAAACCGGGGACTAAGCCTGAGACATGCCCGCACTGCAACGGCCAGGGCAGCGTGAGACAGAGACAGCAGACAATGTTCGGGATATTCGAGAGCGTCAGCACATGCCCTGATTGTCATGGAACGGGGAAAATCATCCGCGAGAAGTGCAGTGAGTGCAAGGGTACAGGCCGCATCCGCAGGAAGCACACAATCGAGGTCAAAATCCCGGCTGGAGTCGCAAGCAACATGAGGATGCGGGTTCCGGAAGCTGGCGAGGCTGGCGTGAACGGAGGCCCACCCGGTGATTTGTACCTGATTATCGACGTTGAGGTTCACCCGGATTTCGAGAGGGACGGCGCGGACTTGCACACAACGCTCATCCTCACTTACCCGCAGGCTGTCTTAGGCACTGAGGCGAAAATCAAGACCCTTGACGGCCATGAAGAGACCCTGACAGTCCCGGCAGGAACTCAGCACGGCCAAGTCCTCAAGCTCAAAGGTAAGGGAATGCCCCGCCTCAACTCGAAGGCCGCCGGGGATTTCTATGTTCACGTCTACATTGAGATACCCAAGAAGCTCACCGACAAACAGCGCGAAATCATCAGGTCTCTTGCTGACGAGATGAAGGCTCCGGTGAGTGATGAGGACTCCGGGATTCTGGGCAAGTTCAAGCGATGGTTTCAGGAATAGGCGTTGACTTGTGCAGCGTAGACAGGATGAGGAAGGCTTTGCGGTCCCGGCATTTCAGGGATGAGATATTCAGCCCGGAAGAAATCTCGTACTGCGAGTCAAAGGGTGAAAGGCGTTACGAGAGCTATGCGGGTGCGTTTGCGGCAAGGGAGGCCTTCTGCAAAGCGTCGGGGAAGTCAGTCTACACCGTCATGTTCGGGCGGGAGTTCTCACTGGTACACACGGACGGTGTCCCAAGCATCAGGCTCACGGGCGGGCTCGCGCTTCAGTCAGCAAAAATTTTCGTATCAATATCACACGAGAAAGATTACGCCGTCGCAATGGTGGTAATCGACAAGGAAGGAGAATAATCACAATGGTAATCGACGCAAGAGACATAGGCACAATTTTTTCCAGCTTGGGCAGCATCATGGTGGCAGGATTCATCCTCCTGCTTGTGGTTTCGTCAGCCGTCAAGGTCATCCCTGAGTACAGGCGCATAGTCCTGTTCAGGCTGGGAAGGCTTGTAGGGAGTCGCGGACCCGGAATCGTCTTCATTGTCCCGTTCATTGACCGCTCTGTTACGGTTGACCTGAGAATACTCACGCTTGATGTCCCAGTTCAGGAAGTAATCACGAAGGACAACGTCGCAATCAAGGTGAACGCCGTCGTGTATTTCCGCGTACTTGACCCGGCGAAAAGTGTTGTCGAGGTTGAGAATTACATTGTAGCCACGAGCCAGTTAGCACAGACGACTCTCCGCTCGGTTGTGGGAGCTGTTGAGCTTGACGAAGTATTGTCCTCACGCGAGAAGATCAACCAGGAGCTGCAGAACATCATCGATGAGCGCACAGACCCGTGGGGAATCAAGGTGAGCGCTGTCGAGGTGAAGGAGCTTGAGCTGCCCGAAGGAATGAAGCGGGCTATGGCGCGTCAGGCAGAAGCAGAACGTGAACGCCGTGCGAAAATCATTGCGGCGGAAGGAGAATTGCAGGCGGCGGAAAAACTCTCAGAGGCTGCCCACAAGATGGAGTCATCACCCGTAACACTTCAGCTCCGTTACCTTCAGACAATCCGGGAGATTTCCGGCGAGCGCAACACAACAACATTCTTCCCGATTCCTGTTGACCTGATTCAGCCGTTCATCGACAAGCTGACTCACAAGGAGGCCTAATCCATGCAGTACCGTAAAGCGTCAGAACTCCGCGAAATGTTCATCAAGTTCTGGGAGGAAAAAGGCTCGAAGCACCTGCAAAGTTTTTCCCTTGTCCCTGAAGACCCGTCATTGCTCTTCACGATTGCCGGGATGGTTCCCCTCAAGCCGTATTACTTGGGCATAAAGTCCCCCGAATACCCCCGCGTCGTAACCAGCCAGAAATGTGTGAGGACAAACGACATCGAGAACGTCGGCAGGACTGCGAGGCATCACACGTTCTTCGAGATGCTGGGAAATTTCACGTGGGGAAGCTACTTCAAGAACGAGGCTATTTCTTGGGCGTGGGAGTTCCTCACTGAGAGGGTCGGGCTTGAACCTGAGAGGCTCTACGCGACAATCTATCTTGATGATGAAGAAGCCTTCAATGCGTGGCGGAAATTCCTCCCTGAGAGCAAGATTTACCGTTTCGGGCAGGACGACAATTATTGGTTCATGGGAGATACCGGGCCTTGCGGGCCGTGCAGTGAAATCTACTATGACCGCGGCGAGAAGTATTCATGCGGAAAGCCTACATGCGGGGTTGGGTGCGACTGCGACAGGTACATGGAGATATGGAATCTCGTGTTCACACAGTTCGACCGCCAGAAAGACGGAAGCCTTCCCCTGCTGCCTCACAAGAACATTGATACAGGCATGGGGCTTGAGAGGCTCGCGAGCGTTGTTCAGGGTGTTGATACCGACTACGAGACCGACCTTTTCACGCCGTTAATCGCTCACACCTGCAAGAAAGCCGGGATAACTTACGGGAATAATCCGCGTGATGACATGGCCGTCAGAGTCATTGCCGACCACGTGAGGAGCGTTGCCTTCATGCTTGCTGACGGGGTGCTTCCCTCGAACGACGGGCCGGGCTATGTGTTGCGCCGACTCCTGAGAAGGGCTGTGAGATTCGGACGGCTCTTAGGCTTTGAGGGGCTGTTCCTGAATGAGTACATGCCCATCCTGATTGAGATTATGGGCGACCCTTACCGCGAACTCATTACACAGCGTCCCGTAATCGAGCAGATAATCTCGCTTGAGGAGGAGAAATTCGGCAAGACGCTGCGACAGGGCACGGAGCTTTTCGACAGCGAGACAGCCCGCCTGAAATCGCAGGGCATCACCGAAATTCCCGGAGATGTCATCTTCACGCTGTATGACACTTACGGTTTCCCCCCTGAGCTCACGCGGGAAATGGCGGGGGAACTCGGCTTCACGTTGGATGAGGCGGGCTTCACTTCGGCCATGAACGCACAGAGAGAACGCGCAAGAGCCTCAAGCAAGCAGAAGAAGAGCGCGCTCACCGGGGATGTCTACCTTGAGATCGAGAACGAGACAGGCGCAACTACCTTCACTGGCTACACCAAGTCAGCAGACAGCGGAAAGATAGTAGCACTCATCACACCAGAAGGCAGAGTTGACTCCGTAACAGGCGCGGGCGAATTTGAGGTTGTCCTCGACACGACTCCGTTCTACGCTGAGAGGGGCGGGGAAGTCGGCGACACAGGCACGATGAAGGTCAACGGCCTCACATTGACCGTCTTCAACACAGTACCCCACGGCAAAATCACAGTCCACACAGTCAGGCTTGAGACCCCCGGGACTGTCAGCGTCGGGGATGAAGTGATGTCTTTTGCTGACGATGAGAGACGCTCCGCAATCCGCCGCAACCACACGGCTACACACTTGCTTCACGAGGCACTGGGGCGGGTATTGGGCCGTCATGTCAGGCAGGCAGGCTCACTCGTTACGCCCGACATTCTCAGGTTCGACTTCACCCATCACTCAGCGGTGACAGACAGTGAGATTGCCGAGGCCGAGCGCATCGTCAACACTCAAATCCTCGCCAACATCCCCGTCGACATCACCGAGCACACGAAGGACGAAGCCCAGTCGCTTGGGGCAAAAGCGCTCTTTGATGAGAAATACGGCGACATTGTGAGGGTTGTTGACGTTCCGGGATTCTCGATGGAGCTTTGCGGGGGGCTTCACGTCTCACGGACAGGGGACATCGGGAGCTTCAAGATTCTCCGCGAGGAAAGCATAGGGTCAGGCACAAGAAGAATCCTAGCGACAACAGGAATGAATGTGCTTGCCATCATGCAGAAGCTCTTTGCGCTCCGTAACTCGATGACCGCCCTGCTGTCGACGGATGAGGACGGACTTGCTGACAGGGCTAAGGCTCTTGTTGACGACTTGAAGGCCATGAAGTCCCAGATTCAGGCGGCGAAGTTGCGCGAGCTTCTCGACAACTCAGAGAGCTTCCTTGAGCGTGAGGATGTGAACGGTGTGTTGCTGCAGGTAGGGAGATTCCCTGACATTCCGGCCAACATGCTCCGTGATATTGGCGACAAGGCAAGGGCGAGACCTGAAGCGAATATCGTTGTGCTTGCGTCGGTCAGCAGTGAGGATGAGTCGTGCCAGCTCGCAGTCATGGCCGATGACAAAGCTGTGAACATGGGAGTGAATGCCGGGACTCTGGTGAAGGAAGCCTGCGCTATTCTCGGCGGAAAAGGAGGGGGACGCAAGAATCTCGCTCAAGGCGGCGGGAAGAATGGCGCGAAACTTTCTGAGGCTCTGACCCGGATTCGTGAGCTCGTGAAGTCGCAGGTTAATGGCTAGCGGCCGGGTTATTGCTCTTGACATTGGGACGGTGAGGATTGGTGCTGCTGTGTCTGATCCGTCCCGGATTGTCGCTCAGGGCTTGGGTGTCTGGAACGCTGGGACTTGGCGGGAGGATTTCGGCGAGGCTGTCAGGAAGTATGACCCTGCTGTTGTAGTCGTGGGACTCCCTCTGAGGACTGACGGCAAACCAAGCGAGGCGGCCGGGAGAGTCTCAGCAATCGTTGACGGACTGAGGGCGGATTATCCGGGCATCGAGTTAGTGATGTGGGATGAGAGGTTCACGACGGTGATAGCGCAGAGGGCGATGATTGAGGCTGACACGTCACGCAGGAAGCGCAGGAAGAGTGTCGACAAAGTAGCGGCGGTGATAATCCTGGAGGACTGGCTAGAGTCCCGCAGGCGGTGAGTGTTCCGGCTTGTCAACTTAACCCGCTTGATTTTCCTGTGGAACAGAATTAAAGTGTAGGAAATCCTAACATAGGAGGAATTATTGTTACTATGACGTGGCACAAACCAAAATCCCGCGCTCATGTTGTTATGTCCGCGCTGCTTCTTGTCCTCATGCTGGCAGTTTCGGCGCAGGCATCCCCCTTCACAGCCCCCAAAAAGCTGGCCGATTACCTGTACTACATGGAGTACACCGACTACGTTCCAGACCTCACGACGGGCGAACAGGTCAAGACTGGCTTCGCGTGTTCTGCTGTCCGCAACGGGAACTTCTACGGCCGAAATCTGGATCTTGATTACGCCGATGTCCCGGAATTTGTCATCAAGGTAGCCGCAAAAGATGACGGAAGCCCCGCTGGCAGACGTTACGCAAGCATAGGGATGGCCGCAATTCTCACGCTGAAATCCGGTCAGGTCGACAAAGTTTCGGAAGCTGAGCTGCTCGCAATGCCCAACCTGACATTTGACGGCATCAACGAAAACGGTGTGGCCATGAACTGCAACGTTGCCCCTGCCGTTGACTTGGACTTCGCGACTCTGCTCTCGACAAATTACGGCAAGCCCCGCATTCATGCTGTCTCAGTAGTCCGCTACGTTCTCGATCACGCAAAATCTGCCGCTCATGGCGTGGAGTTGCTCAAGGACATGGACATCTACGGCGGTTACGGCTCATGGGGGCTTCACTGGATGCTGTCTGACGAGAAGGAGACGTACATCATTGAGTGCATTGACGGCGAGCTTGTCGCAAGAAACGACACGGACAACATCATGACTAACTTCTACGTCAACTACGCGCCGAACACTCCTTACGCAAAGCATATAGCTCAGACAGGCCAGACAGTTGCGGGAAAAGTCTACGAGGGCTTCCCGATTCTCACACCTAGTGCCTGCGGAGTTGAGCGTTACGCAATCCTGAAGGAGCATTACGCGGAGGGCGGGAAATCCGCTGAAGGAATGTCTCACCTGATGGAGCGCGTGAAGTATACACAGTCGTATGAAGCTGACACAAATCCGTTCTGGTACACGGAGTTCACTGGAGGGAATCTGACAATCGCGAACGCACCGATGGATTTCAAGTCAGTCATCCAGTACAGCATTGACACCTACAAGCTGCACGACAGGAGCATTCAGCCCAATAATTTCTGGCAGACGTGGCACACAGCGGTCTACGATTTCGCGAACAGGACACTAAGGCTGAACATTCAGGAGGATTACACGAAGCATTACGACTTCAAGCTGGATTAGTCGGCAAGTCAGCGTTAGAGTCTCACACGTGAACGGAATATCCCCTCTCTGGAATATGGGAGGGGACAAATTTTATCCCGCTATCATGAAAAACTTGGCTTTATGGCCTCCCAGCTCATGAAAAAGCTCTCTCATCTCCTGCCTGCTTACGTTCCCGTGATAACCCGCAAGCCCCGGAGCGATTCTCCCCTTCAAGAACATGTTGTCCAGCTCATCCACAAGCTCATCAGCTCTCACACAATGCGCAATGCCTCTCAAGCTGCCTGCCTTGAGCATGTATGCACGTGTATCTTGGACACCGCGGTAAAGCGCAATTCTCCATTCCTGCTGGTGAGCATACTTCTTTGCTTTCGTGAAACAGTCGCGCATTTCACCGGGACGGAGGCTCATGATTTCTACTTCTTCGTCTGACTGAAGCAACAAGTGATGCCGCTCTGATATTTCGCTGAGTTTGCCGTCAAGTTTGGGGTTCTTGTACTCCACTTCACCGCAGAGATATTTATAGCCGAGCTTCTTGACGGATGAGTCAATCCTTCTGAGCAGTTCGCGCTCATCGTCAATGATTACTACAGAGCCGCCGAATCCGTCCATATAAGGGGGGTCATAATGTATGTGGTTGCCTTTGACCTCATATTTCAGCTTCATGAAACACGCCACATTGCAGTACTGGTAGCCTGATGACCTTATAATCATGTCAGAAAGCAGGTGCTTCTTCAAGCCCTCATCTTTAATGCTGGCTTCACCAATTGCCCCCTCTAAAATATCTTCCTGACACTCTGGCATTTCGCTTTCTATTGGGATAAGGATTTCTTCAGGGGCAGAGCTTGTGTGAGCTTTCATGCAGGCTTTCTTCATTGCGAGGGGAGCAAGCATCTTGTACTCGTTCCAGAAATAATGAAGCGTGTTCATGTAGATATTGCCGTCAAGAAAACTGTCCGCGTAAACGTTCTTCATGAACTTGAGAAGCACATAACGGCTGTTCAGTAACATCAATCAATCCTCCAGCTGAAGATTTGCCCCCTCACCATCACAGCAAGGGGGACACATTCACGCCCTACGTTATGGGGGCGGGGTTGAAGATGCACAGGAAGTTGTGCAGGCCGTACTGCTCCGTGTAGGGCTTCTTCGTCCCACTGGCAACGTCAAGGATGAAGTTGAACAGCTCAGTCCCGACCTCCTGGATCGTCTTCTCGCCGGTAACAACAGCTCCCGCGCTGATGTCGATTACGTCCTCCCACTGCGCCTTCATCTCGTTGCGGGAACATACCTTGATGACAGGCACCGCCGCAAGGCCGTAAGGAGTCCCGCGCCCGGTCATGAACACCTGAAGCCCGATACCGCTCGCAAGCTGGCACGGCCCGCACACCATATCACTGGCAGGGGTGGCCGCGTAAATCATTCCGTGCTTCGTGGGACGCTCCGCAGGCGACAAGACCTCGACAATCGGACTCGTTCCTGATTTCGCGATTGAGCCCATTGCTTTCTCGACTATGTTGCTGAGACCGCCCTTCTTGTTGCCCGGCGCTGGGTTCGCGCTCCTGTCCACATGGCCGGCATCAAGATACGCGTCATACCAGCGCATTTCGTCCGCCAGCTTGTTCCTGACTTCCTCACTCACACAACGTTCCGCGATGAAGTGAACGCCGTCCCGGACTTCCGTAACTTCGCTAAACATAACGGTAGCACCCGCCTGGACGAGCATATCCGCCGCATAGCCCGCACTGGGATTCGCTGACACTCCCGAAAACGCGTCGCTTCCACCGCACTGCATACCCACGAGCAGTTCTGACAGCGGCAATTCCTCGCGCCTTCTCTTGTCGAGAACCTGAAGTTTCTTCTCGGCCATGCCCAGAATCGCGTTCATCATAGCGTCATAGCCCTTGCAGTCCTGAAGCACAATCACGTTGTCGGGCGTGTTGTTCTCAGGGTCAACAAGCATGTCAACCGTCAGCTTCTCACAGCCGAGTGATACGACCATGAGCTGCCCGCCGAAATTGGGATGCCTCGCAATGTTGCGCAATGCACGAATCGGGAATTTGGCGAACGGAGCGTTGATTGCCACCCCGCACCCGTAAGCATGGTTGACCGCCACAACGTCATCAACATTCGGGTACTTGGGCAGAATCTCGCGTTTTATCCTCTCGACAGCCACATTCAGCACACCTTGAACGCACTGCACCGTCGTCTGGATGCCGAGAATGTTCCGGGTTCCCGCGTAAAATCCGTCCGCGCTCCTGTAGCCCATGAAGGTTTTGCGGGGGGCAACAGGCAAGTCCTTGCGGATGTTCGTACCCCATGGCATGTTGTCGACAGAAGGCGAGACTGGAAGCCGTAACATGTGTTCGTTGATCCATGCGCCGCGCTTTATCGGGTCAAGTGCGTAGCCCAGAACAACGCCGTAACGTATGATTTCGCCGTCTTTGGGAATGTCGACTAGTGCGAACTTGTGCGCCTGCGGAATGTCGTCAAGCAAGACTAGGCCGGGCATAATCTCAGTGCCTTTAGCCGCGTCGTGCGTAACTACTGCCACATTGTCGCGCTCAGTGAGTTTCACGTAATCACGCAAAGTTTTCCCCTCCTCTGAAATTTTTTGTGGATGACTGTATTCTACCAGTTACCCGCGTACAATCTCCGTGTTGGCCATCTTCTCGTACACCTTGGCGATTGCGCTGTGGTCATTCTGTCCGCAACCGTCAGCATGAAGTATCTTCATCATCTCGAACACCTGAACCGTCAAGGGTATGGGGCTGTCGACTGATTTAGCCGCGTCCATCACGTTGGTGAGGTCCTTGATGTGAAGGTCAATCCTGAAGCCGGGCTTGAAATTCCTGTCCATGATCATGGGAGCTTTCGCGTTCATGACCGTTGAGCCTGCGAGCCCGCCCTTGATGGCCTGGAAGATTTTCTCCGGGTCGACCCCTGCCTTCTTGCCGAGCATCAATGCCTCGCTCAAGGCCGCGATGTTGATTGCCACGATGGACTGGTTGCACAGCTTGGTTACGTTGCCCGCTCCGACATCACCGCAAAGCACAACGCTTGACCCCATAGCCTCAAGCACCGGCTTGCATTTCTCGAAGACTTCCGGCTTTCCCCCGACCATGAAGCTCAATGTCCCGTCAATGGCTTTCGGTTCACCGCCTGAGACTGGAGCGTCTAGCATCTCGATTCCCTTCTTGGCGAGAGCGTCGGCGATTTCACGGCTTGCGATTGGGTTGATGCTGGACATGTCGACAAACACCGCGCCCTTCTCCATGAAGTCAGCGACTTTCCCGTCCTCAAGCATGACGCTCTTCACGTGTGGCGAGTTAGGCAGCATCGTAAGCACAAGCTCCGCACCCTTAGCCACGTCCGAAGCCTTGTCCGCCGCTTTTGCCTTCCCCTGCGATAACGCCACAACGTCATCAACCGCCGCCCTGCTCCTGTTGAACACCGTCAGCTCATGGCCGGCCTTGATGAGATTCTTGGCCATAGGCTTGCCCATTATTCCGAGTCCGATAAATCCTATCTTCACTGTGATGTTTCCTCCTTTGCTGTGCCTAGCAGAAATCCGCTTGGCAGTACATGCACTTTCCGCCCTTGAACGTCATCATAGGCACGAGAACCTGAGTCCCCGTGAAGTGATGCCCGTTGATGTCCGTGTAGGGTACTTCCTTGCGCTTGTGCCTGAACACGCAAACGTCAGCCGGAGTCCCCACGGCCATGCTCCCGAGCTCAGGACGCTTCACGAGCTTTGCGGGATTGATGGTCGCCGCTGAAATCACGTCCTCAAGCGTCATCCCGAAGTCAACAAACTTGCTCAGTATACGGGGAAGCGTGTGCATCGGCTGTAAGAACCAGCTGCTTGTGTTGTTGTCGCTCGAAATCACGTCCGGCACGAATCCCTGCTCAACCGCTTTCCTGCAAACCTCAATGTCGAAGTTGCTACGTCCGTTTGACGCGTCGAAAAGCACGCCACGTTCCCGCGCCCGCCACAAGCCCGGAAGGACTCTCCCGTCAGCACCCAGGCAGGTATTCTCACCGCGCCCGTGGTAGATGTGGCAGATGACATCGCCCGGCCTGAGCATGTCAGCGAGTTCGTCCAGAGGAATCGAGCAGTCTGTTACGTGGACGACTACGGGGACTCCGGCTTTCTGTGCGATTTCGACCGTGCGGGGGATTGAGACCCGTGCAAGCTCAGGGGTGATGATGCTGTGTGAGATTCTGGTTTTGAGGGCGACTAGGTTGTCGGGGTATTCCGCGAAGAGACGGAGTATCTTTTCCTCGTCAAAAAATTCCGGGTCAAGGTTCTCCGGGTAACGGTCGTTGCTCTGGCCGCCTGACGCTACAAGAAGGTAGTTCAGGATTCTCACTTCTGACAGCGACATTACCGTTCTCCTGTAGATCTCGTAGCCGCCAGCCCCGCATGTCCCGCCGTCAACAGCAGTCGTTATCCCGCAGCAGAATGAGCTTGCGTCCGGGTTGACTCCGTTCTCCGAGCCGTTCAGGAAGTAATGCGTGTGATAGTCGATGAGGCCGGGTGTTACGATGCATCCCGAAGCGTCTATCACCTGCCTGTATGTCCTGCCGCTCTCAGGCTTCGCTATTTTCCCGTCAACGATGGCAATATCAGCGCGCGTTCTTGTTTTTGCTGACGGGTCGAGAATTTCACCGCCGGTAATCAGGAAATCCATCCTCATAATTCCTCCTTCCACAAAAGAAACACCGCCCCCCAAATGTTACGGGAAGCGGCACTGTATACAGACCTTAAAGCCCCGCGACAGCCTTAAGGAGAGTATCAACTTTCTCGTCGCCCACGTCCTTGCGGATCATGTCGTACACAACCTGCGCCTTCTCCCTGAGCTTTGCGTGGTCTTCGGGGGAAAACTCAAGTATCTGGCATCCCGCGTCGAGGCATGTCTTCTTGTCCTGCTCAATGCTCGCGCTTGCGACTCCGGCGGCATACTCGACAGCTTCGGCGGCGCATTCGTCAACGAGCTTCCTTGTGTTCTCCGGGAGGCTGTTGTAGAGCTCGCCGTTCATGAAGAACGTGATGATGTGGCCGAGATGGTTGGTCTCGATGATGTACTTCTGGACTTCCTGAATGTTGTTGCCGACGATGTTCATGTAGGGGTTCTCCTCGCCGTCAATCGTCCCCTGCTGGAGAGCCATGAACAATTCGCTGAACTGGAGCGGCACTGCCGAGGCTCCCGTCGCGTTCCAGTAAGCTATGTGATACTTGTTGGTCATGACACGGATTTTCTGCCCGGCAAGGTCGGCGATGGATGTCGTCTTCTTGTTGCTCGTGAGCTGGCGGAATCCTGCGTCCGAGAATCCCAGCATGTGGACTCCGGCGGCCTCGCAGTACTGGTTGACTGTTGTCTTCGCGTAATCACTCGTGAGTAGCTTGCGCATCTGCTCGATACTGCTGAACAGGTTGGGGAGGTCGAACAGCCCCATCTCAGGCACAAAGTCCACAAGGTCAGTCGTCATTCCTGAGCCGATGTTGATTGAGCCTGCCACTACTGCCTCGGTGAACTCTGTCGTCGTCCCAAGCTGCGCGCCCGGGTAAATCTCGATGTTGATTGTCCCCCCGCTCTTCTCCTTGAGCAGCTCGGCGAACTTCACCATGAGCTTGTAGTTCGTGGTTGTGTCGGCAACGCTCATTGCGGCGACCCAGTCATACGTCCCGTAATCCTCAGCGGACGACGGCGCGGCGCACACTACGCAGGCCATGACCATTAACAGCGCGACTAACTTTTTCATTCTGCATTTCTCCTTGTATTCACGAAATTTGCGGGGGACGAGGGAAGTTCCGGCCTGAGAATCTCCGCTGACATTGTTTCACCCAAATTCTTACACACCGCGCAGACCCTCTTCACCGTTTCCGCCCTCATTTCCCGCATGACACTTACAGTATTGACGGAAGGAACATGCTCAGCGGCTCAATGAACGTTATGAGCAGCAGGCACAGGATGAACGCTATCAGGAACGGGGTACACGCCTTCGCGAGCTTCAGCATCGGTATCTTGGTCATCCCTGACGCTACAAACAGGTTGATTCCCATCGGCGGCGTTACCATCCCCACAGCAAGGTTCGCCGTCATCACTATGCCGAAATGCACGGGGTTGATGCCGACAGCCTTCATGATGGGGAGGAATATCGGGGTCAGTATCATGATGTTTGGGATGTTGTCGAGTATCATTCCGCACACAAGCATTATCGCGTTCATCAGCAGGAGGATGATGTACTTGTTGTTTGTTACCGAGAGGACGGCCTTCGAGATTGTCTGCGGATAACGGAGGAGGGTCATTGCCCGCGCAAACGCTGTAGCCGCCGCTATGACGAAGAGAATGTTGACGTAAGTCCGCGCGCCCTCAACGAAAACGTGTCCAATCTCCGAGAACTTTATCGTCCTGTAGATGAAGATGCAGACGAACAGCCCGTAAATCACCGAGATAACCGCCGCTTCAGTCGGTGAGCAAACGCCAGAGTACACGCATCCGAGTATGATTACAGGTGTCAGCAAAGCCCAGAACGATTCCTTGAAGAGCGGCCAGAAACCTTTTGAGCGGATTTTCCTGTAGTTGGCTTCGAGCTTCTCCTTGTCCTCGCCGTGAACCTTGCAGTAGAACCACGCGTACACCATGAGCGCGACCCCGATTAACACGCCCGGAATGATTCCCGCGATGAAGAGGGCTGACGGTGAGGCGTTGGCGGCGGCGGCGTACACTATGTAGGAGATTGACGGCGGAATTATGACTCCGAGTCCTCCGGCGACGGTAACAATAGCGGTCGCAAAAACCTTGTCATAACCCAGGTCAACCAGGAACGGGATCGTCATTGCCCCGACTGCTGAGACTGTGGCGGGTGATGAGCCGGATATTGCCGCGTAGAACATGCAGGTTACGACCACAGCGCACGGGAAGCCCGCTCTTTTGTTGCCGATGAAGTACGCGAAGAAGTCGAACAGCCTCTGAGACAGTCCGCCCTCGGCCATGATCATCCCTGACACCATGAACAGAGGCACGGCAAGAAGGGTGAAGCTGTTCATGCCGGAGAACATCGCCCGCGCAACGTCGGCAGGTGCAAACCTCAGAGTCCCAATCAGGTTGGGGAGCATCGACATCAGCCCGAACACTCCCCCGACAGGAAGAGCAATCACCAGCAGCACCGCAAGTATCGCGAAGAACAGACCTATACCCATATCACTCGCCCCCCTTGAAGGTCAGGTAGACAGACTGAATGCTCCTGAAGATTGCGAGGCAGAAGCAGAACGTCATGAAGTAGTAGAAGTAAGCGACGGGAATCTGAAGCGCGGGACTCTTCTGGCTGATTCTGGCGGCGATTCCAGCTACGTCAATTCCGCCCTTCACGCACCAGAAAAGGAACACGATCATTATCACGTCGCACACGACCGCAAGCAGCTTCTGGAGGAACTTCGGCAGGAGCGTTACGAACGTGTCTACCCTGATTGCTGACTTGTAGCGTATCGAGCAGGGCAGGCAGATGAACGCGCTCAACGCGAGGCAGTAGCAGCAGATTTCGTCCGACCAGAATATCGGGGCCTTGAAGAAGTAGCGCATGACGACATTCGCGAACGACAAGACCGTCATCACGATTAGAAGCCCGGCCAGACAGACGAACTCAAAATTTTTGTCCAGCTTCCTGAGAAACGACATGTAGATTTTCCCTCCCTCAACAGGATATGTGTATGTGAATGAATTGGAATGCAAATATTATACAGGAGAGAAATCAAAGCCAAACCACGCGATAATTGAAAGTCGCAAAGAAAAACTATATAATCCCCCCATGAACTTCCGGATAATCGAATACATAGACGCAATCGGCAGGCACGGCTCAATGTCGAAGGCGGCTGATGAGCTGTTCATAACGTCAGCGGCACTCAATCAGCAGTTACTGAAACTTGAGCGCGAGTTAGGGATTAAGCTGTTCGTGCGGGCAAAACACAGGCTCATTCCGACGGAGGCCGGGGAAATCTGCCTCAAGGGTATACGCTCAATGCTGAGGACTTGGGACGAAACACAGTCAGAATTGCAGGACATCTCAGGGAACGTGCGGGGAATGTTCAAGATGGGACTCTCGTATGATCATGGAAGCGAGGTGTTCGCGAGGGTATGGCCTGAGTTCCACAAGGAATATCCCGGCATCAACATTCAGTGCTATCAGCTCTTAGTCCCGGAGCTAATCGACATGGCCGGGGCAGGTGAGATTGACGCGGCGTTACTTCTCGGCGGTCATCCCGAAAACTGGAAGGGCATCAACTATATTCCCCTCAGCTCGGAGAATCTTCTTCTCGGTATCCCGGCTAATCATCCATATCTTGCCGGGAAAGGTGCAACGAAAATCCCCCGTCCTGCTCCTGACATGAGGAAGTTTGCGGGGGACAATTTCGCGCTCGCACTCAAGAAATCCACAATGAGGACGGAGCTTGTTGACCCTATATTTCAGGCGGCGGGGTTCACTCCAAACATTATGGTTGAGTCGAGCTTCAATTCATTCCTTGAGAGTCTGACGGCTGAGGGGGCTTGCGACATAATCATTCCTCAGAGCCAGGCAAGGAATTATGACGATGTGGCGTGGTTCTACCTGCCGGGGAGTCCGCGGTTTCACTTCGGGCTTGGTTACGCTAAGGATTACCGGCTAAGTTCGGCCATGAAACATTTTATCTCGCTGTCAAAGGCTGACGCTAAGAAGCACTTGGACTTTCCACCCCCTGAAGTATCACCTTGAGCTTAAGTGTTTCCTGAAAAACTCCTCAAGCGTCCTGTAGAAGTCAAACCTATTTTCCTCGTTGCGGAAGCCGTGTCCCTCGTTGTCCTTCACCATGTAGACGACATCCTTCCCGGCTTTCCTGACAGCCTCGACTATCTGGTCTGACTCTGCCTTGTTCACGCGGACGTCATTAGCCCCCTGCGCGACAAAAAGCGGTATCCTTATGTTCTCGGCGTGGAATACGGGCGACACCTCACGGAGTAATTCCTTGTCGGCGGAAGGGTCTCCTATCATCTCGTACTCCATCTCAATAAACGGCTTCCAGTACGGCGGAATACTCTCAAGCATCGTGAACAGGTTGGACGGCCCGACATAGCTCACAGCGCAGGCATAAAGATACGGCGTGAAAGTCGCACCGGCAAGAGCCGCGTACCCCCCGTAGCTCCCCCCGTAAATCGCGAGCCTTGAACGGTCAGCGATGCCCTCATTCACCGCCCACATTACCCCGTCAGTAACATCATCCTGCATCCTCTTTCCCCACTGCTTGAAGCCGGCCTGCCAGAATGATTTTCCGTAGCCAGTTGACCCCCTGAAGTTCACCTGCAAGACAGCGATTCCCCTGTTTGCGAGGAATTGTGCCTCAGAGTCGAACCCCCACACATCGCGCCCGCTGGGTCCTCCGTGAGGAATGACAACAAGCGGGAGATTCTTACCCTCAACACCAACAGGAAGCGTGAGGTAACCGTTAATCTTCGCGCCGTCCCTTGCTGTGTAGGTTATGGGGGTCATTGGTGCCATCTGGTCGGCTTTGAGCCAGGGTGACAAGTCGGCAAGTTTCAGAATCGAGTTGTCCCGGCGGTCGAAAAGATAATATGTCCCGCGTGTCCTGTCGCTGTAAGTCCTGACTATGTACTTCTGCTCGTCATCATCAGTATCAACAGCCGCTACTTCAAGTCCCGGGAAGAAATCATCAAGAGTCTTCTGCAATTCCTCGCGGTCAGCGTCAAAAAACTTGTAGTGCCTCCTGTCCGTCGTGTACCTAACGCCCGTGATAATCTTGCGCTTCTTGCTGTGCATTATCC
Organism: Synergistaceae bacterium; assembly: GCA_017448795.1. Classification (GTDB taxonomy): domain Bacteria; phylum Synergistota; class Synergistia; order Synergistales; family Aminobacteriaceae; genus JAFUXM01. Next base: position 39,183 of record JAFSKV010000018.1, on the reverse strand, counting down.
CGCCAACGTCAACTTCATCATGCTCAAACACTAAATCAAGCGTCCTGTTTTCCTCAGGGTCAAACGTGAATATTGCGGCCTTGTCCCGGCTTAGGTTAGAGACTACATACATCATCTTGTTGTCGTAAGCGAACATGGCAGGGGCGAATGTCTCCTTGAAGTTCGTCGTGACGAGGGGGCGGAAATCCTGCGACTCATCCGTGCGGTAAAGGAACGTCTCATTCACTCCGTCAGTCATGAAAGCAACGCGTAATTTCCCGTCGTGGTCAGTCATCCAGCCCGTTATGTTGCCAGGATTTTTGCCGACAAGCTCAAGTTCCCCCGTCTCAATATCACAGCGGTAAACGTCAAAGACTTCCGGGTTGTCCCTGTTCATGTCGATGAGCATATGGCGCGGGTCGTCCTCCAGGTCATCAAGGACTCCCGCCTTCACCTTCCCGAATGGAGTCAGGTCTCTTGCCTCTCCTCCCTTGATGTCAGTGATGTAGACGTGGAAATTCTCATCCCCGCCTGAATCTTGGGCGAACACTATTCTTCCGCTGCCCTTCCAGAAGAACCCGGCTATGTCGCGTTCGGTTGCTGACGTTATGCGCTTCTCTGTGCCTGTTGAGATTTCGCGGACGTAGACATTCATTCTGTGCTGCCAGGGACGGGCGAAAGCGAGCCATTTTCCGTCGGGTGAGATAGAGAAGGCGGAATTGTCCGGGTTGCGGAAGAAGTCCTCCATAGGCAATAGGGGAGGCATTGCGGCTGAAGCGCACACGGCGGGCATTGCTATGAACAGCACCAGCAGGACGAATAATATTCTCATGGATAAAAGCTCCCTTCACTGGAATTTGTGTGTGATTGTATCATGGCCTCAATAAACAGTCTCACGTTGTAATAGAATAATCATCACCAATGAATTTTGTGAGGAGGGCTGTAAATTGCAGGAGGATATTTCTGTTTACCCCGTGAGGATTTCGGGCGTTGATGACGTGATGAAGGCCTGCGCGAAAATTGGGACTGACCCGGGGGCATTGGCATATCTTGCGCCTAAGTCGAATATCATTCACATTTACGCTGAGAAAGTCGACTACAGAGCCGCGGGCTTCATCAAGCAGGAAATGTTATCGCGGGGCGGTGATGCAGCGGTCGCAAAACACGTGATTGACGGCAGGACAGACTACAGCGACATTCTGATTATGGGGACGGAGAAGCAGATACTCAGCCTCACGGAGAAGATGACGGCCATGAAGATATGGGGCATCCCGGCATTGCGTGAGAAAATCGCGGGCATCATGAGGAACGCAAAGCCGCGGAAATGGGAGTTGGCCTCACCGCATGGCCGCAAAATAATTCTCGGAGGAAAGACGCGGTTAATGGCAATCCTGAACGTTACGCCTGACTCATTCCACGAGGCAAGCAGAACAGACGAACGGGAAATAGCCGAACGTGCCGGGAGATTTCTTGATGAGGGAGCGTACATTCTTGATGTCGGTGCGGAGTCTACGAGGCCGGGAGCTTGCCCAGTCTCAGAATCAGACGAGGCAGGAAGGCTTGTGCCTGCGCTGCGGGTATTGAGGCGTGAATTTCCTGACGCGCTGATTTCGGTCGACACCTACAAGGCCGGTATTGCGCGCCTTTCTGCAGACGAGGGAGCGGACATCATCAACGACATAAGCGGCTACGGCTTCGACTCAGACATGGCCGGGACGGTTTCGGAGCTTGGGATTCCCTATGTGTTGTCGCACATTTACGGGGGATTGTCGGACGTTGGAAGCGGTGTGTCTCACGTGAATATTCTGGGGGACATGGACAGGTATTTTGCCGGGAAACTCGCGGGGTTGAGGCGGGAAAACGTGATACTAGATCCGGGACTCGGCTTCGGGAAATCGGCGGGGGATAATTTCACCGTCCTTAAGAACATTGAGAGCCTCGCGGGATTCGGGCGGCCTGTGATGATTGGGCATTCGCGGAAAAGATTCACGGGAGGGCTTGCGGGGACGCTGGGGGTTACGGCCATGATGGCGGGGAAGGTGAGCCTCCTGCGTGTTCATGATGTGGCGGAGAACATGGAGGCTCTGAGGATGGGTGAGGGTGTCAGTGGTGCGTGAGGCGGTACTTGAGACGGTAATATGCATCCTTGAGTAGTATCCGCGCTATGACTGCCGGCGTTGTACGGAGTATTCTCAATATGACGCGCTTCACTAGGGGCGGCTTAGGCTGGGGCTGTTTCACATAGGATGATATAGCGTCAACAAGTTCATCACGGCTGATGTTTTCTCCCCATGCGCTTTTCAGGTAATAATGCCAGTACAATTTCTGCACTGGAAGGCCTGACATTTCCCACGCCTTTGAAGCCATGCCGCACGTATGCACAATGCAGCTGTCAATGTCCATTGAGGCCGGAGGATTCCTGAGATTGAATTTCTCGTCTATCATCTTCACGAAGCCGCCGAAGTAAACGCAGATGAAGCTCTGATCCGCAACATTCGCTAGGTGATGCCTGCGTGAAAACCACTCCACAGCATCACCGAACATATCACCCTTGGCGCGAATCATGGCAAGGTTCATGAGCATTACCCCTGCATTAATTTCGTTCCTGCTGTCTCCTCCGTTGAGTTTGGCGATGACTCGTTCTTGAAGACTCTCGTACATCATCTTGTCGTGGTAGCCCGCTATGTAATTATGTCCTGTGTCTATGTTCCACAGCTCCGTTATGTCGGCGTTCACAACGAGGTCTGTATCAAGATATATGACCTTGTCGAGTTTTATTATGCGCGTGATAAGAAGCCTGAACAGTGTCCCTACCGTGAATTGTTTTGTCGAGCGTTTCACATCATCCGGGACTTGCGAGAAATACTCCGTAACATCATGAAGCTCCAGCCACTGCGAATACTTCTCCTCTGTCCGAATGAATTTCTGCTTGTTGTCCTGTGTGAGCGTGTCATCATGAAGAATGTGGACGGTTACGGGGCTGTGTGTGTTCTCGAAGATCGAAGTCATTACGACCCCGGCGTGCTGTGAGTACGTCCCGGAAGGGTAATATACTGCGAGGGCTACGTGAATTGTGTCATCGGGATTCGGGCATGGGTTGGCGATGGGTGCTTTTAGCGGAATTTTCTGACACTGTCAACTGCTTCTTTCTTGGGGGATTTCTGTACGGATTATAGCATACTGCCTTAACCCCTCAAACTATGCTAGAATTATTCGTTTTCACAACACAATTTAGACAGGAGGCTACAAAACTTTTATGCCTGACGAAATCATAAATCCCGGCATCCAGAATGAAGACTCCCATGCTCAGGACGACGGAAGGATACTTCCCCTTCCCTTGGTCGGCGAGATAAAGACAAGCTATCTCAACTATGCTATGAGCGTCATAGTAGGAAGAGCCCTCCCTGACGCAAGAGACGGACTCAAGCCGGTACAGCGGAGAGTCCTCTATGCCATGTCAGAATTAGGCCTCAAGCACAGCACAGCCTACAAGAAGTCCGCAAGAATCGTCGGCGAGACAATGGGAAAGTATCACCCTCACGGAGACTCAGCCATCTATGACACAATGGTGAGGCTTGCGCAGAACTGGAACCTGCGTTACACCCTCGTTGACGGTCAGGGAAATTTCGGCTCAATCGACGGAGACAGCCCCGCGGCCATGCGCTACACAGAAGCAAGACTCAGCAGGCCCGGCGAACTCATGCTCGCGAACCTCGACGAAGACACCGTAGAATGGGGGCAGAATTTCGACGAGTCCCTCAAGGAACCCCTCACATTGCCTTCCATCTTCCCGAATCTCCTCGTCAACGGCTCAACAGGTATAGCTGTAGGAATGGCAACCAACATGCCCCCCCATAACCTGCGGGAAGTCGCAAATGTATTCTGCTGGCTCATAGACAACGGGATCGAACCGGAAGACGCAAACTTAACCGACATACTCCGGCTCATGCCCGGCCCGGATTTCCCGACCGGCGGCGAGATTCTAGGACGCTCCGGGATCATTGAGGCCTACACGACAGGGCGCGGCAAAATCACAGTGAGAGGCAAAATGCACGTCGAGGAGTCAAAACGCGGAAGACAGAGCATCGTTATCACAGAGATTCCCTACAGCGTCAACAAAACAATCATGCTTGAAGCTATGGTTGAGGCTGTGCAGGAAAAAGAAATTGAAGGAGTCTCAGAGATGCGCGACGAGTCTGACAGGGACGGCCTGAGAATCGTTATCGAGCTTTCTCGCGACGCTGACCCGGATCTCATCATGAGGCAGCTTTACCGGCACACGTCGCTTCAGACTACATTCGGCGTGATAAATCTTGCGCTCGTCAACAAACACCCCGAAATTCTCGGCATCAAACAGCTGCTTTCCATCTTCCTCAACTACAGGCGCGAGGTTGTCAGACGCAGGACAGAATACCGCCTCAAGAACGCCCAGGCCCGCGAACACATCATAGAAGGCCTCAAGAAAGCCCTAGCTCACATCGAGCAGGTAATACGCACAATCCGTTCAACTAACAGCGCATCAGAGGCAAAAGCAAGCCTTCAATCCGTACTGGGATTCTCAGAGGCTCAGGCACAGGCCATCCTTGAAATGAGGCTTCAAAGACTCACAGGGCTTGAACGCGAAAAACTCGACGATGAACAGAACAGGCTGCTTGCTGACATTTCCGGCTACAATGAGATTCTTGCTGACAGGAAGGCACTTGACGGCGTAATCAGGGCGGAGCTTGTTGACCTTGCTGAAAGATTCGGCGATGACAGAAGAACGGCAATCGTTGAGGAAACGCAGGAAGTTCTTGACGAGGATTTAATCCCGGAAGAAAACATAGTGATAACCCTCTCAAAGGACGGCCTGATCAAACGCCAGCCTATCGACTACTACAGGCTTCAGGCAAGAGGAGGCAAGGGCAGGCGCGGCGCGAACATCCACGAGGACGACAGCATAGAGCTTATCTGCGTAACCAACACACACAGGGATATATATTTCTTCACCAACACAGGCCGTATTATGACCCTCAAGGGCTACGAGGTCCCTGAGACGAAATCCGGGAAGGGAAAGCCGGCCTCCCGTTACCTGCCCCTGAGCGCGAAAGACAACGAAAGAATCGTGAACATAGCAGGCGAAGGAATGAACTCGTTCAAGTACGCTTTCTTCATCACTGGGAAGGGCATAGCAAAAAGAATGTCTTTCGAGGAGCTGAAGTACACCAACCGCGCCAAGATGGTAATGAAACTTGACGCAGGGGACGAGATAGCGCAGGTCTGTATAACGACAGGCAAGAATGATCTGCTCATGGTAACAAGGAACGGCCTTGCTCTTAGAGTCCCGGAAAACGAGTTCCGCCCGATGCGAAGGACAGCACGCGGCTCAATGGGAATACGCCTCAAGGGAAATGACCGCGTATTGAGCTGTGATGTTGTTGACGACAGCCGCACAATCCTCGCCATAAGCGAGCAGGGTATAGGCAAGCGCGTAGACTTCTCGTCATTCATGCCCCATCACAGGGGAACGGGCGGGGTATGCCTCATGGAGCTTACGGAGAAAACGGGCAGGCTTTCCGCGAGTATCTCTGTGAAGAATGCTGATGAGGTTATCGCGATTTCATCAAAGGGCAGGATGATTCGTATACCTGTTGACGGAATCACAATCATGAAGCGTCATTCAGTCGGGAATATCATTCTCAGGTTCGACGAGGGGGACACGCTGGCAGACTGCAGTGTCATACGCTCTGAAGATGATGATGACATGACAGCGGCAATCCCGTTTGATGACGTGGAAACAGAGGGCGTTGCGGAAGATGAGAATAGCTAGGGACGGCCTGCCGGCGATAACATTCCTGGCACTTTGCGCGGGGGCGTTCGCGTTTCTTTCGTGGATACCCTGCGCTGTTATGCTCGTTCTGCTGGGAATAGTGCTGTGGTTCTTCCGTGATCCTGAGAGGACGGCGGCATATGAGGACGGGAAATTTTACGCGCCTGCTGACGGAAAAATTGTCGAGATTTCCGAATGCTCCCACGAGTTCACCGGGGCTTCCGTGAAAGTCGGCATATTCATGAACCTGTTCAGCGTCCACGTAAACAGGACACCATGCACCGGGCGCGTGGACTATCTGAGCTATGTTCCCGGAAAAAAGATAGCCGCTTTTGCCCCTAAAGCCTCCGAGATAAACGAACGCAGCTATGTGGGATTGTCGACGCAATGGGGGCGTGTGATGATGGTGCAGATAGCCGGGCTTGTGGCGAGAAGAATAGTTTGCAGGCTCAGCAGGGGCGATGTTCTGGAAGCCGGGCAGCGTTACGGTATGATAAAACTTGGCTCAAGGGTAGACCTTTACATGCCGCGTGAGTCAGCAGTGAGCGTGAAGCTGGGCGACATTGTCAAGGCAGGAATAACAGAGATAGGAGTGATACATTGATGAGGAATTTTCTGCGTATACGGAGGATAATGGGGCGGAAAGGAAAGAAGCCTATGGAGATAAAGCACATACTGCCCAACATGGTAACGAGCGGAAATTTATTGTGCGGGCTTTTCTCGCTGGTACTGGTGCTGCACGGGCGTTATGTTCCTGCGGCATGGCTTGTATTCTTCGCGGTGATCTTTGACGGTTTTGACGGGAAGGTTGCCAGGATGCTCGGAGGCGGCTCACAGTTCGGGATGGAGTTCGACAGTCTTGCGGACTTGGTGAGCTTTGGTGTTGCTCCGTCAATTCTGCTTTATCAGGTCTCAATGAGGGGGCTGAACATTGCCGGGGCTGTGGTTGCGTGTTTCTTCGCGCTGTGCGTCGCTCTGAGGCTGGCGCGCTTCAACGTCGTGCATGTTCCCGGGCCTTTCCAGGGTCTGCCGTGTCCTGCCGGGGGATTGTTCGTGTCGTCGTTCGTGATTGCCGGGGTAAATCTTCCTGCTTGGGCGATGGCGTGTGTGATGGCACTTACGGGCTTCCTGATGATTTCGAGCATACCCTACGCTAACATGAAGAAGCTGACGAAGAAGACTGCTGACGGTGTGAAGTGCCTTGCTCTTTTCTCGATGATGGTGCTGTCGTTTGTGTTCCTGAAGAAGGGCGCGCCTATGTTTCTTTTTGCGCTGTATATAGTGAGCGGGCTTGTGCGGTTTGACTGGGGAATGTGGCTGCTGAAGCCTGAAGCGAGGGATGAGGCATTAGACCACAAGAATTAGTGATTGAGACTTGGGGCAGGCCTGCGGAGAAATCTGCGGGTCTGTTTTTTTGCGGCACAGAACAGAACTGCTTCATATCATGGCCGGTAAATCTTCTTTGCGGACTGTTCGCGCTTGGCTTTCTCCTGACGCTTATAAGCCGTCTCCAGTGCCCGGACAATCTCACTCCAGCGTGTCTTCCAGGCTACTTCGGCCTTGCAGGGTTTATCATTTCCGGGCTTGTCTGTGTCAGCAATTCCTTTGGGCTTCTTGTGTATAGTGAACCCCTCGCCGTCAAATGAAACGCTTGACCCGTCATCAAACGGAATATATACCCTCATGGCCGCGTACTGAGCTTCAGGGGCAGGCTTGCGCTCATGATTATTGCGTCCTCGCCGTTGGAGTAGTAGCCGCGCCTGACTGTCTCGCCAACGAATGACATCTGTGTGTACAGAGCTATTGCGCCGGAATTTGACTTCCTGACCTTGAGCTTTATCCGCCGGAAATTCAGGTACACAGCACAGTCGCTTATTGCGGCAAGAAGCTGCCTGCCTATGCCTTTCCTGCGGTATACCTCATCAACAACAAGTGCCATCAGCAGCCCGGATCTTTTTTCCCGGCCCAGCACTGCATAGCCCAAAAGAGGAGCCTCCGCCGTTGTCGCGAAAGCCCCGATATATGTCGTCTCGCTGTCAGAGTCCTGCTTCAGATCCGAGCGTATGACTTCTTCCGGCCATGAACACGAAGAGGCCGCGTTTATTCTCAGAATGCCGGGCAGATCCTCAAACGTCAGGAAGTCTATCTCAGGCACGTACACAGGATGCTACATTCCCCGGTTGATGGTCTGGTTTCTGTCCGCGCCGACTCCGATTAGTCCTACAGGGACATTCAGGGCATCCTCAATGTATTTCACGTAGGACTGGGCGTTTGCCGGAAGTTCCTCGAACGTCTTACACCCGGTGATGTCGTCGTCCCAGCCGGGCAACGTCTCGTACACTGGCTGAATCTCGCTTAGCGTGCGTGTATCCGTCGGCCATGAAGTGAGCCTTGAGCCTTCCTTCTCGTAGGCAGTGCAGACTTTGATGCCGCCCATCCCAGTAAGCACGTCAAGTTTCGTGAGGGCTATCACGTTCGCGCCGTTGAGTTCCATCGAGTAACGAAGGCCGGGAATGTCAAGCCATCCGCAGCGCCTCGGCCTTCCTGTTGTCGCGCCGAACTCTCCGCCGTTTGCCCTCAGTTTCTCGCCCATCTCGGTGAAATCTTCCGTTGGGAACGGGCCTTCACCCACGCGGGTTGTGTAGGCCTTCACGACAGCGATAACGCGGGTCAGGTCATTGGGGGCGAGCCCTGTCCCTGAGAACGCGCCGGATGATGACGTTGACGAGCTGGTTACGTAGGGATACGTCCCGTGATCTATGTCGAGCAGTGCCGCCTGAGCTCCCTCAAGTAGAATGTGCCTTCCCTCATCAGCCGCCCGCCTTAGCAGTGCCCTTGTGTCGTCAACATAAGGTGCAATAGCCTCGCCCCATTTCCGCGCAGGCTCGTAGACTTCATCGAACGCAAGGGGCTTCTGTCCGTAGAGCTTGGTGAAAATCTGGTTCTTCTCGTCAAGAATGTACGTCAGCCTGTCCCTCAGAACGTCAGCGTCAACCAGATCCTCAACCCTGAGCCCTGAACGCGAATACTTGTCCACATAGCACGGGCCTATTCCGCGTCCCGTCGTGCCGATCTTGCGACCTTTCCCGCGGGCTTCTTCTTGTAGCTTGTCGAGCATCTTGTGGTACGGCATGACAACATGAGCATGAGGACTCACAGCCAGCCTTGCCTTGTCCTGACCCTTTGCGAACAAGTCCCCCGTCTCTGCCAAGAACTGCTCCGGGTCAATGACGAGTCCGTTCCCCAGCACGCAGAGCTTGCCCGGATAAAGCATCCCCGAAGGAAGAAGGTGAAACACTATCTTCTGACCGTCAACAATAACGGTATGACCCGCGTTCGCCCCGCCCTGGAATCTCACGAAAACGTCAACGTCAGACCCAAGCATGTCAACAACTTTGCCTTTGCCCTCATCGCCCCACTGAGCTCCGACGAGAAGGTCTACATTCCTGTTTGCGCTCAAAGTATTTATTCCTCCTTAAAATCTTCTGCCCGCGACTGACCGCATGGACTTCTTGATTTCGTCAACCGCGCGCTGTAGCTGTGCATCCTTTGACTTGTCCCGGTTAGGCTCGCCCTTCACCTCAATATCAGGCGACAAGCCCACGTGGTCAATAACTTTCCCTGAAGGGGTGTAGTATCTCGCAATCGTAACGTACACTCCGCTTCCGTCCGTCAATGGGAACAATGTTTGTACGCTGCCCTTTCCGAAACTCTTTTCACCGATGAGTTTAGCCCGGCCTCTGTCGTTCAGTGCGCCCGCAACGATTTCTGATGCTGACGCGCTCCCGCCGTTTATCATCACTATCACGGGCATGTTCGTCAGGTAGTAGCTCTTGTTGGCGTAATATTTCTCGTTCGAGCGCTCGGAGCGCCCCTTTGTCTCAACGATGAGGCCGTCCCGTATGAACATGCTGGAGACTTTCACGCTTGCGTCGAGAAGGCCGCCGCCGTTGTTGCGAAGGTCGAGGATTAACGCCCTCATTCCCTTCCTCATCATGTCGCGTACGGCATTCTTGGCCTCGTCGCTTGTGCTGTGCTTGAACTGCGTCAGCCTCAGGTAGCCTATATCGTCAGAAAGCATCTCGTAGCGCACACTGTGGAGCTTGATTATCTCCCTCGTTATCTCGAAGCTGAGAAGCTCATCCTCGCCTTCACGCCTGACCCACACAGTAACTTTCGTGTCAGGCTCACCTCTGAGCTTCTGGACTACCCTGTCTGATGTCCAGCCTATCACCACAGTGTCATCAACTTTGACGATATGATCCTTAGGCTTGAGGCCGGCGCGTTCTGCCGGGGAGTCTTCCATGGGGCTTATGACGAGTATCTGCCCATCTCTCTCGCCTATGTACATCCCAAGCCCGCCGTACTTGCCTTCAAGCTCGATTTCCTCATCCTTGAGCTGTGAGGGTGATACGAATCTGGTATAGGGGTCTTTCCACGCCTCAACCATTCCGCGGGCCGCGCCGTGAAGCAGATCGTCTTCAGTGGCAGGCTTCTTGTCCGCGTCAACCTGGTAACTCTCGATTATGTAGCGAACCTGACGCAATAGCCACAATGAGCGGACGTTGAAAGGGGATATTCTGTTGAAGTCGTCTTCGGAATAGTCTGCTGACTGTGCTTTGTAGCCGTAAAGAAATGCCGCAAGCACCAGTGATGTTATCGCAAGGGTAAATAGTCTCTTGTGCTTTGACATGTTGAGTATTGAATTTGCACCTGCCTTCTGTGAATGGCTAGAATTATACAGCATTTATCATCTCCGCAAATAGCTCATGGGGTTGACAGCTGAACCGTTCTTCCTGACCTCGAAATGAAGCCCATATTCCGCGTCCGTCCCGGTGTTCCCGACATGGCCTATCACTGTCCCGGAATTGACGTTAGCCCCCTCACGCACGGAAGTATTGCTCAGGTGCGCGTAAACTGTCGTCAGGTCTCCTCCGTGGTCGATAATAACAACTTGGCCGAGTCCCCTAAGCCATCCCTGATACAAAACTTCACCTGGTCCTGCGGCTTTCACTGGAGTCCCTGATGATGCGGCGATGTCGATTCCTGAGTTGAATATCTTTGTCTTGAATGTCGGATGAACACGAGAGCCGTACTGCATCGTTACCCTTCCGTTAAGCGGCCATGAGAGGGACTTCACTCCTCCTTTGGGGGCAGAAGAGCTTGCTTGAACTGGGACAGCCGCCTTTGCTCCGGGTACGGCTGCCTGCGTTGAGCTTGGTTTTGACGGGGAAATTTTGACGGTTGAGGAGGCTTTTTTCTTCTTCTGGCTCATGAGGCTCGTTATCTTGCTGCCCACTGCCCTCTGCGCTCGCTCAAGCTCTTTCGCCGCGGCCTCTGCTTTCTTCTGCTCGCTCTGCACGTTCTTGAGGAGTGTATCAGTCTTCTTCACGGCTGTGTCGAACTCCTCACGCTTCCTTTTGAGCTCGTCTGTCTGCGCGGCTATCTTGGATTTGTCGGCCTCAAGTTTTGCTTTTGCCTCGTTAAGCTCGTGTTCTCTTGCGTCAAGCTCGCGGAACATAGCTATATCCTGCCTGGCAAAAATATTCAGCATATACGCTGTGTTGACTGCCTCATGAGGGCCGCCGGAGCTGAGTATAACGCTTATGCTGTTCTCGTCAGGGGTAAACTTGTACATTTCCGCAAGCCTGCCCCTCAGCATTGCAAGTATGTGGCTCATAGACTCGTTCACTCTCGTGATGCTCCTGCTGAGTTCGCTTACTGATGCCTGAAGCCTCGTGTTTTCGCGCTCAAGGTCATTCATACGGGACTCTGAGTCGTTCGCGCTCTTCCTCAGGCGTGAGAGCTGGCTTAACAGCGACTGGGACTCTTTTGACTTCTGCCGGGCTATCTTGTTATACTGCTCGATTTTCTTCTTCATGTCGCTTTGCTTGGACTGCTGGGACTTTATCTGCTTGTCCAGATTGGCGGCATTGAGTGAGAGAACGGCCGCGAAAAATAATGCAAGGGCGGTAAATTTCTTCACATTCATCACTCCTTTAACGCTTGAGATACTTTATAGGGCTGACAGGAGTCCCGTACTGCCTGACCTCAAAATGAAGATGGTATCCTGTAACATTCCCTGTCCTTCCTACGCGGGCTACAGTGCTTCCTGCCTTGACTACCTGCCCTTCGCTGACGAGGCTGGCCGACAGGTGCGCGTAAAGCGTCGAGAAGCCCCGCCCGTGGTCAATAACGACAACACGCCCGTAGCCCCTCAGCCATCCGTTGTAGATGACCTCGCCGGGCCCGGCCGCTTTTACAGGAGTTCCGTTTGAGGCGGCTATATCGATTCCGGCGTGAAGGATTTTGCGCTTAAGTATTGGATGTGTCCTGCTGCCGAAAGGACTCGATATTACCCCCCTCACAGGCCAGTCGAACATTGAGCCTTTTCCCGTCGCAGGAAGGAATGAACGTGCGCGCTTCCTCTGCAGTTCCGCTATCATTGCCCCCGCGGCTCTCTGGGCTTCTTCCGCCTCAATTGCTGCCTTCTCCGCAAGAGCCTTCTGACGCTGGAGGGACGTAATGAACCTGTTTGTGTCCTTGATGCTCTGCTGGTACTTGTCGCGCTGAAGCTGTACCGCGTCGCTCTTCTCGCGCAGGCGAGCCTGATGGTCGTCCATTGTGCGCCGGGACAAGTCCATGTTCTGAACACGGGACTGAAGCTGGGACAATATATCTTCGTCGCGGTCATTCACGCACTTGAGCAGGTAGGCATTCTCCACAGCCTCGAAAACGCTCCTTGAGGCAAAAAGAGTCCTCATTCTCCCGGTCTCGCCGTATTTGTACATGTCAACAATACGCTCCCTCATCTTCCCGGAAAGCTCATCTATCCTAACCTGCTCTTCCCTCATGTGAGCGTCAAGGACATCAATATTTTCCTGTATTTTCTCGCTCTGAAGCTCAAGTACCGTGAGTTCCTGCTTGGCCATGCTCTCATCTTGCTGGAGGGTGTTTACCTTCGTCAGCAATCCTTCTACCTTTGCTCCCATCTGCTTTATCTGGTCGCGGTATGTCTTGACCTGTTTGGCCAGATCCGAACGCCTCTTTTCCTCCGCCGCTATCTGAGCGTCTATGCTTCCTTTCGGCTTGGGGGCAGCTTTCTTCGCGGCGGCCGACGACAACAGCAGAGCCGCAAGGATTACAAGTGCTGAAATTTTCCTGCTCATTCCGGCCTCGTTATTGAGTTGATGAATCTTGCCACAACAAGATAACTGCAAACCCATCCCAGAGTCGCCCCAAACCCGGCAAGAAGCCCGCAGAATCTCCAGATTACCGCCCTGTCCGTGATAATTATGTTCGTCAGCAGCGGCAGGTTCTCCCGGATAAGCTCAATGCCTGGAAAATACGCGCCTATTATCCCCGCCCCCGCTATGACTGCCCCGAACATGGCAAGAAGAGTCCCTTCAAGCACAAAAGGAGTCGCAATATACGCCCTCGTTGCCCCTACAAGGTACATGATTCCGATTTCCTCGCGGCGTGAATAAAGCGATATGTGTATCGTGTTGTAGACAACAAGCGCGGTGATTATGACGGCAAGAATGAACATGACAAGGGCAGCACGCGATGAGATCCGTGAAAGGGCTGATATTCTCTTGACCACAAGCCCGGCGTAAACGACATCATCAACTTCCGGCATTGCCTTTAACGCGTCAACAAGTGGCTCTACATCCTGCGCGCTGTTCACGTGTATCTCGAAATTCCAAGGTATGGGGTTGTCTCCGAGCATCTCAAGGGCGCGAGACTGACTGCCCATCTTCTGCTGGAGCTTGGCAAGAGAGTCAGCAGGCGAAAATGTCTTTATGCTGTAGACGTATTCGAGGCTCTGAATCTTCCGGGCTATTGCCTCAACGTCTAGGGTGTTGTCCTTCACAAGATATGCCTGAACAGCAAGCTCTGACTCAAGGCGTGAAAGAAGGTTCTCAAGGTTGAGGGACAAGAGGGTTGTTACTCCGAGAATCCAGAGCATTACCCCCGCTGTTATGAGAGTGAGAAGACCAAGCACCCAGTGATGAACTATGAGCCTCCATGTGTCGCGGAGAACGTAACGCAGCGTCGTCATTCTGAATACAGGCCTCCTTTCTCGTCGCGGACAAGGCGGCCGCTGTCAAGCTCTATAACCCTCTGCCTTGACGCGTTTACGATTCCCTGATTGTGCGTCGACATGACCACAGTAACACCAGCCGCGTTTATCGCAAAAAGTATCTTCATGATTTCTGCCGCTGTGTGGAAGTCAAGATTTCCCGTAGGCTCATCGGCAATAAAGAGTGAAGGCGAGTTCGCAAGGGCGCGGGCTATTGCAACCCTCTGCTGTTCTCCGCCTGAAAGCTGAGCGGGCCTCATTGACCTTCTCCGCCACAATCCAACTTGGTTGATGACATCTTTCGCGCGCTCTGAGACGAGTCTTTTGGGGACTGACATGGCTTCCATGACAAACGCTATATTCTCGTAGACTGTGAGGGTAGGTATCAGCTTGAAGTCCTGGGCGACGAGCCCAACGTCCCGGCGGTAATATGGTATGTCTGCCTTTCGCATCCGCATGAGGTCATAGCCTCCAACAGCAACAACCCCCCTCGACGGAAGAAGCTCGCGTGTTATGAGACGGAGAAGCGTGGATTTCCCGGAGCCTGTCTGCCCGATTACGTAGACAAATTCGCCCTGCTCAACTCTCAGGCTTATATCAACGAGGGCGGCTATATCAGGCTCAAAAACTTTGCTTACTCCCGAAAACTGGATATTCATTCTGCTATGTCGTCAGCTCCTTTGTACTTTGCCCGCTCCGTCATGGCCTGCCTTGTGTCATGCTCGCCCCATGAGGAAAGTATTATGTCATTGACGGATAACTTTTTGCGTTCGCGGAGTTCGTTCCACAAGTCATGGCTGAAGTATGCCCACAGGAAAAACATTGTGTCCCTTTTCCTTCCGAAACGCGCGAGGACAAGCCAGCCTGACACAGGGTTATAGACGACAACGGGCGAAGCGTTCTGCGCGGCCATGCGTTTAAGCTCAAGCACTGAGAACGAAAGCGATTCTAATTCTGAGACTGCTTCAGCGTCAGGCATCTCAAGTATCGAGAACCAAAGCCTCGTTTCATGGCCGGATCTCGCGAAAACATCAGGGTCTGCCTTCAGCCATGCTTTGATTCTTGTTACCGCCTCAAGCTCTCCCCTGTTCATGGCAAAACGCAGCGTCCAGTATGCTTTGATGAGCGTGGGATTGTTCCTGACAGAAGCGGCAAAAATTTTCTCGTCAAGATATTCCGCGTTCTCAGACAGGAATACAGGATGCTTACCCATGAATGTACGCAGCATAAGGACAGCTCCCGTGTGATTGCCGGGAGGCTCGGACATTGCTAGGAGTTCGCGGCGCAGGGTGTTCACTGTCCCTGCGTTCAGGATTGTGGGTTCTGCGTTGTCATTGAGGAGAGACAGGCTCTGGCTGTCGTAGAGAAAAACATTCTGCGGAAGAGTTTCCGGGCTTCCTCCTGCGTAAACCCATTCACTTCCGTGCTGTCCCAGAAGATATTTGTTATGAGGCAGGAGAAGCATCACGGAGGAATCGCCGGGCGGGGAAATTCCTTCAGGCATATTTTCAGGCGGAAGCTCGGCCAGTGTTCCGTTGGACATCAGTTCGAGCAGCAACTTATGTTCACCTCTTCGGAGTCGGGATATTGTCAGTACATTATATATCACCCAGTAACAGCCCGTGCCGCAATCCGTTTATGCTCACCATACAGGAAGAGGCTGAAAGAGTCTCAAGGGCGGCGAAAACTATACACGCGCTGCCGAGTATCACATCAGCCCTCGACTTAGGCAGGCCTATAACATTCTCGCGTTCTGATAGTGTCAGGGATGAATACAGCCGTATCTGTCTTGCCGCGTCATTCAGAGTCAGGACGCTTCCGTGAAGGCGTGAAGGCACAAAGTTTTCGCAGGCGTTCTTCACACCTGACATAGCTACTACTCCTCCTCCTACTGCGATAACGTCAAATTTTCCGGGAGGGCAGAAGCTCCCTATGTTATGCTCCGTGAAGAGTCCTGTTACGTATCTCAATGCCTCGTCGCATTCTGACTTACTGACAGTCCCGCCGCCTGCCTGGAAAAAACGCTCGCTCAGGTTCACCGCCCCTACAGGAACGCTGACAGCCCGTCTCATTTCCCGCCCTTCTCCTGCGACAAACTCAGTGCTTCCCCCGCCCGTGTCGAACATGACAGCATCACCTTCAAGCCTGAAACCGTCAACAGCTCCCCTCCATGAATACCGGGCTTCGTCCTCACCCGTGAGAATGTGAACGTCAAGGCCGCATGAGTCCTTCACCATCTTCACGAAATCCTGAGAGTTCCCGGCTGTCCTGAGTGCCATTGTCCCGGCAATGAAAATCTCAGCTCCGAGACGACGGGCTTTCCCAGCCATTTTTGAGACAGTATCACAGGCCAGCTTCATACTTTCATCAGATAGGAGTCCTGTTGCTGACATTCCGCGCCCAAGCCTTACTACTTCCGTCTCATCACGTATGACATTCACGCGCCCTGAGTCAAGCCGGGCAGCGCGCATCTTTATGGAGTTGCTTCCGATGTCTATTACTGACCGTATCATTGCCCCCTCCTTACAGACTCGGCCATGACGAAAGCGAACGCCGAAGCAGGAATCGTGAAGAGAAGCCCCAATGTCCCGGCAAGAGACTGAACTATCTCCTGCGCTATGTATGGGTCATTGAGTATCCCGGAAAACTCTACGCCCGCACTGCATATCAGAACAGCCATAGGCAGACTGCTTCCCATGTAGGCAAGAATGAGAGTGTTAATCATGCTGCCAAGCACTTCAGTCCCTACGTTGAGACCGGCGAGAAGAAGACGGTCAAGCGGTATGTCCTCATCATAGTCGACAAACTCAGACATTGAAGCGGTGATTGATATTGCTACGTCAAGAACAGCCCCTATCGACCCTATCAGGACGGAGGCAAGCAGTATCCCCCGCATGTTCAGGAAAGGGAGGGTTGCCGCAAGAAGAGCCGAGCCTTCACCGGCAAGCCCGGACAATTCCCACATGTACACCATGACAGCCCCGCAAAGGAAGCCCCCCATGACACCGCCGAGACTCCCCATAAGCGCAACTATCCTGTACCTTGCATGTTTCACAACACACAGCACTGTTACAGTCGCGATAATCAGGACAGAGGCGACAGCAAGCCATACAGTGTCCCAGCCCCTGACCGTCAGAGGAATCATGGTGAAGACAAGCACGCACACTGACGCGCCAAGCCCCAGCAGCGCGAAGAAGCCCCGCCATCCCGTGAGAGCCATCAGCATCGCGCAGACAAGCATCACAATCCCTGCGACAGAAGGCACGCGGAAAGCATCAGCAATTGAGTACTGCACCTTGCCGTCAGCGAAAATATCCCACACAAGAAGGTAGCGGTTCCCCGGCACGACATCTAGGCCGCTCCCTGAAAGCCGGACTGTTTTGACGTTAAGCTGTTTGTCCGCCTCATTCCCTGAAAGAACCTGAAGCACTGTGTCCCGCTCTAACATCTCGTAGCTGTCTTCGCCTTCTGAAGGAATGACTGTTTCCGGGCCTGCGCTTATTACGCGGACTATAAGGGACTCGGAGCTGTTCCACTTCCTGACGGCCAGCGAGTCGGCTGCGTAATAGAATGCCTGCGAGATTAACAGCGCGGTTATTACCCTGAGCAGAAGATTTCTTGTCCTCATAATTTCAGCCCCCTTTTGCCGATAAATTCTTTCATGTCGCCGGGCAGGTCAGCAGTAAAACTTTTCCCGGCTATCTCTGACAATGATTCGCCGACATTCTCCGGGAAAGCCAGCTCATAAGCGTGAAGCAGCGGGCGTGTTACGGACTTCATGAGCTTGTTTGCGGAGAAGCTGCCGTATTTCCTGTCTCCTATGATGGGATGGCCTATGTGAGCAGTGTGGACTCTTGCCTGATGAGTCCTGCCCGTGAGAAGCTCAATCCTTGCCAGAGAATATTCACCGTCCGAGTCAAGGCATGTGATTCTTGTTACTGCTCTCATACCGTCAGCAGAAACTTTCACCATGTTGTTCACGGAATCTTTCAGAAGCGGCGCGTCAACGGTAATTTCTTCCGGCAGTCTCCCTGTTACAGCGGCAAGATATATTTTGCTGACTCTCCTGGTCTTGAACAGCTCTTCCAGCGCACGCAGTGAGTCCCCGTGAAGAGCAACGGCCAATATCCCTGTAGTGTTGCGGTCAAGACGGTGGACAGCGGCGGGAGTCCTAGTGCCTAACACCCCCCATACGCGGGAAATAACGCTGTCTCCTCCCGGTTCGTCCGGCTGGACGAGAATCCCGGCGGGCTTGTTCAGGATCAGCACGTTATCCCCCCGGAAGATGACTGAGATTTTCCCCCAGCCTGTGAATTTCGGGATGACCTTCCCGCCTTTCACCCAAGGAACAGCAAGCTCATCACCCGCTGAAAGGTGAGTCCCTCCGTCCCTGACGCGAGTCCCGTTTATGCGTACTGCTCCCTTTCGTATGGCCTTCATGATTTCGCCGAGCGTCACGGACTTGAAGGCAGTGCGTAGCGTCCTGTCAAGCCTCCTGCCGTCATCGTCCTGAGTGATGGTTATGGTTGTGGTCATGACAGCCTGATGCCCCGCCAGAGTCTGCGGTCAATCGCCGGAAGGTAGTCCGTGAAATCTGTATCACTGTTGAGAGCATCAATCTGTGATTTCCAGTAGGACAGCTTGAAGTCTGCATCATCTGCGGCGTTCACTATGAAGGCTTCGGGTGTTATTGGGATGACGGGCGAGCCGTATTCAAGTTTCCCGTGATGGCTGATGAGGATATGGCCGAGTGCTGTTGCTATGTCCTTGTCGAGATTTTCTGCCTCAGCGCACTTCATGAACATGCTGTAGCCAAGTGTGATGTGTTCGATTGCGCAGCCTTGGGGGGTTACCTGCGGTGTCGGGTTGACGGTGTAGGCTTCCAGCTTGCCTATGTCGTGAAGCAATGCCCCTGCTATCACAAGGTCCGTGCTTACGGGAATCTTGAAGTCTGCGTAATGCCTAGCCATGTCCCGCGCGCCTATTGCGACAGACACGGAATGTTCTAGCAGTCCTCCTGTGTAAGCGTGGTGAAGGGTAACAGCTGCCGGCCACACACGGAATTTTTCCCATAGGCCATAACGGAAGAATACAGCCTCGACGAAATCACGGAGCTTCTTGTTTGAGATTTCAGCAATGAGGGAAATGAACATGTCTTCAAGGATTTCTGACTTCACGGGGGAATGACGTGCGAACATTCTCGGAGGGTAATCGGTCTGATCAAGGTAGCAGATTCCGTTGAAGTTGTACTGAACTTGATCCCTGAACTCCGCTATTATGCCTTCGACTTTCACAGAAGAACCTTCGAACTTTAGTCCGCAGTTGTCCGGGTCAATGGGGAAATTGTCGCCTCCCTGCGTGTTCCTCCACGAGGAAGCCTGCCAGATCTTGCCGTCAATATCGCCTGAAGAGTCGCTTACTGTCATCTCCCAAAACGGATTGTCGTTGCGGTCTTTCCTGCGCGTGAATTTGGATACGACTCCCATGATTGTGAACTCGGAATTTTTTGGGAGCTGCTTTACTTCCCTGACGCTGAGAAAATTTTTCATGGTGAGGAGCAGCCTTTCATGTTTGAGATTTCGCAATATTATATCAGCGGTATATACAGCAACTCAGGCTATAATTACCCGCATGCAAGGGGGCATTTCACGTTGATACTTTCAGGACTTGAGATAAAGAATCACATAGGCCGCGAAATTGTGATAGAGCCTTTCTATGAGTCGCGCCTGAATCCCAACAGCTACAACCTGTCTCTTCATGATGAACTTCTTGTGTACACGTGTGAGATTCTGGACATGAGGCACGACAACCCGTCAGCAAAAATCTCAATCCCGCCTGAAGGTTTCGTGCTTGAACCTGGGAGGCTTTATCTTGGCCGGACGGAAGAATACACGAAGACAGAGGGCTATATCCCGATGCTTGAGGGCAGGTCATCAGTAGGCAGGCTTGGGATATGCATACATGTTACGGCGGGATTCGGTGATGTTGGTTTTGCCGGCTACTGGACGCTTGAATTGTTCTGTGTACAGCCTGTGAGGATATATCCCCATGTCCGGATAGCGCAGATCTATTATCACACTATAAGCGAGCCTTACGAACGCTACACATCAGGGAAGTACCAGAACAACACAGGGATACAGGCAAGCATGTTGTACCGGGAATTTGCGGGGTGAGTTTGCGATATAATTATCACTCATCCAAAGGAGAATTGCGCCGTGAAAGAACTGGGAATGATAGTGAACCTTCGCAAGCCCGAAGCCGTAAGCATGGCCGGGAAACTCTTGCAGTGGGGGCAGGAAAACGGATGCCCCTTCCTTCTGCCTCACCATGAAGCCAGCGCGCTCACAACAGCAGGCCTCGGCGATGATACTTGGCTTAAGACAGTAAAGCTCGCAATAGTGATCGGCGGGGACGGGACATTCTTACGCGCTGCGCGTTACATCATGGGGACGGACATAATCCTTCACGGCATAAACATGGGTCATCTTGGCTTCTTGGCCTCAAGCAGACCCGACGATTTCGAGCATGACCTGCGCAATATTCTGGACGACAATTTCAGCGTGCTGGAACGGAGAGTCCTGAAGTGCAGCCTGTATCATGACGACTCCCTTCTCCACAAGATATATGCCCTCAATGATGTAGTGCTGACGACGAACGCAATAGCCCGCCTTCTTCACATAGAAATACTGTTCAACCACAAATTTTTCTGCGAGATGCCGGCAGACGGTGCAATAGTCTCAAGCGCAACAGGCTCAACAGCATACGCCCTGTCAGCAGGAGGCCCTGTTATCCCCCCTCAGATGAACGCGATGATACTTGCACCCCTATGCGCTCACACGCTGTATTCAAGGCCGCTGATTGCCTCGGAAGACGACTGCATATCGCTTATCCCCAAAGGAGCATCACGGGATATTATGCTGACACAGGACGGGCAGCTAGCGTACGAGGTTCTTCCGGGAGACAGGATAGACATCCGGCTTTCTCACTCGAAGATGATTAGGACTGTGAATCTTCCCGGGCGCAGCTTCCTCGACATTGTCCGCGAAAAACTCGGCTGGGGGCAGGCGTTCCGTTGATTGAGCGCGTAATCATCCGCAACATAGGCGGCATACATGAGGCAGAACTCTCATTCACACCGGGCCTCAACGTCATAACCGGCGAGTCCGGCGCGGGGAAGTCAAGCGTTGTGCGTTCACTGGAACTTCTGACGGGAAGCAGGGGAGGAGTGAAGTACATACGCGCGGGCGAGTCCTCCGGGAATGTCGAAGCATATTTTGACGGCATGACGATAACACGGGGGATACTCAGCACGGGCAGAAGCAGGGCGAAGATTGACGGTGAAAATGTGGGTCTCAGTGAGTGCGCTGAAAGGGTGAACGGGCTTGTGAGGATACAGAGCCAGTTTGCGCAGATGGAACTGTTAGAGCCATCCCGGCAGTTAGCGATGATAGATGCCTGTCTTCCGTCAGAAACGAGGACATCATCAATCCCTTCATTCCGTGAGATTTTCGACAAGGCCAGCGCAAGCACACGTGAACTTCGTGCCGTGAAGAAACGCCGCGCAGAAATCGAACGCAAATACGCCAACGCACGCGAGATATTCAGCCTCATGAAGACCGCCAGGCCTGAACCGGGGCTTGAGGTGAGGCTAGAAAAAGAACTGTCAGACATAACACACAGAATTTCCGTGAGAACCCGCGCGCGTGAGAGCCTTGACACATTGACGGGGGGCTTGTCTGAGAACGGACTCATAGGAAACGCTGAGTCATGCTTTGAGTCTCTCTATGACTTCATGGGCAATGATGAGTCTGATGATGTGAGGCGGGCTGTTGATGTCATGTATTCTGCGGTGAAGACAGCGGCCGGGAATCTGGGCAGTGAAGAGGATGATATTTCCCTTCATGATGAGACTGAGGCGAGGCTTGGAGCTTTGCGGAGGCTTAAGCGTCTGTGTGAGATACAGAATGAGGGCGATCTTGCCTCGTATTGTGATGAGATATACGCTAGCCTTGAGTGGCTGGAGAAGAGTTACACGGAGCTTGAGGAGCTGTCTGCGCGTTCACTTGAGGAGAAGAGGCGGGCTAATGCTCTTGCTATGGAGATACGCCGGGCGCGTCATGAGGCTGGGGAAATCCTAGCCGGGCGCGTGAATGCTGTCCTGTCAGAGCTGGCCATGTCGGGAATAACCTTCAGCATAAACTTCACTGGTCTCCAGAAATTGAGGCGTGATGGTGCGGATGATGCTGAATTTATTTTGACGGACGGAAGCCGTTCCGGGCGCGTGGAGAAGATAGCTTCAGGCGGAGAACTGAGCCGGCTGCTTCTTGCATTGCAGCTGTCATTGCCTGATGAGTGGCTGCCGCCTACGATAATATTCGACGAGGTAGAGGCGGGACTTGGAGGAAGGGCGGCGGTGTTGTCGGGACTCCAGCTCAAGAAGTTATCCCGGAAGTGTCAGGTGATTCTTGTTACTCATGAGGCATCAATTGCGGCACTGGGGGACTCTCACATACTGATACAGAGGATTGACGGTGAGTCGGCCATGAGGAATATCACGGGTGAAGAGAGAGTCAGGGAGATTGCAAGGATGCTTTCAGGTTCGCCGGATATGTCGGAGGCTCAGGAACACGCAAGAATATTGCTGGAGGGAAAATCAGGCTTGACGGGGCAATAACAGAGCTGATATCCTGCGCGCAACAATCACCATAAGGAGTCCTAATCTTGCGAAATGCATTAACCCTCGCCCTAATCTCGCTGTTTATCCTCACCCCATCAGAAGCCTACTCCAAATACGCCGGAATCCGCCCCGAAGCCCTCGCCCTAATCTCCGACATAATATCGTCAGACGTTGCCAGCGGCTTCCCCGGAGCACAGCTCGCCATAATCCGCAACGGCCGCCTCATCTATTCCAACGCTTGGGGAAAAACCGACACGAGCAACCCTCACAGCCCCTCCGTAACACGCGAGACACTCTATGACCTAGCATCAGTCAGCAAAGTGTTGACGGTGAATTACGCTGTACAGAAGCTCGCATCAGAAGGAAGGCTTGACGCTGACGCGAAAATCTCGGACATACTGGGGAGCATTTATCTCACTGAGACTATAAGCGCGCCCTACAGCCCGGTCAGCAAGAAAACAATGCGCCTGTGGAAATCTGCCGTAACAGTCCGCGATGTCATGTGCCACCGTGCAGGCTACCCCCCGGAAATTCACTACCACGACAAGAATTATGACCTCTCAACATTCACACACAACCCACGCGCAAACAACCCATTGTACACAGGAATCACCCCAAGCCCGCAGACACGCGCAGAAACATTCCGGGCAATATTGCGCACGCCGCTGCAGTATAAGCCCCGCACAAAGATTGTGTACTCGGATATAGACTACATGCTGATGTGCTTTGTCATCGAGAAAATTTCCGGGATGAGGCTGGACGAGTATCTTGCCGTGAATTTCTGGCGGCCTCTGGGACTGACTCACATGACGTACTGCCCTCTTGAGCATGGATTTTCCGTTGACGAAATCGCCGCATCTGAGATTGACGGCAACACAGCAACGCGCGGTGTGAGGGTGAAATTTCCGGGCTTGAGGGACAGTTTGATTGTCGGTGAAGTTCATGATGAGAAGGCTTATCACTCTATGGCCGGGATTTCTGGACACGCCGGGCTTTTCGCAAACGCTGAGGACACGGCAAGGCTTCTCTCTCTCATGCTGACGGGGGAATACGGAGGCCGGGAATATTTCACGCGTGATGTGATTGACATGTTCACTTCACCGCAGGACGAGGCCGGAATATGGGGTATAGGCTGGTGGCGCAGGGGCAGTAAGCGCACTTATTATTTCGGGACTAAGTCATCGCCTGAAACTTTCGGGCATCAAGGCTTCACAGGGACTCTCGTCATGATTGACCCTTCTCGGAATCTCGTCATAGCATACTTCACGAACAAGCTGAACACTCCTGCTTTAATGCCTCTGAGAAAGAACAAGACTTTTGCCGGCAGCTGGTACACGGCTTCAGAGCTTGGTTTTGTGCCTGAGATTCTGTACACAGGGCTTGACACTTCGGGGGATATATCGGAGGAACTCGCGGAAATTTCCGGGAGACTTTACGCCGAGAGTCTCAGGAAGATTCCACAAGGGGCAGGGAAGAATCATCCTTCAAGAAAGAACGCCGACAGCAAGCGCGAAATTCTGTATAATACACGGCATCCCACAAATTAGGAGGCATAACGACTAGTGAAGATACTATTAGACTTGTTTATCACGTTCGCAAAAATGGGGGCTGTAACATTCGGGGGAGGCTATGCAATGCTCCCTATACTTCAGCGCGAGATTGTAGAGAACAAAAAATGGGGGACGGATGAGGAGCTTGCTGACTATTACGCGATAGGCCAGTGTACTCCGGGAGTGATAGCCGTAAACGTGGCGACATTCATAGGGCGGAAGACTGCCGGGAATCTGGGCGGTGTTGTCGCAACATTGGGCGTGGTTTTCCCGTCATTGATGATAATCGTGCTTCTTGCAGGAGTGATTCAGGCTTATTCCTCGCTTGAATGGGTCAAACATGCCTTCGCGGGAGTCCGTGTCTGTGTGTGCGTGTTAATCTTCAACGCTGTGATAAAGCTCTTCAGCAAGGCCATCATTGACCGCCGGACTATGGGAATATATCTGCTGGTACTGGCGGGGTCTGTGTTCCTGAACCTGTCGCCTGTCTTGTTCGTGGTCATGGCCGGGCTTGCCGGGGTAATCCTGAAAGTGTGGGTGAAATGATGATGCTGTACGCAAAACTATTCTGGGAGTTCTTCCAGACCGGGCTATTCGCTGTCGGCGGAGGAATGGCAACGCTTCCTTTCCTCTACAGCATATCAGACAGAACGGGCTGGTTCACTCACGAGCAACTCGCGGACATGATAGCAGTAAGCGAGTCTACACCCGGAGCAATAGGCGTGAACATGGCAACATATTCCGGCTACATCACGGCGGGGCTTCCCGGCGCGGTCATATCAACAGCGGGGCTTATCACTCCCAGCATCATAGTTATATTGCTTGTGGCGGCGTTCCTGAATGCGTTTCATGAAAACAGGTATGTTGTTGGGGCGTTCTACGGCTTGAGGCCTGCTAGCTCGGCCATGATTACGGCGGCAGGGCTGATACTTGCGCGGGTAGTGTTCTTCTTCGGGGATTTCTCCGGCGGAAATGTGAACGTCAAGGCGGTTATTCTTGCCGGGCTTCTTCTTGTCTTCACGCACACGATAGCCTTCACAAGGAAACTTCACCCTGTAATCTGGATCGCTTTCTCCGCGGCTGTTGGGATAGTGTTCGAGTTTTAGGCCCTGAATTTCTGCCGGGCAGGGAGGGAATCACCTTGCCCGGTTTTTCCTGTCATCGCGAAAATCATACCCTCAAAACCTCAGCCTTTACAGCCCCGCCCATTCCGCTAGGCTCTCGCCGAAGAGCTTTATAGTTTCCTCTGACCCTCTGTCTGCTATCCTTCTTCCCATTGCCGACTCTATAAGCCCCAGAATCCTCCGCGCCCTCTCAGCAAAATACCCGCCGAAATCATCCCTCATGAACGCCTCAAAGTCTATCAGGTCAGCTTCAAGCCTTTCACGCAGTCCTTCAGCGTCAAGTTTAGACTCAGCCATGATCTTTTTGCTGTAAACGCTCGGAGCATCACCGCCTATTGCCCTGTTGGTGGCAGCAAGCAGGGGTATCTTGTTGACGACAGAGTTCCATTTTTCGCGGGGCAGCTTCATGCGCTCACAGTAAGCCTTTGGGAAAATGTGGTGAATGTCTGCCGTCTCGTCAATATTCTCTATGCTCATGGCCGTCCACTTCATGAAATCCCGGCAGCCTGCCTTGTACATGAGAGCCATTATCCCGTTATAGGCCGCGCTCGTCCGGGACTGCAAAGAGAGCAGTCTTGCTGACGAAAAGAAAGCCCCGCTTACAGTCCTGATGCTCCCGTCCGCGCCGCGTATTGCCGCGATGACATCCTCGACATCATTCGCGAGCCTCGTGTCAGTCGCGCCCCCATACATTTCGCCGAGTACTCCGCACCAGTACCAGCGGGACAAAATTTCAGAGGCTTGAGGCTTGTGGAACTCTCCCCGTCCTATCACAGCGCATATGACAGCAAGGGGTGTGATCTGTATCGTGTAAGGAAGGCATTTCCGCGAAAAAATGCACTGGTTCATGAGAAAGTTGCGCGCCATTCTGAAACCGTCAAGCACCGCGTCTCTTCCCCGCCTGTAATCCTCAAGCCTCAGTGAAAGAACATCACGCTTCTTGCATGAAGTATCACGCCCTGAGTCAGTGTATGTAGCGTACAGAGTTACGGCCGAAAGAAAAGCAGTAGAGTCTATGCCGTCAAGTAAATCTGTAGTGAAAGCCTCGCCCTCGCCGCGGAGAATCTTCCTGCATTCCTCCCAGTCGGCGCGAAGATCGAAATCATCAGCCGCAAAAGACGCAGTAACAAGCTCAAATACCGTAAGCACAACCCCGCCCGTGTTCACGTTCTCGAAAATTTTGCAGACTGCCTCGCGCGGCGTGTCTTTGGTCAGCGTTATCATAGGCAGCCTGTAGCCCGTAACAGTCCTCAGAATTTCGCCGGCAAAACGCTTCCATGTCTCGCGGGCTTCTCTGCTGTTGCCGTGAAAATCCTTGTAGCCGTCCGCCCAGTCCTGAGTTCCGTAATTGTCGAACATAAGGGACATGGGGAACATTCCGCGCCCGTACTCAAGTTCAGGCGATGACAGGTCAAGCGCGGCTTCATGGCCGGGATAAGGGTGAGTCTTCCTGTCTTCCGGGACTGAGACAACCGCGTCAATCCTCTCTGCGTTCTCGTCAAGGCACTTGGCTATGTCTAGGTAGTAGAAGCGTTTTACGGGTGCGCCTTTGTCGTTCTTTGTGGCGGTTGGGGCGTGAGAGAAGGCCGAGCGGTATATCGCCGTGAGCCTCTGCTGTCCGTCAAGGATAAGGTACTTAGGTTCTCTTACTGCTGACTCTTCTGCTCCCTCAATGGGGCGGTATTTGAAGCGGACGTTCCTGTTGCCGTATTCGAGCTGTGTTATTGCTCCGATCGGGTAGCCCTGTGTGATGCTTGCGATTATGCCGCGTATCCTGTAGTCGTCCCACGTCCAATTTCGCTGGAACTCTGGCAGCTGTATATCTCCTGAGCTTATGGCTCTCATGACTTCCTCAAGGCCGCTGTCTTTCGAGAAAGGATAAACTGACGTTCCCATGAATATCACTCTCCGCAAATTTTTTCTGGAATCAGGCAGGATTATACAGCTCATTGTAGCCTGTGATATATTTATCCCACATCCCAACGGAAGGAGACACACTATCTCTTATGACCCGGAAAATTTTCGCATGTCTGGTTATCGCCTCATGCATGTATATATTTCCTCCTGCCCGGCCATGTTATGCCCTAGACAGCCAGGCAATGCCCGACCAGGCCACGCTGTCAGCAAACAGGATGCGCTTTGACGCTGAGACAGGGGACTTCCTCGCTGAGGGCAACGTAGTAATCACAGCAGGAGAACTCAGGCTAACAGCCCCGGAAGGTTCAGGCAATGTTGACACGAGAATCATAAACTTCACCCAAGGCATCACGGCTTCAGGGAAATGGTACGGCGAGAAGGTCAGCCTGAGAGCCGGGAAAGTCTCGCTCTCGTTTCAGGACATACCGAGCTGCCGCTTCACAGGCGGGGTCAAGGGAAGCATGGGGACAATGAATTTTGACGCGGACGGACTCACGCTCACAGGAGCAGGAGGGATTGACCGGCCTTCAGGGAATGACACGCAGACGAAATTCTGGATCACCAACGCACGCAATCTTGAGGACACTTCAAGGGGACTCAGTTTCGGGGCAGCGTCTGTTGAAGGATTGCTCAGGGCAGGAGACCTTCACGAACTCACGGCGAAGAAGAATGTATGGCTCAAGGGCAGGCCGAAATCACAGGGAGACCCCGTAAGCCTCAAAGGAGACAACGCCCTTTACTCCCTCGCGCGCGGAAGCGTTGTAGTAAGCGGCCATGTCGTAGCGGTCCAGGGCGGAAGGACTCTAAGGTCTGACTCTGTCGTTTACTTCCCGGAACAAAACAGGGTAGAAGCTCTAGGAGGACTGACAAGGAAGACCCAGGGCGGAACTGTCAGCGCAGACCGTGCGGAAATCACAATAGACATAAGCCGCGAACGCAAGCCCCAGAAAGCTGCCCCTCAGCCAACCCCGAAGGATGAGCCAAAGTCCCAGGCCAAGAAATCCCAGCCAAAGAAGAAAACCACATCACCAGCGGCAAGGAAGACACGCAAGAAATGAGCGGGCTTAACGGACTCACAGCAAAAGATCTGCGCAAGAGCTACGGCGGGCGGCTAGTTGTCGGGGGAGTCAGCATCAACGTTGACGCGGGGGAAGTCGTGGGATTGCTTGGTCCCAACGGCGCGGGGAAAACTACATCCTTCTATATGATTGTCGGACTGATACGGCCTGATTCCGGGTTTGTCATGATTGACGGCGAGGAAATCACAGCTCTTCCTGTCTATGAGCGCGCAAGAAAGGGCATCGGTTACCTTCCGCAGGAGGCCTCAGTGTTCAGGAATTTGACCGTCCGCGAGAATCTCGACCTTGTTTGGGAGGAAACAGGCCGGCGCAGGAAAGCAAAGGAACTCACAGACTCACTTCTCGAACAGTTCAAGATTACCCACATTGCTGACACTAAGGGCTATGCTTTGTCGGGCGGTGAAAGGAGACGTGTTGAGATTGCGCGGGCATTGACGCTCAAGCCGAAATTCATCCTTCTTGATGAGCCTTTCAGCGGGATAGATCCGATAGCTGTTGCTGACATTCAGAGCATGGTTCACGAACTGAAGGCGCAAGGTTACGGCATCCTCATCACAGATCACAATGTGCGCGAGACTCTTTCAATCACGGACAGGACATATCTTATACATGACGGGAAAATCTTTTTGTCTGGTTCGCCTGAAGAAGTCGCCGACAATGAGCTTGCCCGGAAATTCTATCTTGGTGAGCATTTCGAGTGGGAGGGAGTACACCATCATGAACAGCAGGCGTAACACCGACATACTGACTCTGACAGTCTCAGGCCTCAGCAGCGAGGGAGCGGGAATCTCACGGACAGAGTCGGGGGTCGTGTTTGTTCACGGGGCATTGCCGGGCGAGAAGGTCAGGGCGAGGATTGTAGCACGGAAGAAGGATTTTGCGGTTGCTGACACTGTTACGGTCGACGAGGCTTCACCGGGCCGCGTAAAGCCGAGATGCAGGTATTACGGGAAATGCGGGGGCTGCCAGTTACAGCACGCCGGGTATGACACACAGTTACAGCTTAAGGCCGGGTTAGTCCGGGACGCAATGACAAGAATCGGAGGCTTTGACCCGGAAATTTTTGCCGGCCTGACGTGCGAGCCGTCGCCGGAATCTTGGGGGTACAGGAACAAGGCTGCCTTCCCCGTTCAGGACATAGCCGGAAGGATTGTTACAGGCTTCTACCGTGCAGGGACTCACCGCCTTGAACTCATCAGGTCATGCCCAGTAAACGCAAAACGCCTCAACGACATTTACACCCGGCTTCTTGACGGACTGAGTCAGAATCATTACCCCTTTGACGGCTACAACGAGTCCAATCACACGGGCAAGCTCCGCCACATCATCGCACGCACAGGCATAAACACGGGCGAGTCCCTCCTGTCATTCGTCATCAACGGCAAGCTGTCAGCAAAAAGCGTGAAGGCTCTTGCGTCATTGGGCAATCTTGCACGGCCTGACACGCGTAGCGGAGGCACTTGTGCATACACTCTCACCGTCAACCACAATTCCAAGCCCGGCAACGTCATTCTCGGCCCGTACACGGAGACTCTCACAGGGTCAGGGACAATCTCGGAGACTCTGGGGGAATACCGGCTGATGTTCGACACGGCTTCTTTCTTCCAGGTCAACACGGGGCAGGCTGAACGGCTGTTTTCTTACGCGGCCATGAAGGCGGAAGGTGCGCGGAATGTTTTGGAGCTCTACAGCGGAGTCGGGTCTTTGACGTGCTGGCTTGCTGGGAAATCTGAGACTGTAACGAGCGTTGAGGAATGGCGGGGGGCTGTGAAGATGGCCGGGCGTAACTTGGCGGCAAATAATTTCGGGAATGTCCGGGCATTGTGCGGGCGTTCTGAGGACGTAATAGGGGATCTTCGCGGCTCATATGATGCTGTTGTTCTTGATCCTCCGCGTGATGGATGCGGCAGGGCGGTGATTGAGGCAGTGTGTGATTTCGGGGTGAAGAGGGCTGTGTATGTGTCGTGCAACCCGGCGACATTGGCGAGGGATTGCCGGGTTCTTGCGGGGAAGGGCTGGAGGCTGGAGAGTGTGAGGGCGTTCGACATGTTTCCGCAGACGGCTCATGTTGAGACTGCGGCGGTGATGGTGAGGTGAGACGGAATGAGCGTGCCGAAATTCTTTGAGTTTTTCGGGGTGCTGCTTGAGGCATTGAGGGACGGGGAATTGCATTCAGCACAGGAAGTGAAAGATACAATAGCGGCCAGAATGAATCTCAACGAGGCTGACATCGCCGAATTAGTGCCGAGCGGAAGACAGACCACATTCTACAACCGCGTGAACTGGGCGAAAACGTACCTGCAAAAAGCCGGGCTTGTGGAGACTCCCCAAAGAGGGAAATACCGCATCACAACAGAAGGCAAAATAGCTCTCGCATCTGGTGCAAGGATAGATCTTGAATACCTTGCGAAATATGACACGTTTCAAGATTTCCGTTCATTGTCTCCTGAAACTGTTACAGATACAGAAGAATCCCCGTCGGAAATCCTTGACTCAGCATACCAGCAAATAACCTCAGAGCTTGCGGGGCAGCTTATGAAGAAAGTGATGAAGCTCACACCAGCCGGGTTTGAGAGGCTTGTTGTGAGACTCTTGCTCAGTATGGGCTACGGAAGCGGTATCGACAACGCAGGAAGAGTAACGCGGCTCTCGAACGATGAGGGCATAGACGGTATCATAAAGGAGGATCAGCTAGGCTTCAGCAACATTTACATACAGGCGAAAAAATGGCAGCCGGAACAGACGGTAGGCAGGCCTGAGATTCAGACATTCGTTGGGGCATTGCATGGCCAGCAGGCGCAGAAGGGGCTGTTCATCACGACGGCTAAATTCTCGTCAGGGGCTGTTGAGTACGCGGAGAATCTTTCCAGCGTTAAGGTTGTGCTGATTGACGGGCAGGCATTAACGCGGCTCATGATAAAGCACAATGTAGGGGTGTCGGTTGAACATGTCTACGAGATCAAGAGGGTAGACGGCGATTTTTTCGCGGAAGAACTGTAGAAGGCAGGAGGATTTGCAGTGAGAAAATCTGATGAAGGTACACAGGCCCGAAATATCTCGTACTCTGCACACTCCGCGACAAGAACAAGGGCAGGACTATAACCTTGACGCTCACGGAGATAACAAAGACATACACAGCACCAAACGGTGAGACAAAGAAGGGCAAATCATCCCCCGAAATATTCGGCTTCACATCAAGCAAAGGAGCAAAGAAAGAAAATGACAGCAATACCCCGCCTGAGCAGGCTTGAGGAAATCACAGACCTGAGCACAATATGGCACGATGAGGCAAAAGACTTCACAGACTGGCTGGCAAAAGAAGAAAACATGCACATCCTTTCACAGTCAGCAGGCCTAGAAATCTCAGCAGAAGAAACACATTCCCCCGTCGGAAAATTCCGCGTCGACATCTTGGCCTCAGAGTCAGGAACAAACCGACGCGCAATAATCATCAGCAGCTTTTCACAGACAGAAGACTCAGGACTCGGACGGGTCATAACGCTCGCCGCCGGGAAAAATGCCGACATCATCATCTGGATAGTGAGACACGCAAACGAGGAACACAAGGCCGCCGTTGAATGGCTCAATTCACGCACAGGAAACAGCACGGGAATATTCTTGTGCGAGGTCAAGCTGTTCCGCATAGGCTCATCAGAACCCGCCGTAAAATTCGAGGTCATTTCCCGCCCCAATAACTGGGCAAAAGAAGTCCGCAAAATCTCAGAAGACGCTTCAAGCATCGAGAAACTTCGCTTCGACTACTGGAACGCGTTTCAGGATTACGCTTTCGACGGAGGAAGCAACCCCAGATTTGCCGCAAGCTACAGACGCTGGCAGACCTCATCAAATTACGGCGTTGTGTTCGGAACAGGGCGACCCGGTGTCAGCATCATCATAGCCAAAACACGCGACGACATAGAAGCAGGACTCAATATCGCGGATGACAGGGAATTATTTTCACGACTCTTAGCACGCAAAGACGACATAGAGTCAGAAGCCGGGATGAATTTCGACTGGCTTGAACTCCCCGGCAGGAAGGGCAGCAGAATCCGCGCAAAGAAATCCCCCGCTCCCCTCACGGACAAATCATCATGGCCGGAACAATTCGACTGGATCATGTCATCGGTCATGAACATACGCGAGACATTCAGCAGGCACATGAAGGAGGCAGACGATGAACAGTGAGATTATCGCGGCAAGAGTAGAGAAGCTCCGGGCATTGATGGCGGACAAAGGGCTTGATGTCTTCACGCTGATTGTTGACGAGCGGGCAAACTCTGAGTCTTGTCATTACATTTCCGGCTTCCGGGGAAGCTCTGCGGGACTCATCATCACACCTGACACATCAACCCTCATCACAGACGGACGCTATTTGACACAGTCGAAATCACAGACTCCCTTCACCGTCATCATACAGTCAGAACTTGCCATGCCGGAATATATAGCGCGGGCTGTTGCTGACGGGGGATATTCCCGCGCTGGCTTTGAGGCCGGGAAAATCTCACACGCTACGTTCACGAAATATTTTGCTCCCGTAAAATGCGAATGGCTCGACGTGTCAGAGATGATTCCGACTTTGCGGAGGACTAAGGACGCTCACGAGGCCGAATTAATCCGCAAGGCCGGGAGGATTGGGCGCGAGGCTCTGGGGAATGTCTTGAAGCTGGCTCATGCCGGGATGAGTGAGACAGAGTTTGAGATTTTGCTGACGGGGGAAATAAAACGTCTCGGAGCTGAGAAGGGCTGGGCGCATGATGACTTCATCGTTGCTTCGGGTGAACGCTCGGCCATGTGCCACGCTCCTGCAACGGGGAAGGTTTTTGCTGACGGTGAGACTGTAACGGTTGATTATGGTGCTATGGTCGGGGGATACATGAGCGACATCACCCGGAATTTTGCGCTGGGACATGTGAGCAGCAAGGCGCAGGAAATCAACGGGGTATTGCTCCGCGCTCATCATGAGGCAGTGAGGGCTATACGTCCGGGAGTCAGGGGGGCTGATGTTGACGCTGCAGCCCGGAAGGTTATTGCTGATGCGGGATACGGGGACAAGTTCGTTCACGGCTTGGGGCATGGATTGGGGCTTGAGGTTCACGAGAGTCCTAGATTGTCGCGAACGTCTAAGGATGTATTGCAGGCGGGCGATGTTGTTACTGTTGAGCCTGGAATATATATCGAGGGCTGGGGAGGACTGAGGATTGAGGATGATTATCTTGTTACTGAGGAGGGCTGCGATTGCCTGACGGTGAACGACAACCAGAGCATTACTGTTGTATGAGCAAAGGAATACGAAAATCCCCCCGGCCGGAAAACCGAGGGGATAATTTTTTTGCCGCCTTCTGCTGCACTATGTTCAACAAGAAGAAACTATGACCGCTCACACGCAAGCTCCTGTATAATTCCACGAAAACAGGTAAAGGGGTTAACATACATGGATTACAGGACAGAACGCGACTCAATGGGCGAGATGAGAGTCCCTGCCTATGCGTATTGGGGAGCGCAGACACAGAGAAGCTCCGAGAATTTCCCGCAGGACACCGAGCATATGCCCATGCCGATAATTCACGCCCTCGCAATCGTCAAGAAAGCCTCAGCAATCGCAAACGCAAAAGCAGGCCGTCTCACCGGGAAACGCAGGGACATAATCATTCAGGTGTGTGATGAGATTTTGGCGGGGAAATTGGACGCTCATTTTCCGCTCGTGGTGTGGCAGACAGGCTCAGGCACCCAGACAAACATGAACGTAAACGAGGTAATCGCCAACAGGGGCAACGAGTTAGCAGGCGAAAAGTTATTGCACCCTAACGATCACGTCAACATGTCGCAAAGCTCGAATGACACATTCCCGACAGCTATGCATATCTCGGCGGTGATGGAGATTACCGGGCGGCTTTTCCCCGCGCTTGACGCTGGCATCTCAGTCCTCGAACGCATCAAGAACGACAACATGGCCGTCATCAAGACAGGAAGGACTCACCTTCAAGACGCTGTGCCGATAACTTTCGGGCAGGAAGTCTCAGCCTGGCAGGAAATGCTGGTACGAGGACGGGAAAATATCTCGCAGGCAATAAACGCGCTTTACCCTCTTGCGTTGGGAGGAACGGCAGTAGGAACAGGCCTTAACGCCCCCGAAGGCTTCGCGGAAGAATCAGCCCACGAAATCGCGGCATTAACCGGACTTCCCTTCACCACGAGCAGCAACAAGTTCCACGCCCTAACGTCAATGGCGGCAGCCTCGCTCACTCACGGGGCATTGAAGGCACTTGCGGCAGACATGATGAAGATTGCGAACGATATACGATGGCTTGCGTCCGGGCCGAGATGCGGACTCGGTGAGATATTCATCCCTGAGAATGAGCCGGGCAGCTCCATCATGCCGGGCAAGGTCAACCCGACTCAGTGCGAGGCTCTCACTATGGCGGCCGTTCAGGTCATGGGCAACGACGCGGCTATAGGTTTCGCGGCAAGTCAGGGCAACTTTGAGCTTAACGTGTTCATGCCGGTGATTGCGTACAACTTCTTGCAGTCTGTGAATATTCTGGCGGGGACTTTCTCATTCTTCACGCGGAAATGCCTCGAAGGTGTCCGCCCAAACACTGAGAGGATGAACGAGTACCTGAACAAGTCGCTGATGCTTGTTACCGCCCTCAACCCTCACACAGGTTACGACAACGCCGCCAAAATCGCCGAGAACGCCCACAAGAACAGCATAACCCTGAAGGAGTCGGCAGTCTCACTCGGCATTCTCACGGCTGAAGAGTACGACAGGTACATTGTCCCGGCTGATATGGTCTGACCCCCTCATGACGCAGCAGCCATTTCTTGCGCTCGATGCCGCCGACGTAGCCCTTGAGACTCCCGTCATGGCCGATTACACGATGGCAGGGGATGATGATGCTGACTCTGTTTTTGCTGACCGCTACCCCACCAACCGCGCGGGGTGATGATGAGACCTTCCGGGCAACCTCGCCGTAAGTGCAAGTGTGGCCGTAAGGAATCGTGAGGAGAATATCCCAGACCTTGCGCTGAAATTCCGTGCCTGAGACGTGAAGGGGCGGGGTAAAGTCAGGAGCTTTTCCCGAAAAGTAGACATCAAGCCAGCGTTGAGCCTCGTCAAGAATCGGGTGCGAGTCCGTCCTCAAGCCCTCAATATCACGTGGAAATTCCCGCCCTCCGTAAAGCCAGAGTCCCGACAGCCCTTCGTCATCACACGCAAGCAGCATCCTGCACATGGGCGAGTCATAATCCTTAAGGTAAGTCATTATGTCCTCCGTAACAAAAAGCCGGGAATCTCACGCGACTCCCGGCCATGTCTCATATCTCACTTCGGCATACTAGGTGCTGAGATTGCCTCAAGTATCTCGTAACGTATCATCGGCAGATTCTTCTTCATGGCGAGTGCTTCCTCGATTGGAATTTCAGTGATGCTTCCGTTCTGTGTGCAGATAACGCTTCCTGACCTTCCTTCAGCGAACGCCCTCACAGCATAGTAGCCCATCCTCGTGGCAGTCTCGCGGTCTCTTCCTGTGGGAGCTCCCCCGCGCTGGATGTGTCCGAGAACGGTAACACGCGGGTCAAGCCCCAGTGCCTCGTGTATTTTCTTGCCATACTCGATTGCGCTTCCTGCTCCTTCTGCGACAACAACAGTGAAGTTCGTGATGCCTGAGAGCCTAGCATTCTGGATTCTCTGCACAACGTCTTCCTCAAAGTTGACCTCATGCTCAGGGATTAACACGCACGTAGCACCGACAGCGATTCCGACATAGAGGGCGAGGAATCCAGCGTGCCGTCCCATGACCTCGACGACCGAGCAGCGTTCATGACTCTGCATTGTGTCGCGCAGTTTGTCGATGCAGTCAATGGCGGTGTTGCAGGCCGTGTCGAAGCCGATTGTGTAGTTGGAGCAGCCTATGTCGTTGTCGATTGTCGCCGGGATCCCCATCACCGGGACTCCGAGCCGCGAGAGCTCAAGCGCGCCCCTGAATGTCCCGTCGCCTCCGATTGCGATTATTCCGTCGAGTCCGAGTACCTTGCACGTCCCGACGGCCTTCTCTCGCCCCTTCTCGGTCATGAACTCCTCGCTTCTGGCCGTGTAAAGTATCGTGCCTCCGCGCCCTATGATGTGCCTGACAGCGTCATTGTTGAGGATGACGAAGTCGCTGTTGATGAGACCCTGCCAGCCCCTGCGGATTCCTACGCACTCCATGCCGAAATGTATCGCTGACTTCGCGACTGACCGGACGGCCGCGTTCATTCCTGGAGCGTCTCCGCCTGAGGTGAGGACTCCTATTCGCTTTATCTTCTTGTCCATGTGGGTGAATGTCTCCTTTGCGTATGATTTCGTGGGATTGAGATATAATATCACCGCAACGCCAATTTTTCCCCATGAAAGGACAAACAACATGCCATATGTACCGACAAGCTGGTCAGGCTTGGGAGATGACTTGCAGAAGCTCTTCCGGGAAATTATCTGCTCTGACGGCGGGAAATTATCCGTGATTCTCAGGGAAGCAATACGCAAGGTAAATCCCTGTCCGTTCACTTCAGGCGTAAGGAACACCAGAGGCACAAACACTGCATACGCTTCCGCAGAAAAAAACTCATTCATAGCCCACTGCATAAACAACTGGGGACTCAGTACAGGTGATACGCCTCTTATCGAAAGCTGCTGGGACTTTGTAGATTACCAGCTTAACGCCCCTAACATATGCGGCGGCTCTTATCCCAAATTTTACCGCGAGGGATTCCAGATTGGCAGCCCTTGGCACGGTGATATTCTCCAAGCTCCCGTGTTGTTCCTCAGCAGCAACCCGGGTGTTACGTACAGGTGCTTTTTCCCGCGCTGGCATTCTTACGAGGGCTTCTTCACGATGGGAGGACTTGATGAGTCAGGAAATGAGGTATACGACATCAATGTTGCAGGAAAGAACGAACACAATCATGTTGCAGGAGTCGAACGCATATATGAATTTCTGCGGGACAGATTTCAGACTACTTATGTGAATCCCTCAAGTGGTTATCCTGACGCATGGGTTATCGGAGATGGGAATAAAGGCGGAGTCCAATACTGGCAGGCATTGCGGAGAATCATGAACAGCCTGCTGGGATTCGTTGACGCTGAGAAGCCCGTACACCGCATAGAACATACACGCAGGCTGATGAGATCCGTACTCAGCACGGAGATTATCCCGTTCGGCTCGCAGGGAGAATACGGAGCTTCTGACGATGCAATGAATTTTTACCGCGACAAGTTTATAGTTCCACTGCTGAAGAAATGCGGGGCAAAAATAATATTCCTCGTAGGCAACAAAGTGAGAGAATGCTTCAACCGCGCGTCAAAAACAATCACGCCTTCTGTCGCTTCATTCGTGAACGGGAAAATTTATCCTGATACTGTTTTCCGCCTTGAAGGGGACAGCAGGGTATTCCAGGTAGCGGTGATAGACGGTCCAGGAAAACACCCTGAAGAGAAAGGCCAGAAGATCAGCGAATACCTGAATCATGATAGAGTGTGCGAGAAACTTAAAGCACAAAGGAATAACGTATTTATCAGAATGGCATTAAGGCAGGCAATGCGTCTATACAGCTTGTGAGAATACGCTAGGAGTCTTCAATCATTCTCAGAAATTCCTGCTCCGTGAGAATCCTAACGCCCAGGCTCTCTGCCTTCTTCAGCTTTGAGCCGGGCTTGTCGCCTGCAACAAGATAGCTCGTCTTAAGTGTTACGCTGTTCGAGAATTGGCCGCCGAGCAACATCACTTTTTCTCCCGCCTCATTGCGCGTCATCGAAGACAGAGTCCCAGTGAACACGAAAACTTTTCCCCTGAACCTGTCCTCCAAGATTTCGGAAGGCTGGACAGGCTGCTTTTTGGGGCGTGAAGGCGATGATGACCTGTTCATGCCGGAATCTTCGTTCATGTTCAGGCCAATAGCTTTGAGGTCGTCTATGAGCCTGATATTTGCCGTGTTCCTGAAGAAGTCATAAATAGAGTTTGCAATTATGGATTTCCCCTTTGACACTTTGCCTATGATTTCGTTTATGTCTTCCATCTCAGCATTCTTTAGCGCATCAAGCGTTCTAAAATGTCCGGCTAATTTTTCCGCAAGCGTTCTTTCAACGTGAGAAATCCCCAGTGCCGTAACAAGTGATGAAAGCGGGCGAGTCTTCGAGGCTTCAACCTCATTCATGATTTTCTGCGCAATTTTCTCACCGCCTCCGATTTCGAGCCAGTCTTCACGTGTGAGCCTGTAAATATCCGGGAGGCTGTGAACTTTCCCGGAGTCGACAAGAGAATATGCCAGTTCTTTGCCGATTCCGCGAATATCCATAGCTTTGCGTGAGACGAAATGACGCAATGCTTCTTTGAGTCTTGCAGGGCATTGCATATTTGTGCAGAAATGAGCCGCGTATGTGAATATCCTTCTGCTGTCAATAATTACTCGTTCTTTCTGCATGACTTCACTGCCGCACACAGGGCATCTGTCGGGCATGAAGAAGGGAAGCATGACACGCTTAATGCCAGTTTCCCGCGCTGAGGCATCTATTCGGTCAATCTTGGGTATTATCTCGCCTGCTTTGTTCAGATATACCCAGTCCCCTATGCGAATATCCTTGCCGCGTATATATTTTTCGTTGTGGAGAGTTGCCCTTTGCACGGTAGTTCCTGCAACTATCACGGGCTCAAGGATTGCTACAGGTGTCAGGACTCCCGTCCGTCCTACTGAGACCGCAATATCGACGAGGCGTGTGCGTGCTTCTTCCGGGGGGTACTTGTAGGCGACTGCCCAGCGCGGCGCGTGTGAAGTTGCTCCCAGTCCCGGCCATGATGTGAGGTCATTCACCTTCACGACCACTCCGTCCGTAACATAGCCCAGTGTGTAGCGTTCGTTCTGCCAGCGGTCAACAAACTCTTTCACGCTGTCAATGTCATCACACACGCTGTATGCTTCCTGAACCGGGAGGCC
>JAFSKV010000017.1 GCA_017448795.1 Synergistaceae bacterium | reverse complement strand
TGAGTGAGGACACGACAGCAGAGACTCCCGCCGCCGTTGAGCCAGTGAGTGAGGACACGACAGCAGAGACTCCCGCCGTTGAGCCAGTGAGTGAGGACAAGCCAGAGGAGACTCCTGAAGTGCCAGCAGAGGAAGCCCCCGCGGCTGAACAGCCAGAAGCAGCAGTAACAGACACAGCAACAGAAGCACCAGCATCACAGGACGTATCACCAGATAAGCAGTAACACACGTAACACAGGAAGTGATTTGTACATGGCATCACCACAGCGCACAGACATACACAAGATACTCATCATAGGCTCCGGCCCGATCATCATAGGCCAAGCCTGCGAGTTCGACTACTCTGGGACTCAGGCGTGCAAGGCTCTGCGCTCGCTGGGATATGAGGTAGTCCTCGTGAACTCCAACCCCGCAACAATCATGACAGACCCCGAAATGGCGGATATAACCTACATTGAGCCGCTCAACCCTGAAAGACTCGAAGCCATAATTGCCCGTGAGAAACCTGACGCATTACTCCCGAACTTGGGCGGTCAGTCAGGCCTCAACCTCTGCGCAGAGTTGCACAAGGCCGGGATTCTCAGCAAGTACAACGTTCAGGTAATCGGAGTGCAGGCTGACGCAATCGAGCGCGGCGAGGACAGAGTCGAGTTCAAGCGCACAATGCAGGCGTTAGGCATCGACATGGCCCGGTCTCAGGTGGCTTACTCAGTTGACGAGGCTCTGAATATCGCTGAGACTCTTGGCTACCCTGTCGTTCTCCGTCCTGCGTACACAATGGGCGGGGCAGGCGGCGGACTCGTCTACAACCGCGAGGAACTCCGCACAGTCTGCGAACGGGGATTGCAGGCCAGCATAGTCCATCAAGTTTTGGTTGAAGAGTCGGTGCTGGGCTGGGAGGAGCTGGAGCTTGAGGTAGTCCGCGACAAGGACAACAACATGATTACCGTCTGCTTCATCGAGAACGTTGACCCTATGGGAGTCCACACGGGCGACTCATTCTGCGTTGCCCCGATGCTCACGATTGCGCCGGAATTGCAGGCAAGGTTGCAGGAGATGGCCTACCGTATCGTCGAACATATAGGTGTGATAGGCGGGACTAACGTTCAGTTCGCCCACAACCCCAAGACAGGCCGCGTGATAGTGATTGAGATTAACCCCCGTACTTCGAGGTCGTCAGCTCTTGCGTCAAAGGCTACAGGCTTCCCGATTGCGCTGGTGTCGGCAAAACTTGCGGCTGGGTTGTCCCTGAGCGATATAGCTTGCGGCAAGTATGGCACTCTCGACAAGTACACACCGGGCGGAGCTCCTGACGG
Organism: Synergistaceae bacterium; assembly: GCA_017448795.1. Lineage (GTDB taxonomy): Bacteria > Synergistota > Synergistia > Synergistales > Aminobacteriaceae > JAFUXM01. The sequence goes on along the minus strand of JAFSKV010000017.1, from coordinate 25,919 downwards.
CAAGGGCAACGGCTATGTTGTTGTGAAGTTTGCGCGCTGGGCGTTCGAGAAGTTCAAGGGAGTGCAGGACAAACTAGGGACACAAATGCGCGCTGTTGGTGAAGTCATGAGCATAGGCAAGAATTTCCGCGAGGCTTTCCAGAAGGCGGTGCGTTCGCTGGAGAAAGACAGATACGGACTCGGCCATGTGAAGAATTTTGCTGACCTCTCGAAATCCGAGCTTCTCGCAATGCTGGAATACCCCACAAGTGAGCGTTACTTCATCATTTACGAGGCACTGAGGAAGGGCGCGACTGTTGACGAAATTCACGCGCTGACTCACGTCAAGGCATATTTCCTCGCTGAGATGAAGGCACTTGTCGACGAGGAAGAACACATACTCACCTTCAAGGGGGCGACTCTCCCGGATGACGTTCTGACTCAGGCCAAACGCGACGGCTTCTCGGACAGGTATCTTGCCGGGCTTCTTTGTGTCAGCGAACAGTCAATCCGCGAACACCGCGAGTCCCTCGGCGTTGTCGAACACTGGGAGGGAGTCCACGTAAGCGGCACTGAGAACGGCGCATACTACTACTCAACTTACAGTGCTAAGTGGTCAGTGAGTAGTGATTCCCTATCTACTAGCCACTGCTCACCAGCCCCTAGAATCATGATACTCGGAGGCGGCCCCAACAGAATCGGCCAGGGTATCGAGTTCGATTACTGCTGTGTACACGCCGCGCAGTCCCTCCGCAAGCTCGGCTTCGAGACCATCATAGTCAACTGCAACCCTGAGACCGTCAGCACCGATTACGACACGAGCGACAAGCTGTATTTCGAGCCTCTGACACTTGAGGACGTACTCAGCATTTACCGCGAGGAAAAGCCCGTCGGAGTCATAGCGCAGTTCGGAGGACAAACCCCCCTGAATCTCGCATCAGAGCTTGAGCGCAACGGCGTGAAGATTCTCGGCACATCGCCCGAAATCATAGACCTTGCGGAGGACAGGGGACGCTTCAAATCCGTAATGGACTCGCTGAATATCCCCATGCCAGAGTCAGGGATGGCGGCGACACTCGATGAGGCTCGCGAAGTCGTGGCAAGAATAGGCTACCCCGTCATGGTGAGACCGTCATACGTACTTGGCGGGCGCGGAATGGAAATCGTCTACGATGAGGAAAGTTTAGCGTCATACGTGCGGGCGGCTGTTGGTGTTACGCCTGACCGTCCCATACTGATTGACAGATTCCTGAACCACGCGCTTGAATGTGAGGCTGATGCGATTTGCGACGGGACTCACGCTTACGTTCCGGCTGTCATGGAACACATAGAGCTTGCGGGGATTCATTCGGGAGACTCGGCATGTTTCCTCCCGTCAAGGCACATTTCCCCCGAAGCCCTCGCCACCATCAAGGACTACACGCGCAAGATAGCTGAGGCGATGCACGTTGTAGGCCTCATGAACATACAGTACGCGATTGAGGCGGGAAAAGTCTTCGTGCTTGAGGCAAATCCGCGGGCATCAAGAACAGTTCCGCTAGTCTCCAAAGTCTGCGGTATAAGGATGGTGCCGCTTGCTGTCGAGGCCATAACACGCGAACTCACAGGGAGGCCTTCACCGCTTGAGACTCTCGGCGAGAGGGTGATACCGTATTACGGTGTGAAAGAGTCAGTTTTCCCGTTCAACATGTTCCAAGAAGTCGACCCGGTATTAGGGCCTGAAATGAGGTCAACGGGTGAAGTGTTAGGGCTCGCGTCAATGCCGGGGGAGGCTTTCTTCAAGGCCGAGGAGGCCGCGGGAGGAAAGCTGCCGTTGTCGGGGACTGTGCTTATAGCCGTGAGTGATTCCGACAAGAATGCAATTGTCCCAATCGCGCAGAAATTCAGTTACGCGGGCTTCGGGATTCTTGCGACTGAGGGGACTTGCGGGGTACTGAGAAATTCCGGCGTTGAGTGTGAATGCGTTGGGACTGGACGGCCTGACGTTCTCGACCACATAATCAACGGTCAAGTTCAGATGGTCATCAACACTCCCCGTGAAAAGGCACTCACGAAATCCGGGAGCCTTCTCAGACGTGGGGCGGTAAAGATGGGGATCCCTTACGTTACGACATTGGCGGCGGCTGATGCGGCAATCGAGGGCATAATGACGGTGAAGGCAAAAGGAACAAACGCCCAGTCCCTCAAGTCAATAAAGGAATGGCACAGCCTGATACATTAGCACATACATCACACAGCCTTTGCACCCTCTGTATAATGCAGGGGGTGTATTTTTTTGCGAGGAGGAAGAAACTTGAAGGCTGATTACCACGTACACACATACTACAGCGACGACAGCAATACCCCGATGGAGCGGCAAATCCTGCAGGCAATCTCTTTCGGTCTTGATGAAATTTGCTTCACTGAACATGTTGATTACGGAGTTAAGTCCGACCATGACGACAAAGAATCCGGCCATGAATACAACGCTGATTACCCGGAATATTTCGCGGAAATTTCACGGATGAGGGAGAAATTCGCCGGAAGGATTGCGATTCGTGCGGGGCTTGAGTTCGGTGTACAGTCCCACACAACAGGAAAGTTTCACGCACTCTATGAGCGTTACCGGGAGGAGCTGGACTTTGTGTTACTGAGCATTCATCAGGTGAACGATCTTGAGTTCTGGACTCAGGACTTCCAGCGGGGGAAAACTCAGGACGAATACAACCGCGAGTACTACGAGGAATTATTGAGGGTCATTCACGCGTATCATGATTATTCTGTGCTGGCTCATCTGGATTTGATTGTCCGCTACGACATGGCCGGGCCGTATCCATTCGCGAAGGTCAGGGACATCATCGCCGAGATTCTCACCGTTGCCATCAATGACGGGAAGGGCATTGAGCTTAACACATCGAGCTGGCGTTACGGCCTCACTGACACACAGCCAAGCCGGGAGATTCTGAGACTGTATCATGACTTGGGCGGGGAGATTCTGACGCTTGGGAGTGATGCTCACAGCCCGGAATTTGTCGCCGCTCACATGGACGAGGCACGGGAGATTCTGCGGGATATTGGGTTCACGAGGTTCTGCACGTTCGAGGGGATGAGGGCTGTATTTCACGCGCTTTAGTGTGATATTCTCAGCATTCCGCAAGGGGAAGAGCTACCGCTGATTTCCAGTTACCCACTACCTATGAACACCCAGCGAGGCGGCAAGCTCATTCTTCAACCCCAGCCGCAAAGCCGTCGACTTCTACCGCCACTACAAGGAAGATATTGCTCTCATGAAAGTGCAAATACTGGCTGACCTTCAACGAGATCAACGCGGTACGGGGCTTCGTGTCATGCGGGACTCACCAGTCCGACAATCAGACTCACTACAACGCCGTTCACAGCTTCACAAAACGTATCTGGAAGAAACGCGGCGTTACCCTCCGCACAGAACTAGGCGATGAGAAAATTCTTGCTGAAGGCACGTTGGATTTTGTGAGTTTCAGCTACTACAGGAGCAACACAATTTCCAAAGCGTCAAAGGTCAACGTCATACTAGGCGACCCTAATCCCTACCTGCTTCCGGCGTAATCTCCGACACAATAGGCTTCATTTCCGCGTCAGTTGCTCCGTGCGTTCCGGGACTCATTGCGGGTGGTATGCTGAAGGTATTTCTGCTGCTTGGGACTCTCATCTCGTCGGAATTTGCCGGGACTGGGGTATATCGCCTGCTGAGTATTGCGGGTGATGCTCCGTTCTACTTCCTGCCCGTGTTCGTTGCTTACGGTGCGGCAAACAAGCTCGGCGGGACTCCTGCATAACAACTGGCTTGCGATTCTTGCGGCAAAAGAACCCGTAACTATGTTCATGATTCCCGTAAGGCTGATGAGCTAAGGGGGCTCACTCGTCTCGGCGTTATTGCTTGCTTGGTGCGCGGGGAAAATGGAGAAGTGGCTGAACAAGGTGATACCCGGAATCTTCAAGGCTATCTTTGTGGGTATGCTGACGGTAGCTATCACAATGGTATTTGGCTTCACGGTGCTTGCTCCTCTTGGCGGCTATCTGGGAATATACATCGGCAACTTCTTTGCGTTCCTCGCCAACAACATCGGCTCTGTAACAGTCGGAGTGCTTGCGTGTGTTCTCCCCTGGCTCATCATGGCCGGATGAATCGTAGCGGGGTTCATGGGTGTAAGGGCGTATGTTATGGGCTACTCGACAATACTCGCTGTACCTATCTTCTAGGATACTATAGCTGTGGCGGTTGTAGTTGCGGCGATTAGCGGGGCGGTGTTCTCTCCCGTCGTGCGGATTGCGGGGGGCTTTTTTCGTCCTCACGATATTGCGTCCTTCATGGCCTTCACGTATTCCCCTACATGTCCCGGAGCGTCAGTGCCGTATTCCGCCAACAGCTTCACGATTGCCGACCCGACTATGACACCGTCAGCAATTCCGGCCATGTTCCGGGCTTGTTGGGGGGTCGAGATTCCGAAGCCTATCGCGCAGGGAATATCACTGTTGCGCCTGACAGCTCCGACGATTGAGGCAAGGTCGGTTGTGATTTCGCTCCTTGTCCCGGTAACACCAAGGCTCGACACAACATAGAGGAATCCTTCAGCCTCGCGGGCAATCATGGCTATTCTGTCCTCAGAAGTCGGGGCAATCATAGACACCAAATCAACGCCATATTCCCGGCAGTAGGGCAGAAATTCCCCCTTCTCCTCGAACGGAACAGACGTTGAGAGCCTGCCGCCGTGTATCTTCCACGCCCATGAACACAACGCAAGACATCCCCATCAATGCCGCCGCTGTAGCTGTTGCGACTCCGTGCTGGCCTGCTCCAGTTTCGGCGATTAGGCGGGTTTTGCCCATTCTTTTGGCTAGGAGTGCCTGACCTAACACGTTGTTGATCTTGTGCGCTCCTGTGTGGTTGAGGTCTTCGCGCTTGAGGTAGATTTTTGCCCCGCCTAAGTCCTCAGTCATCCTCCGGGCGTAATACAGTCTTGACGGCCTGCCCGCGTAATCGTTGAGGAGAGCCGACAGCTCCGCCGTAAAATCCGGGTCATCCTTGCAGCGGTTGTAGGCGCGTTCCAGCTCGTTCACCGCGTTCATGAGAGTCTCAGGGATATACTGCCCGCCGTGAATCCCGAAACGCCCCGCCTTGTCCGTCATTGCCCCGTCTCCTTTCTTGCTTCCGCGATAAATTTCGACATCTTCACTTTGTCCTTCACTCCGTCCGTCTCAATCCCTGAGCTGACATCAACAGCATACGGCCTCAGTCGCGAGATTGCTTCCCTCACGTTGCCAGCGTCAAGACCGCCAGCGAGGAAGTAAGGCCGGGTAATGCCCGCGATGATGGACCAGTCGAAAATTTTTCCCGTCCCCATTCCTGAGTCAAGCATCACGAAATCAGCCGGGCAATCCTCAGCCTTCATCACGTCATCAGCCCCGCGAATCTTGAACGCCTTGATGACGGGGTAGCCTGTGAGAGTTTTTACGTGCGATATATATTCGCTGTCTTCATGGCCGTGAAGCTGGATGATGCTGATGATGTTACGCCCGCAAATCTCAGCGATGACTCCGGGACTCTCGTCAACAAACACACCAACCGTCTCAATTTTGGGACTGAGAACATCCCGCAGAGCCTTTGCGTTTTCGGGACTGACACAACGCCTGCTCTTGTCCCAGAACACGAACCCCGCGTAATCCGGCCTAAGCTCATTCGCCGCCTCAATGTCCGCGACTCTCGACAGCCCGCAGAATTTCACCCTGACCATCACAGCAACGCCTTCAGTTCCGCGAGCATTGCCCGTTTGTCTGCTGACCTCATCAACGCCTCGCCCACAAGCACAGCGTCAGCCCCCGAATCCCTCGCCGCCTTCACATCCTGCGCTGACTTTATGCCGCTCTCTGACACGAACAGAACGCCCGCCGGAATCATTCCCCGAAGCCTTGCGCTGTTGGCCATGTCGACCGTAAAGTCCTTCAAGTTGCGATTGTTGACACCGATAATCCTTGCGCCCGCTTTGAGCGCCGACTCTATTTCCGCCTCGTCATGTGCCTCAACAAGTGCTGACAGTCCGAGAGTGCCGCAGACCTTCATGTAGTCCGCAAGTTGTGAGTCCTCAAGCAACGCGCATATCAGCAGCACCGCCGAAGCCCCCAGGATCTTTGCCTCGTATATCATTCTTTCGTGGACGACAAAATCCTTCCTCAGCACAGGAATCTTCACCGCCCCTGCAATTTCGCGCAAATACTCATCACGTCCAAGAAAATATTTCGGCTCAGTCAGCACAGACACAGCGTCAGCCCCGGCACTCTCATACTCGCGGGCAATCTCAAGATACGGGAAATCTGGGGAAATGAGTCCCTTTGACGGTGAAGCCTTCTTGCACTCGCAGATGAACGACAGCCCTTCACGCCCAAGTGCCGACTCGAACGCAAAATTTCCCCTAGTGAGCGACAACGCTTCATCCCTCACGGCCTCGTCTGAAATTTTCCGCCGCGAAATTTCCAGCCTCTCACGCGCAAATTCCGCAATCTCGTCAAGAATGCTCATGCCCTGTTGCTGATGTCGACAAACTTCTTGAGGGTCTCACTTGCCTTCCCTGAGTCGATGATCTCGCTGGCGAGCGCGACACCTTCCTTCATGCTCACGGCCATGCCTGCAATGTACAGAGCAGCCCCGGCGTTCATCAGAACCGCGTTGCGTTTGTGGCCTTTCCTGCCGCCGAGAATCTCACGGACAATCTCCGCGTTCTCTGAGGGAGTCCCGCCCTTGAGGTCAGACTTTGCGCACCTGTCGAAGCCGAAATCCTCCGGTGAAATCACGTATGACTTGTACCAGCCCTCCCGTATCTCGCATATCGACGTGGGCGAACTCAGCGAAATTTCGTCGAGCTTGTCCTGCCCGTAAACAACCATTCCCCTTTTCACGCCCAGACTCGCGAGGACTTGCGCCAAGGGGTTCACCAGGTACTCATCGTAGACACCAAGAAGCTGGAATTTCGGGGACGCTGGATTCGTGAGAGGGCCGAGAATGTTGAAGACCGTGCGGAAGCCGAGCTCTTTTCGGATTGCGCCGACATACTTCATGGATGAGTGGTATTTCTGCGCGAAGAGGAAGCATATTCCCACCGTGTTCAGAAGCTCAATGCATTTTTCGGGGGACTGGTCGATGTTCACGCCCAACGCCTCAAGACAGTCCGCCGTCCCGCAAAGTGAGCTTGCCGCCCTGTTGCCGTGCTTTGCGACTTTGACTCCGCCTGCTGCTGCTACAATTGCTGACGTTGTGGAGATGTTGAAGCTGTGAGCATTATCCCCGCCAGTCCCGACAATCTCGAACACGTCCATGCCAGTCTCAACTTTCGTAGCATGACTCCTCATGGCCTCGGCGCACCCGGCTATTTCGTCCACTGTCTCTGCCCTCGCGCTTTTTGTCGACAGGGCGGAAAGGAACGCGGCGTTTTGCGTGGGGGTAGTCTGGCCGCTCATTATCTCATTCATCACCGTGAATGCCTCGTCATATGTCAGGTCTTCTTTGCTGACCAGCTTTATTATTGCCGACTTTATCATGTGTCATCACTGCCTGCCTGAAATTTTGTGCGGTGAATGATAACACAGGGGGTTGCGTTTTTGCGCTGTCATTTATGAGCGGTTAGGAGACGGCTTTACTTTTCACGCTGCGGGTGTTAGACTAACTCAGCTAATATCCAATATCATAATCTAGGGAGTGTAGAAACGTTCAATGGCAACACGCAGAGAACCGCGATTCAAATTGTGCCGTCATCTCGGCGTTAATGTCTGCGGTCATCCCAAAGCGCTGAAGCGTTCGGAGAAGGTAAAGAATGCTGCAGCAACCGCGGCAAGAACAGGGCAGAAGGTCTCACAGTACGGCCTTCAGCTTTTGGAGAAGCAGAAGATCAAAGCATATTACGGGATACTTGAGAGACAGTTTGCGCGTTACTTCAGCGAAGCCGCAAAGAGTGAGGAAATGACGGGTGTAGCTCTCCTCAAGGCTCTTGAGTGCAGGCTCGACAACTTGGTTTACCGCACAGGATTCGCCCGCTCAATCCGTCAGGCGCGCCAGCTCGTAACACACGGCCACATCCTCGTGAACGGCCAGAAGGTAGACATCCCGTCATACGGCGTGAAAGTCAACGACGTGATCAGCCTCAAGGAAAAGACGAGAACCAATCCGCTTGTTGAGGCAAATTTGGGCGGGCTTGTGTCGTTCAAAGTACCTTACCTTGAGAAGGACAAAGAACATTTCAGCGCAAAGCTCATCCGTGAACCAATGCGCGAGGAACTGCCCATAGACGTAACAGAAATACTTGCGGTCGAGTTGTACTCAAAGTAAAATATAACCGCAGCACAATATAACTCTTATCGAGAGAGGCGGAGGGACCGGCCCTATGAAGCCCGGCAACCTGTTTAAATCAGGTGCCAATACCGGCAGCAAGTCAAAGCTGGATGATGAGAGAGAGGGACAAAGAAAATCGGCGTGTACTCTCTTGAACATTCAGGGGAGTACATTTTTTTGTGTGGAGGAATGCAGGAATGTCAGACAGCTTTATTTTTTCGTCAGAGTCAGTAACAGAAGGACACCCCGACAAGGTAGCCGACCAGATTTCGGACAGCGTGCTTGACGCGATACTTGCGGATGACCCAATGGGACGCGTTGCGTGCGAGGTCATGGTGTCGACAGGGTTCGCGGTTGTCGCAGGGGAAATCACAACGTCAGCACATCCCGACATCCAGAAGATAGCCCGCGAGACGATAAACGGCATCGGCTACACTAGCGCGGATTACGGGTTCGACGGCAACTCGTGCGCTGTGTTCACGGCCATCGATGAGCAGTCGGGGGACATTGCGCAGGGTGTTGACGCGGCAATCGAGGTGCGCGGGTCATCAGTCAGCGATGAGGACATAGCCGCAACAGGGGCAGGCGATCAGGGGATGATGTTCGGTTACGCGACGAACGAGACCCCCGAATTTATGCCCATGCCAATAGCCTTGTCTCACGCGTTATCCCGCCAGCTCGCAAAAATCCGCAGGGACGGAACGCTCTCATACCTTCGCCCGGACGGTAAGACTCAGGTCTCACTCCGCTACGAGAACAGGAAGGCAGTCCACGCTGACGCAATCGTTGTGTCAACACAGCATGACCCGGAAGCAAGCCTTGAGCAGATCCGCGCCGACATAATCGCCAACGTAATCAACCCTATAGTCCCGGCTCATCTCATCGACAAGGACACAAGGATATTCGTGAACCCGACGGGGCGTTTCGTGAAGGGAGGCCCGGCGGCTGACTCTGGTCTCACCGGGCGCAAAATCATCGTCGACACTTACGGCGGATGGGTGCCGCACGGGGGCGGGGCATTCTCCGGGAAAGACCCCACGAAGGTCGACAGAAGCGGCGCATACATGACACGTTACGCGGCCAAGAATATTGTTGCGGCGGGAATTGCTGACGAGTGCCAGATTCAGGTAGCCTACGCAATCGGAGTCGCCGAGCCTGTATCTCTCAACGTCAACACATTCGGGACAGGGAAAATCAGTGAGGCCGAAATCGTGAAGTTACTGCGTGAATGCTTTGACTTCCGGCCCGCGGCGATAATCCGGGACTTGGAGCTTAGGAAGCCGCAGTACAAGGCAGTTGCGTCATACGGCCACATGGGGAGGATTGATCTTCCTGAACTTCCGGGATGGGAGCGTACAGACCGGGCGGAAACTCTCAGGAAAGCGGCAGGACTCTAGGAGGAGGACACAATGAGCATGGATTTCACGAGAAGGGATTTCCTGAAGGCAAGCGCGGCGGGAATAGCGGCGGCAAGCGTGCTCGGAAGCGTCCCGTCATTCGCTGAGGACAAGAGCCCGGACTTCGAGGGCAAAAAGAAGTTCGCGGGAATAGGAAGCTGCCGGAAGGTTGCAGATGACATAATTTATGTCGGTGTCAGCGACAGGCGCATTCAGCTTTTCGAGAACGTCTACCCTGTCCCCCGCGGAGTGTCCTACAATTCCTACGTCATCCTTGACGATAAGACGGTGCTTGTTGACACTGTTGACCGTTCTGTTACCGGGCAGTTCTTCGAGAACGTAACAGCGGCATTGGGCGGAAGAAATCTCGACTATCTCATCGTCAACCACATGGAGCCCGACCACAGCTCGGCGATCTCAGAAGTCCTCGTGCGCTACCCCGGCGCGAAAGTCGTGTGCACCAGCGCGGCGGCAACAATCCTCAACCAGTTTTTCGCCTGCGACATCTCCGGGCGCTCCGTGATTGTCGGCGAGGGGGACACGCTCAATACGGGCAGGCACACGTTCGCTTTCGTCATGGCGCCTATGGTTCACTGGCCTGAAGTCATGATGACGTATGACACAGTTTCGGGTGCGTTGTTCTCGGCTGATGCATTCGGGAGCTTCGGCGCGCTGAACGGGAATCTTTTTGCTGACGAGGTCGACTTCCCGCGTGACTGGCTGCCAGATGCAAGACGCTACTACTGCAACATAGTCGGCAAATACGGCAAGCAGGTTCAGGCGGTTCTGGCAAAAGCAGGGACGGTTGACATCAAGATTCTCTGCCCGACCCACGGCCCTGTGTGGCGCGAAAATCTCGGCTGGATACTCGACAAATATTCACACTGGAGCAGCTATACCCCCGAAGCGAAGGCGGTCATGATCGTTTACGGCTCTGTTTACGGCGGGACTGAGAGCGCGGCCAATGCAGTAGCGGCGGAAATCTCACGGAGCGGGGTCGCTGATGTCGCTGTCTACGATGTCTCGAAGACTCATGTCAGCGAACTCATAGCGGAGGCGTTCCGTTGCAGTCATATCGTCCTCGCGTCAATCACCTACAACATGGGGATATTCACGCCGATGAAGAACTTTCTGCTTGACCTTGAGGCGCATAACTTGCAGGACAGGTGCTTTGCGATAATCGAGAACGGCAGCTGGTCTCCAGTGTCAGGAAAGCTCATGAGGGAAATTGTTGACCGTCTGGCGGGGTGCGTTGTTGTCGGCAAGACTGTTACGGTGAAGTCCTCGCCGTCAGAGAAAGATTCAGCGGCACTTGCGGAGCTTGCCGGGGCGGTCTCAGCGTCAGTGAAAGGAAGCGCAGAGTCCCCGGAAGCGGCAGCGGCTCCTGCTCCCGTGAAGAAGTGGGTCTGCACGGTATGCGGGTATGTCTACGAGGGCGAAAAAGTCCCGGATGACTACAAGTGTCCTTTGTGCGGAGCCGGGCCGTCATTCTTCAAGGAAGCGTAAAAGGTGAATGCCCTCCTCGTTGTGATTGCGGGGAGGGATTTTTGTTACGCGAAAAGCATCGTGAAGAACACCACGTACACCAATCCCGGCAGCATATCCCCCAGTCTCAGGCGCGTAATCTTCATCATGTTCAGCCCGATTCCCAGTATCATCAGGCCGCCTATCCCCGAAATATCCGCGTACATGTCCGCCGTGATGAACGCCTCAATCCACGACGCTCCGAGCGTTATCGCCCCTTGGTATATGAGCATAGGGACAACCGAGAACATTACCCCAACGCCGAACGACCCCGCGAGCATTGACCCGGCTATGCAGTCCATGATGCCCTTGGTCATGAGGATTTCGGGGTTGTGCCTGAGTCCGTCCTCGATTGCCCCGATAATCGCCATTGATCCCACGCAGAAAAGAAGCGTCGCGCTCACGAAGCCTTCAGTGAATTTCCCGTTTGACGTGTGAAGAGAGGCCTTCAGTTTGTCGCCAAGAGTGTTAAGCCAAGTCTCAATCCCCAGAAGCTCGCCCGTAACAGCCCCAAGCACCAGCGCAAGCAGGACAGCTATCGAGTGTTTCATTCCGAGCATCATGTTGACACCGACATAAATCGTGAACAGTCCGAGACAGTTGAAGATAGTCCCGCGCATTCTCTCAGGGATGAATCTCCCGGCCATGAGTCCGATTGAGCTTCCTATAATGACGGCCAGGCAGTTGAAGATAGTCCCGCCAGCTGGTATTGTCCTGAATATTTCCAGCATGGTGAAAAGTTTCCGCTCCTTTGCGTTTTCGGGTAATTATAACGCGTGGGAACGACTCAGGCCTGACTCACGGCGGGGATTTCCTCACTCACAGTATGCGTAAAGGACGGTTTCTGCTGATGAGGAGTGGTAGTGTCTCAGGAAGAATCTGTACTCAGGCACAAGCGACAAGATATAGCCGGGAATCTCGCAGAGGTCTTCTGGTTTGTGGTACACGCAGATTGCCAGTCTGGGATGATTGCGGATGATTGTGTTCCTCGCGCCCTTCAAGGCTCTTAGCTCCGCTCCCTCGATGTCCATCTTGATGAAGGTTACGGGCTCATCCTTCATGATGCTGTCGATTGCGGAAAGCTGGACGGCTATTTTCCCCTTAGATGATACCTTGCTGGTTCCGCCTCCGACAAATTCGGGGTCAATGTACATAGTTTCGTCCTTGTCCCACGTTCCTTTTTCCACTAGGGTAACTTTGTCCGCAAAACCTTTGAGCTTCTCTATGCATCTCTCTATGTTCACCGGGTCAGGCTCGAACGCGTAAACCCTCCTGATTTTGTCCCCGCCCCATTCTAGGAACTGGAGAGCCGTACCGCCGTCACATGCGCCGACATCAAGCACAGTCTCACCTTCAGCAGGAGCGAAAACGTCAAAGTACTGCGCTTTCTCGCTGCCGAAAGACATGTTGCTTGACACGCACACGCAGTGCCGGATGTATTTTCCCGCTCTCATCAGCTTCAGGGGATTGATTACCGTGTTGATTATGATTTCATCTTCACGAGGCCTGTTAGTCCCTGAAAGCCCGCTGACGTTCAGCAGCCTGTAATTTCTCAGGGGCGGGCAGGTTTCGAGGAACATTTTTGCGCGTTCGAGATTCTGGCCTTCCTTGTCCCAGAGTATCACAGCTCCCGAATATTTCTGCTCAACACCGGGTGTTTTATCCCTGAAGAAGTGCCATTCACCGCCCCGTTCCAGCAGCTGGAAACATTCGCCGCCGTTCATGTGGAAGAAGAAGAATGAGCTGAAGCTGAAGCCCTCAGTGTATGCGCGCCTGATGAAGACATCTTCATTGCCTGTTCTCAGATATTCCTGTCGGTCGTCCCATATTTTCCGGGAAAGCTCATCCTTGAGGAAGGGCTTGTATCTCTCTGACTCTTCCGCATATGTCTTGTGAGACTGGGGGATTCTTTTGCGCTGAATGTGCTTGAACAGCATCCGTATTGCCGGGTACACGTAATACGGGGAATGTGTCTTGAAGAAGGTCTTGATGCTCATTCTTCTGCCCCCAGACGCATACATGCCCCGCCGGAGTTTCCGCAGAACCGCGCCGTGTCAGTGCTGACTGTGTGAGTGTGATGGGATTTTTGCTGATAGGTTATAAGTACGCAGTCATGGCCGTAAGCCGTAAGCCGTAAGCCGTAAGCCGTAAGCCGTAAGCCGTAAGCCGTAAGCCGTAAGCCGTAAGGAATCTTATTCCAATAGCTCAATTTGTCAATCGTCCTTTCATGGGAATTTTACGCATTATATCACGCAAACAGCTCCAAGAAGAACGCCAGCCCCTGCTATGCCCCCTTTGTCATGAGAATCTCCGGGTTATGTCTCACTCACAGTATGCGTAAAGGACGGTCTCAAACTGGCACGAGCTGTAATGCCTCAGGAAGAACTTGTAGTCAGGCACCAGCGACAAGATATAGCCGGGAATGTCGCATAGATCCGTTGGCTTGTGATACACACAGACTGCGAGCCTAGGATGATTCTTGATGATGGTGTTACGCGCGCCCATTAAGGATTTCAGCTCTGCGCCCTCAACGTCCATCTTGATGAAGGTTACCCGCTCGTCCTTCACGATGCTGTCAATTGTGGTCAGGTATACGGCTGTGCTTCCTTTGCTTCGTACGCTGCTGCCCGATGTTCCGGGAGTATTTATGCGAAGGATCTTGTCCTTGTCCCATGTTCCTTTTTCGACTAGGGTAACTTTTCCGCTGTAAGGCCTGATATTCTCCCGGCATTTTGCGGCGTTGTCCGGGTCAAATTCGAACGAGTACACATGCCTGACCTTTCCGCCTCCCCATTTCAGGAACTGTATTGCCGTTGCTCCGTCGTATGCTCCTGCGTCAACAACAATTTCATCGTCAACAGGGCTGAACACATCAAAATATTGCAGGTCATCACGTATCAGGCAGAAGCCCTCTAATATCTTGGGCTTAATCCGGCGGGAACTGCATTCTTTCCCGAAGCGTATATATTCCCAGTCTGTCAGCACAGAAACGACAAGCTCAGAGTCTGAAATCTCCGCACCGCTGAGGAAATCTTTGAGTGTCAAAGCCCGGAATTTTCCCGGCCGTTCCAGAGCCCCAAGAACACGCAGAATGTAGCGGTATTTTGATTCATTCCTGCCGTGAAGAAGGACAATGCCGGATGCTTCCTTGCCGCCCATGTAGTAGGGAAGACCATGAAACTTCATGCCTGCCTTGTCGGTTATGTCCATGAATATATTGTTGTCGCGTATCTTGATGTATCTTATGCGGTCATGGAGGATGCTCCGGGATAATTCATCTTGGTAGTACGGAAGGAAGGCCAATGCGCGGCGTGAGATCATCCAGTTTCTGGCCGTTCTGAGAGGCCATACGGCGGCGCGGTACACCGGCATCATTATCGGACGCAGAAGACGCAGGAAATTCGCTTTGGCACTCACTCGGACACACCCCCGCAAAGCAGTGAGTGCGCTGTGATTGTGTGGAGGCTGCGATCATGGCCGTGAGCCGTTATAGCAAGTTCGCTCAAATCGTATGAAGTCCTTTCGTGGGAATTTCACGTATTATATCATTGCCCGGCCTTCCGCCTTCTTATCCACTCAAGCCTCTTCCTGTAATGAGCCTCGCTGCCCTGCTCCGTAGGGCGGTAGTACTCGCGCCCCCTCAGGTTCTCCGGCAGGCACTCCATCCCCGTTATATGCCCCGCGTAATCATGGGCGTGCTTGTAGCCCTTCCCGTAATCTAATTCACGCATCAGCTTTGTCTCGGCGTTCCTGAGATGAAGGGGCACGGGCTCGGCCATAGTGTGAAGTGCGTCATCCCTCGCGGAATTGTAGGCAGCCTCTGCTGAGTTTGACTTGGGGACGACTGACATGTGTATCACGGCCTGAGCAAGGTTCACGGAACACTCCGGCATCCCCACGAAATGGCAGGCCTGATACGCCGCAACAGCCATAGACAGCGCGCCCGGCTCCGCAAGCCCCACGTCCTCGCTGGCGAAGCGCACAACCCTCCGGGCGATGTACAGGGGATCCTCGCCCGCCTCAAGCATACGCGCAAGCCAGTATAAAGCCGCGTCAGGGTCAGAGTTCCGCATAGACTTGTGAAGAGCTGATATTAGGTTGTAATGTTCCTCGCCGTCCTTGTCGTAAAGCAGGGATTTCCGGGACGTACACTGTTCGAGAATGTCAGGGGTGATTTTCCCGCCCTCAGAATTTATCGCGGCCATCTCAAGAAGTGAGAGTGCAGACCTTGCGTCCCCGTTCGAAAACTCAGCAATTGCCCGGATGATTTCATCGTCAGCATTCACGCCAAGCACCCCGGTTCCCCGCCGCAGCAACCCCGTCAGGTCGTCAGCAGTCAGCGGCTTCAAGACAAACACCTTGCACCGGGACAGCAAAGCCCCGTTAATCTCGAAGGAAGGATTTTCTGTCGTCGCCCCGATGAGGATGATGCTCCCCCGCTCGACAAAAGGAAGGAACGCGTCCTGCTGCGCCTTGTTGAAGCGGTGAATCTCGTCGACAAAAAGAATCGTCCGAGTCCCAAAATTCCGGTTGATGTCAGCCTGCTTCATTACCTCGCGGATTTCCTTGATGCCGCCTGTCACAGCTGAGAACGTGATGAACTCGGCCTGAGTTTTCCGGGCGATTATGCCGGCTAAGGTAGTCTTGCCCACACCGGGAGGCCCCCAGAATATCATCGAGGGGATTTTGTCGCTGTCTATGATTCGTCTGAGGATTCTTCCGGGTGCGACAAGGTGAGACTGCCCGGCGAAATCGTCGAGTGTCTGAGGCCTCATTCTTGCGGCGAGGGGCTGGCTTTCTTGGGACGTGAACAATGACATTGATGATGCTCCTGTTTTTGCGGAGATTCTATCACTCTGGGGCTGGCTGCTGGAAATTAAACTTGCCGGGTAAAATGCGCGGAAAGACAACAAAAGGACAAGGAACGTACTATAATTATGTCTGCCTAAAACAAACTCTGCACATGGCTACTGCGATAGCCTGTTTTGTCATCCTTGCCATGTTGCAATTATAGCACATAGGCTGTCAAGGGTTAAGTAGTTGTGTGCAAATCTGCTTATATTCCGCAAAAATACAGGAGGTCATGAAAAGATGAAGAGGACGCGCAAAGGTTTCACGCTGATCGAGCTTCTGATTGTGGTCGCGATACTGAGCAGCCTCGCGGCGATGTTCGGGCTGGCGAGCTCGGACTCCGTCAACTCGGCTAAAGCGGCGTCAGTCGTAGCGAACCTGAAGGTCATGAAGACCGCGGCAATGGCACTGTACATAGACGACCCCATCATAGACACCGGGGTTGAGCAGAAAAGCATCTCCAATTACACCATGCCTAACGCGGAAACGGACTTGGGGCGCGCGGTGCTGGCGGAGTACATGGGAACCACCAGCGAGGCATTGTGGAAAGCGGGCTACAGGTTTGTCGGAACTCCTGAAGCCTGGTACGTCTGCTACTTCATTAATGCTGACGTGATAAACGCGTCGGTCAAAGAGAAGTGGCAGGCTATGTCGGCTGACGCGGCTCTTTACGGGGCATCGTCGCTGGCAGCTGATAAGCCGTTCGGGTTCTCTGCCTTGTACAAGACCACGGACAAATTTATCGGCATGAAAGTACGCTAGCTTACAAGACATAAGGCAACTCCCAATAACCTATGCGCAAAGAGTCCCCGGTACTTATTGCGGGGATTCTTTGTGTCTTGCTGTTATAATCCGTAGCGAGGTGATTATCCATGAGGAAAATTTTTGCGGCAATAGTTGTTGCGTTGTTGTTCACGGCGGGGGCATATGCTGAGACAATCAGCCTTCACATTGACGGCCATCACGGGAAACTCGCGGCGTTAATCCAGCGTCCAGAACTCAAAGACGGCGGGAAATGCCCGATGGTGATGATACTTCACGGCTTCACAGGGAACAAGAACGAGCATCTTCTTACCACGATTGCGGATGCTCTTGAGGCTGAGGGCATCGCGTCAATACGCTTTGACTTCAACGGGCACGGTGAGAGCGAGGGAGCATTCAGTGATATGACGGTGCTGAATGAGATTGAGGACGCAAGGAAAGTGTTTGACTTCGTGAAGGCTTCAGAGTATGTTGACGGGGTATCTATTGCCGGGCATTCTCAGGGCGGGGTCGTAACGTCAATGCTTGCGGGGGAATTAGGCCGTGATAACGTGAAGTGTGTTGTGCTTCTTGCTCCTGCGGCTGTCTTGAGGGATGACGCTTTGAGGGGAAATCTTTTCGGCAAAACCTATGATGCCGGGAATCCTCCTGACAGCGTGGACATTTTCGGGCATAAGCTGGGGCGCGAATACATCCTCACAGCCCAGGCTCTGCCGATATACGAGACAGCCGAGAAATTCACCGGGCCTGCCTGCATGATTCACGGGACTGCTGACAGGATAGTACCCTACACGTACAGCCTGAGCTACAAGAGAGTGTACGAGAACGGAGAATTGCACCTGATTGACGGAGCAGATCACGGCTTCACCGGGCATGAGAAGGAAGCGGCGGAAACCGCGGTGAATTTCCTGAAGTCCCACGCAAAGTAGCACAGAAATTACGGGGGAATCAGCGCATGACTCCCCCGTAAACGTCCGGCCTTCTGTGATTAAGGCTCGGCATTCTTGCCCTCACAGTGTCAGCATAATCCGTATCAATCTCGGCCATGATGACACATTCACGGTCGCTTGCCTTAGCTATGACGTTCCCCCAAGGGTCAACAATCATTGACCGTCCTGTTGATGTCATGTTGCGCTTTGTGCCTATCTGATTTGGTGCTACAATCCAGCAGGAGTTCTCTATAGCCCGCGCACGTAAGAGGGTCTCCCAATGGTCGCGGCCGAATATTATGTTGAACTCGGACGGGACAAAGATGACTTTCGCCCCCCTGAGAGCCATCGCCCTGAACAGTTCGGGAAATCTCAGGTCGTAGCAGATTGCCACGCCCATTTTCGCGAACGGTGTCGTGAATGTCGTTACGCTGCTTCCTGCTGTGATGACGCTGGACTCGGTCAATGCCGCGTGGTCGGCCAGGTGGATCTTCCTGTACATGGCCGTGAACCTGCCGCTTGGGTTGAAGACCGCTGAAGTGTTGTAGACGTGTGAGTCGTCGTCCGGGTTCCTCTCAGCGATTGAGCCGCCAAGAATCCAGATGTGATGCTCACGTGCCTTCCTGCTGAATAATTCCGATGTCTCACCGTCCGGGATGTCCTCGGCGTTCTCGATGAAGCCCTGCCGTCCTCCTATGTAGTTCACGAACTCAGGCATTGCGACAAAATCAGCGTGTTTCCCTGCGGCCTCGTCAATCATCCTTGAGACCTTCGCGAGATTCGTTGCCTTGTCGTCCTGTGAGTCAGCCTGCAACACTGCCGCCCTGAATATCATCCTGACTGCTCCCTTCGTCTAATAGAATCCCCTGATGAACCATTCTTCTACTGCCTCAGTTGTGTGGGCGGGATTGTTCCTCAAGGCCTCAAGCTCGCGCCTCAATTCGTCCCTCTCACGCGTAACTTCCTCAAGCCTCCGCCGTAATTCCTCAAGCTCATTCATCCGCATAGCCTCCTTTTCTGTTATCATACACTAAAAGGAGCGTGAATACTCGTGAAGCTGCTGAAATTGTCGTTGATGGTATTCTGCCTTGTTGTGTGTCTTGCCTCACCGTCATACCCCCTTGATCCCTACAAGACCAACCCGGGCGGATTCGGGCCCAGAGTCGCCGGTGCGAGGCTGGGAATGAAGATGTCCCTGCGCGAAATAGTCAGGTGGCGGGCAAATCTCCGCGGAGTCCCTTTCACCCTTGAGATAAACAGCGGGGGTATACCGGGCAGGAAGCCTTCAGAGTCCGGGAGCATCTCAGTCAGAATCACCGGGAATGACAGGGAGATTAGGGGCTATGAGATTGTCAGCGCGGGAGGAAGGCTCTACCGTCTCAGGAATGAGAGGATTAAGCTGCCTGATCTTCTTGCTGAAATCGAGAAAGCAGGAGTTGAGACAGTAGCCTTGAGGGGAGCTAACGGCCGGATAAAGGAAGACTGTATTTCATTCACAGAATATTTGAGGGTAGCATCTTTGAGGATAAGGCGGGATGATTTCGGAGCAGGAAAGATGCAGCATGAAGATTTTGTGCGCGAGTTCACTGGGGCGTATCATCTCCCTGAAATGAGACGGCGGGGAAGCACTTGGGATTACAGGAATGATTTTGAGGGCTGGCAGATAACGTATTACGGTATCGGCGGCGGAATATTTGAGCTTTCACCCGTCATAACGGAGTAAAATTCATCCCCCTTCCCGGCGTGTCAGGAGGGGGGATTTTGTTACAGGCTGAAGGGTTCGAGGCTTCTCCGTAATATCCCGTGCATCTGTGCGATTGCTACCCCGTAATTGACGATTGGGACTCCGGCCATTCTTGCGCGTTCGAGGCGTGATTTCATTTCCTGCTCATTCAGCATACACCCTCCGCAATGCACAACAAGAGAGTACTCTTTGAGCGTCTCAGAGTCAGGGAACTCACCGCCTGAAGTGAACGAGAACTCAGGGTTAGCCCCGCTGAATTTCCGTATCCACATGGGCATCTTCTCCGTGCCGATGTCTCCGCACTGCCTGTGATGTGTACACCCTTCTGATATTAATACCTTGTCGCCGTCCTTGAGGGTTGCGAGCTTCATTGCCCCGTCAGCAAGAGTCCTCAAGTCCCCCTTGTAGCGCGCAAAGAGTATAGAGAATGACGTTAGGGGAATGTCCTTCGGCGTAACAGCGTCAGCCTTCCCGAAAACCTGAGAGTCAGTGATGACGAGTCGGGGCTTAGCCGTGAGAGCCTTCAACATGGCCGGAAGCTCCGTGTCCTGACAGACGAGGCACGAACAGCGGGAGTCGAGAATGTCGCGGATTGTCTGCTGCTGCGGGAGGATTAGGCGGCCTTTTGGTGCTGCTTTGTCGACAGGCACAACGAGAATCACGACATCGCCGGGCGTGAGCAGATCAGCAACAAGCCTCTTTTCGGGAGCGTCCTTCCTTGCTAGCGAGGCTATGCGTTCCTTGAGTGCGCTGACGTTTTCGCCTGTTACTGCGCTGACGTAGAGGGCGTTGGGGTCGGGGCGGGCTGTGAGCAGGTCGGCCTTGTTGTGGGCGGTTATGTGGGGGATTTTGCGGGACTCGAACAGCGCGAGGATTTCCCGTTCAGCCGGAGTCATCTCACTTGTTGCGTCATGAACGAGGACAGCCACGTCGCATTTCGCCAGAACGTTCATTGCACGTTTGACTCGTTGCCCGCCTAATTCGCCCTCATCGTCGAGTCCTGGGGTGTCGATTATGACGACCGGGCCGAGGGGAAGTAGCTCCATAGCCTTGCTGACCGGGTCGGTTGTGGTGCCTTTGATGTCTGAGACTATGGCGAGGTTCTGGCCTGTTACGGCGTTCACGAGGGAGGACTTGCCTGCGTTCCTCAGTCCGAAGAAGGCTATGTGTGTGCGCTCGCCTGACGGGGTGTCGTTGAGGCTAGAACCTGAAATCCCTTGCATTCCCGTTCCTCATGGCCTCAATGTTCTTCCGCGCAATCTCCCTAACATTCTCACGCGGTATCCTCTCAAGCTCACGCGCAATCATCTCATACCCCAGCTTCTTTGTCTCAGGCGAGGCGTAATCCTCCAAGTACTCCGTGAGGGTCATCAACGCGTTGGGGTGGCAGCAGTTGAGTATCTGCCCTGACTTGCACAGCGACATAAAGCGGTCTCCAGTCCTCCCGGCCCGGTAACACGCCGTGCAGAACGACGGAATGTGATCCTGCTCCATCAGCCACCGTACAACCTCATCCAGCGTCCTCTGGTCGGAAACGTCAAACTGCTCCGTGTCATGCGGCCTGATTTCCTCCGTGTAACCCCCTACACTCGTCCGTGAGCCTCCCGAAATCTGCGATATTCCCACCTGAAGCATCTTCGCACGGACTGACTCGCCCTCACGTGTCGAGATTATCATCCCCGTGTAAGGCACTGCTACCCTGATGCAGGCGGCAATCTTCGTGAACACCTCATCAGGTATCGAGTTGTTGAACTCCTCCGGGTCAATGTCATCGGCTGGCTTGACTCTCGGCACGCTGATTGTGTGAGGCCCTACCCCGAACACGGCTTCAAGGTGCTCGGCGTGCATCAAGAGTCCGGCGAACTCGTACTTGTACCCCTCAAGCCCGAAAAGCACTCCGAGTCCAACGTCATCAATTCCTCCCTGCTGCGCCCGGTCATGAGCCTCCGTGTGATATGCGTAATCATGTTTCGGCCCGGTCGGGTGCAATTCCTCGTAACGCTTCCTGTTGTACGTCTCCTGAAACAGAATGTACGTCCCAATCCCGGCTTCCTTGAGCCTGCGGAAATTCTCGACGGTTGTCGCGGCAATGTTGACGTTCACGCGGCGGATGTCTCCGTTCTTGTGGTGGACGCTGTAGATTGTCGCTATGCTGTCGAGGATGTACTCAATAGGATTGTTGACCGGGTCTTCTCCTGCTTCGATTGCGAGGCGTTTGTGTCCCATGTCCTGCAGTGCTATGACCTCGGCGCGGATTTCGTCCTGAGTGAGCTTCTTGCGGGGAATGGTCTTGTTCTTGGTGTGGTACGGGCAGTAGAGACAGCCGTTGATGCAGTAGTTCGACAGGTACAGCGGCGCGAAAAGCACAATCCTGTTGCCGTAGAAAGCCTGCTTGATTTCTTCGGCGACTGAGTAGATGCGCCCGATGATTTCGGGGTCTTCACACGCCAGCAGCACGGAGGCTTCGCGGTGAGTCAGCCCTGAGCATGTGCAGCCGTTTGCGTTGAACTTGGGGCGGGCCTTGTCGAGAAGTGAGTCGATTAGTGCCTTGTCGTTCTTGTGGGTCTCGGCGTAAATGAGAGTGTCGAGGATTTCCTGATGGTTGATGAAGTCGTCTGCGTGGGGTGATTTTGGATCGTACATGATAGTTTTGCCCTCCTTCTTCGGGGTCAGAGTGTGGAAAACTCTTTGCCGTCAGAAAATTTTGCCGCGATTATAGCACATGCCTTGCCTCATGATATAATCCCGCCAGAAATCCGCGCAAAGAAAGGACTTGACAAGTTGCAGAACCGCGCCATAATCGACCAGACCAGACCAGACCATGACCATCCTATTGCAAATTTCCGCCTGTCAGCAAGAGACTTCCTCATCCGAATCGGTGTACTGAGACTGCGCACAAAGTTACGGCTGTATTTGTGGAAAGCAGAAGACTTCCTTCACCGAATTTTTCCCCGCAAGAAGAAAACACTCATACTCACAAAAGACGCATCCAACGGAGGACTGTTCGCCGTGTTCAGATATTTTCTCGGCGGCATAGCTTATGCTGACAGGAAAGGCATGACCCCCGTCATCGACATGAAGAACACCCTCAACGCCTACCTGTACGAACATGAAGTAGGTCGTGTGAACTCGTGGGAATATTATTTTGAGCAGCCCGGAGGCATCCTGCTTGAAGAGGCGGCAAATTATGGGGAATGCATCACGCTCAAGGTCGGGAAGTTTCCTGTTCCGCGTCAGGACTCGGCGTTGTTCCGCAACCAGGACGGGCAGCTCGACTACTGTGAGTATGTCGACTTCAACTATGACAGCGACAGGATGCTTGCCGAGTACAGCACGGGCAGGGCGAACGACAAGTACCTTCGGGGGCTGGAATACCTCGTGTCGATACTGTTCCTCAGCAGGTGCCGGGGCTTCATCGCGTCCATGACCAGCGGATCAACCGGGGTGATGTGCCTGTCTGAGGGCTTCGAGTACCTGTACGTTTTCGACCTGGGGCTATACCCGTAGCGTTTGACGCTGGAAGGAAGCAGGCGTAAAATTCCACGCGATAATCCCACAAAGGAGGAACAACCATCATGGACAGCAAAAATTTCTGGGCGTTCATGGGAGTCTCGGTGCTGGTATTCGCGCTGGCACTCGCGGCGGGCGGCTGTGGCGGAAGCAGTAACGGTCCGGTAGGCACAAATACGGATCAGGGGGGGGGGGGCATTAAGCCTTAGCGGAAATTATCTCCTGATTGACCCTCTCAATCATGGCCGTGAAATCACCCCTCACATTGACGCGGTAATCACCGACCGGATTTCACTCGCAGAATTTGACGCACTCGACGAAGTCAGCCTCACCAGCAAGCACATAATCTTCATCTCAGACGCAAGCACAATCAGCTCCGACAGCTACGCGGCAGATCTCCTCGCAACCGCCTTCTACAATCAGGGCGCAGCACTGGCCGCAGTGTATCCTGACGCTGAGGACGTTAAGGCACTGGGGGACATTCTCGGACTCTCTCTCGTTGGCCCTGAGAATGAGCCAGTCAACAGGCACTTCGAGGTATTGGCGGCCACCATGCGCTACATCAGCGGCGACATTCTCCCGCACACGTTCATCTACGTCGACAAATGCACCGAGAACAGCGGCAATTACCCGACGAATTACACCGTCAGCAAAGATGCCCCCGTTGTGAACGTTGACCCGGCCAGCTGGGATGTGTACTTCGGAGAACCTGTAACGACTCCCACAGCAGAAGAATTAGCCGCGAGGTCAAGGGATTATGAGGCAGATGCTCAGGAGGCTCTTGCCCGTAGAGTGCAGAATGTGATTGACTGGGTGAACGGAATTGATGACAGGGCTGCTGCTCACAGGGACGAAATCATCAGTCAGGCTTCAAGGCTTGCGTTCGCGGTTGCTGACCAGACGGGCGGAAGGGCAGAAGAAATCCTGAAGTTTGTCGGCGGCGTTCACACGGATTTCCATGATGACTCGCTTACAGGCTGCTTCTACAATTACGATTACGCACGGAGGCACGGCACTCAGGCAAGCGAGTGGAACACCTGGGCTGACTACTCAGGCTGCAACGACTACGGGACTCTTGTGGATCACTGGAACAGCTTCAATCCCGGCCTCAACATTACGGGGACTCATGTCTCATACGGAGTTCACTCGTTCGCGGATCACTGCGATTACTACCTAATCACGACAACAGCAACCATTCAGCCCGCTTCACGGCTTGAGATAAGGGCAGAGTACGGCGACACGACAGGCGATGAAGTCAAAGGCTCAGGCTCGTACCATTATGCGGTGATACTTGGTTGCAACAAGAAACTTTCGTGCTACATTTGGCCTAACGAGACAGGTACGGAGCTGGTGAAAATTACCCCAAGCATGACGGTCAACAACAATCAGTCATTCTCTGACACTGACGGCTGGCAAATGGGCGGAGGAGTATCCGGCGGCGGAAGTGTAGAACGCGGCACATCAAGCAAAGACGCGCAGACAGGAGCAGGCGGAAAACTGGACGGCTCGTTCAACTACAGCGTCTCACACAACGCCACTCACACATGGCAGACTACGGACTACAGCATCACACCAAGCCGCACGACAGCTCTATACCCTGCTGACGGAAGACCTGTTATAGGCTGGGTGCTTGACGTTACATCGCCCTACTATTCAGGCGGCAAGGGCTGGGTAATATCTCCGGCCGCAAAGACCGCTGTAACCCTTGAGGGCGAATCAATCTGGAGGGTACAGCCTGACCATGTAGACAATCCTGGCTTCAACTCACAAGCACACTGGTCGGAGGGGTTTTTCGCGGCTCATGACATGGGCGGAGTCAAGAAGAGCGATGCCGCCTGCACGATCAACCATGATACCGGCTACAAGGGACTCAATCTCACAAAGCCGGTGCGATTCGGGCTTGGCGATACTGTTACGACGGGCACGAGCGCGGGCAAGATGTACACGGCAAAAGTCTACTCAGAGATGAACTGGACGGCCTCATCTAATGTTGACTGGCTCACACTCGCTGACAGGAGCAAGAGCGGAGGCGCGGCAAACGGCGATGATTTCGTCTACACAGTTACGCAGAACACCACAGGCGCGACGAGGACGGGAACTATCACGGTTACCACTGAGGACAAGAAGACATACACGCTGACCTTCACGCAGTCGCCCTACGCCAACTAGCACACTGGTAAACTTCACGAAGCAACACGCGAAAAATGCCCCCTGTGATGAGCAGAGGGGTATTTTTTGACATAAGTCATCGTAAGTTTCCCCTTTATTGTGGCTGTAGAAACGCGGAGATTTTCCTGAATGCGTTAGTTCTGTGCGAGATATTATTCTTCGTTCGCGGGTCAATTTCGGCAAACGTGAGATTGTAACCGTCGGGGACAAATACGGGGTCATATCCGAATCCGTTGCTCCCCCTTGCCTCACGCGATATGCTCCCGTAACAGTATCCCTCAGCGATTACCG
The DNA here is from genome assembly GCA_017448795.1 of Synergistaceae bacterium. Lineage (GTDB taxonomy): Bacteria > Synergistota > Synergistia > Synergistales > Aminobacteriaceae > JAFUXM01. Next base: position 428 of record JAFSKV010000017.1, on the reverse strand, counting down.
TGTATTCTTCCGGGACGCACAGGCACAACGCCGCCGCAAATCTCGCCCTCCTGTCGTCAACTCCCTCAAGCTGTCCGAGAAGCCACGATGATTTGTCGCTGTCCTTCCCCTGAATTATCCGCGCTGAATACAATCCCGGCGCACCGTCGAGAGCGTCAACCTCAAGCCCGCTGTCATCTGCAAGGCATGGAAGCCCCGATTTTTCCGCCCACGCACGAGCTTTGAGCATTGCGTTTTCGGCGTAAGTCTTCCCGGTCTCGTCGACTATCATTCGTGAGATCTCTGGTGCAAAAATTATCTCGTCGGCAAATTTCACGCCCGCAACTTCCCGGATTATCTCGGTGAACTCTTTGTACTTCCCCTGATTCCCTGTAGCGATGATCAACTTCGCGAACATTTCTATGATTTCTTCGGGAGCTTCCAGATTG
>JAFSKV010000016.1 GCA_017448795.1 Synergistaceae bacterium | reverse complement strand
GCTGGCTTCATGATGACAAGCATGTTGTCGTTCTCGGAGTTGGGGACTGACGCAAAGATTACGGATTTCGCGCGTTCCTCAGTCTGTGCCATAGCGTAGGAGAAATCGCACTTGCCTGACTTCACGGCCTCAAGCGCGCCTAGCCTCGATATTGGGACAAGCTCAAGCCTCCAGCCCTCAGCCTCGCAGAACATAACGGCTAAATCGATGTCGTAGCCCTGAATCCTGCCGTCCTTGACGTACACGAACGGTATCATCCCGGTATCAACAGCCATCCTCAGAGTCCCTTTTACGGCCGGGAGACTGGAATAATCCTCAGTGTGCCGGGCTTCCTCGCCTTCCTTGAACCACTTGCTGAACAGCTTATCGATTGTCCCGTTATCCCATAATCCCTTCAGGAAAGCGGAATAATCCTCACAGAGCTTCCTTCCTTTTTCTGACGGGGTGAATGTCGCTGAGTGGTAGGACTTCTTCAGAGGCTCAGAGAGATATTGCATGTCGTGATTCTCGTCCATCATGAAGAGCGTTGTCGGCAGTGAGCATGACAGAGCATCAATTTTCCCCTGCCTCAGAGCGAGCAGCATCTCAGACGGCGAGTCAAAGTAGACCAGCTTGGCATCAGGCAGGACTTCCCCGACAATTTCAGCGTTGCTAGTGGCTGTTGGGACTCCGATTCTCTTTCCGCTGAAGGCCGCGAGATCCATTCTCACGGACCGGGTATCTTCATCCCTCATCACTACGAGGACGCTTCCTGTTACGGCGTTGGGTACTGGCGAGAACAGCACGGTCTTGTCGCGCTCCTCCGTCCACTGTACGCTGTAGGTGAAATCGCACTTTCCCGTCTGTAGCGATGAGAGGACTCCGTTGTGATTCATGACCTCGATGTTCAGCCCGCAGCCTTTGTGCTTGCAGAACAACACAGCAAGGTCAATATCGTAGCCCTGGACTCTGTTGTCCTTCACGAAGACGAACGGCATCAATCCTTCTGTTACCGCCATAGTGAGAGTCCCATTTGTTGCCTGGAGATGAGAATAATCTTCCGTTGCCTGCCTGCTCTCGTCAGTGCCTGTGATCCATTTTTCCGTGAGACTGTCTAGCGTTCCGTCCGCGCTAAGAGTCTTGAGGAAGTCCGCGTATTCCCCGCAAAGTTCACGGCCTCTTTCTGTCTTCGGGAACATGGCCGTGTGCCTCGTTGTGTTGACGTATTCGGGAATGTACGCTAAATCGTCGTAAGTATGGATTATGTTCCTGGCGGTCGGCAAAGCGCAGTAGAAGGCATCAATCCTCCCTGACCTGAGAGACGGCAGAATGTGGCTCGGCGAGTCAAAGAACAGTATGTTGACGCCGGGTATCTTGTCCTCGATTTTCTTCGCGCTGTCTGAGCCAATCATGAGGCCGACCTTCTTACCCCCGAAATCCGAGACCTTCATACTGCTTATGCCCTCCGTGTCTGACTCTTGGGACTTTTGGGCAACTAGGACATTTCCGGCCTTGATGGTTGGGGTTGAAGTGAACAGGGTATTTTCCTCGCGTTCGGGGGTCTTGTTCATGGACTGCGAGAAGTCGCTTTTGCCCGTCTTGACGGAGGATATTGCGCCGCTCAGTGTCATATTCTCGACAACAAGAGAGTAACCCCTAGCCTTGCAGAACATGGCCGCAGTGTCGACATCATACCCAACAATCTTGTTGTCCTTGACGTAAACGAACGGAGGGAATGACGCATCAACAGCCATCCTCATTGTGCCGTTAGTGCCGGGCAGGGCGGAATAATCATCCACAACCTTCCTGCTCTCGTCAGCCCCAAGCCACTTATGATTGAGAGCGTCAATAGTCCCGTCGTCCCACAAAGTTTTGAGGAAAGCTGAATATTCGGCGCAAAGTTTCCTGCCCTTTTCCGTGTCCGCAAACATCTGGTAAAAGTATGTCTCACGTAACGGGGGATTGATGATTTCGAGAGTTGAGTCCTCATTCGTCATGATGACGGCGGGAGGAAGCGAGGTTGCCAGAGCGTCGGCTTTCCCGGACTTAAGGGCGGTGAGCTGGTTGGTGAGTGAGTCATAGTGTGCGAGTTTTGCTGACGGGAGTTTTGCGGGCACGAGGGTCTCGCTTGCTGTGCCTGTCTGTATGGCTATGGTTTTCCCGTTGAAGCTGTCGAGATTCCGGCGTGAAGTTGTGCTGACGGTGGGCAATGTGTCAGCTTTCAGGCAGGCCATGACAGAACGCGCCATGCAGTAAGGCTCGGAGAAATACACGGCTTCCTCGTGTTCTTCTGACGGGGTGAAGTCGCCTGTGAAGTCTATTTTTCCCGAATATACCGCGGGCATCATAGCGTCCCATGTCATAGACTGGACATTAAGCCCGTAACCGTAAGCCCCGCAGAACATCACGGCAAGCTCCAGGTCAATCCCGGCTAATTTCGCGTCCTTGTAGTAGTTGAACGGAGGATAGCCGCCCTCAAGTGCGAATGTTAATGTGCCGTTTTTGGCGGGAAGACTCTTGTAGTCGGGGGGGATTTTTGCGGACTCGTTTTTCCCCTGCCACTTCGAGAGCACAGCATCAAGTTCACCGCTTGCCTTTATCCCGCGCAAATACTCGCTCATCTCATCACATAGCTTCCTGCCCCTTTCTGTCTTTGCGTAGACGAAAGAGTAGCCGAAAGGTTTGCCGATTGTCTCATCGATTGCGGTGAGCTGGTCATCCTCGGCGGCCATAAGTTCAAGGACTGGCGAGTCAACAAGGAAGCCTTCAATTTTGTGTGTCTTGAGGGCTGAAGCTAAGTCAGGATATGTGCTGTAGTACTGGACTTGTGAATGTGGGAGATATTCAGCGGCCCATTCTTCCCAGTCGATTATACCCGGCTGCATCCCTATGGGTTTACCGTCAAGCTCACTAGTCCGGGAATATTTCGGGGTTCTTGCGGGGGGTTGCTGTGAGGCTGGCTTCTTCACCACAAGATAGCTTGATACCGTGTACAGGGGCTCGGAGAACTTCACGCTCTCGGCACGCTCAGGGGTGATTGTGATTCCGCCCGCGCCCATGTCGCATTTCCCGGAGCTTATCGCCGCGATCAGTCCCGGAAAATTGATGACGCTGAAGTCAGGCCTATACCCTCTCTCCTTGCAGAAGCGGACGATAACGTCAATGTCATACCCAGCCAGCTTTCCGTCCTTCATGTACGAGAACACGGGGGTCTCATTGTCTACTGCGATGCTGACTGTGCCTTTTGTGGCCGGGAAACTGCTGTAATCCGGGATGACCTTCCTGCTCTCGTCAGTCCCGGACCACACAGCCCGAAGCTCATCCAGTGTCCCGTCTGATTTTTTGCGACGCAGGTAGTCGTTCACCTCGTCAAGAAGGGGGTTGTTCCTCTTGGACTTGGGGAAGAAAAACGCGGTCTGTGTATCTCCCAGACTTTCAGGCAGGTGCGACAGGCCCGGATTCTCACGCTCGAACTCAGCCGCTATAGTCTCGTCAACCGCAGCAGCGTCAATTTTCCCGGACGTAAGCGAGGCTATCACGTTGGCTATAGCGTCAAAGTACGAAATCTCCGCGCCGGGTATTTTCTTCCTCACCATGTCATACTGCACCGACCCTGTGAACACTCCTATACGCTTGCCGCTGAAGGCTGAAAAATTCCCGCTGTTCGCTGTGTCAGAAGGCGAGTACATATCCTCGCGCACAAGGGCTACAGGCTCGACCGTGTACAGCACATCGGAGAACTTGAGGCTGCCGGAATTTTCGCGGGAGTAATACAGGTTCGACAGAGCTATATCAACCTCACCAGTCGCAAGAGCCATCAACAGTCCGCCGAAATCGTAGACCTTCACCTCAAGCTCCGCCCCGATGGAAGCCGCGAACCTACGGGCAAGCTCAACGTCGAACCCGGTAATCTCGTTCCCCGCGTAAAAGCTGAACGGCACAACAAGCCCGGTAGTCCCAAGAACAACACGCACATCCGACTTCGCTGGAACGTCAACGTCAGGCATCTCCGCGCTACCGTAAACCCAGTGCTGTATCATGCCGTCAATCAGGCCTTCAGACTTTGCACGGGCAATGAAGCTGTTGAACTTTTCCTCAAGGCCGGGTATTGCTGACGTTTTCGACAACCCCGCGCTTATCTTCACGCCTTCGCCGAGAGAGCCGGGAAGAATCTTCACGCCTTCGAGTCCGTGCCTGAGGTCGTAATCAGCCTCGTAAAGGTTCTCTATGAACGCGTCAGCTTTCCCGGTGAGAAGAGCCGCATAGCCTCCCGTCTTGTCGCTGTAGTAACCTTTCCTTGCGTCCGGGAATCTGGCCTCAGCAAGCGCGAGCATTGCCCCGTCCGTGTCAGTGCCTATTGTGTACTCGGAGCTGTTGAGCTGTGAGACGGTGGAGACAGGATTCTTCCCGTGAGATGTCCCGCAAGTAGCAAGAATCATCACGAGGACGAGCAAACATTTCCTGCGCATCGTCGCCCCCTATATCAGCCCAACAAGAAGCCCGACGATGAACGTGGTCGGCCCCATCGTCAGGAATAACTGAGGAATGCTTATCCCCCACGAAATCAGAACGCCCGCACCCAATGCCGCAACGGCCATGAAGATTGAGTCGGTGATGTTGGAGCAGGCTATGACTCCCGACACCTTGTCGCCCGCTTCTGTCTGCATGACAGCGTAGAGAGGCACAATGTACAGCCCACCGCAGAAAGCTATCACGAACAGGCACGCGGTAATCATGAAGTTTTCGGGACGGCTGAAGAACTCCCACGCGCCTATAATCGGAGTTCCTTCCGGGACTGGAGGACGGTTGCTGACGTACCACAGTAACACGCTCGCAACCGCTATACCGTAAGCCGCCGCCGGGACATACTTTGATGTTACCTTGCCTTTGAGGAGGGAGTCGCAGAACATCGAGCCTATACCGATTCCGCACGAGAATATCGCCAGGAACGCCGTCGCGACGCTCTCATCAGTCCCAAGAACAAGCCGCGAATACGTCGGGAACTGCGCGAGGAACACCGAACCCACAAGCCAGAACCACGAAATAGCCAGCATTGACCCGAAAACTTTCCGCATTGGCACAACGTCCCGGAACATCTCAACTGTACGCTTCACGATTCGGAATGACACGGGGCGCGTCGGGTCTATGGGTTTCGTCGGGGGAATGAACATGCTGAACAGCCAGCCTAACGCCGCGATTGTTACAGCGAGTCCGCCGACCCAGTATATCCCGTTCTCACGCAGAATCATCAGGCCGCCTGCTATTGTCCCGGTCAGAATCGCAAGGTACGTTCCCATCTGTATGAGTCCGTTGCCAGCTATGAGTTCGTCCTCGTGAAGGTGCTGGGGAAGGATGCTGTATTTCGCCGGGCTGAAGAACGCTGACTGCGCGCCCATCATGAACAGCACGACCATCAACAGCCACGCATTGCCCAGCCAGAAGCCGAAAGCCGCCCCCGACATCACTACGATTTCCGCGAACTTTACCCAGCGCATTAACGTTGAGCGGTCGTACCTGTCAGCCAAATCCGAAGCAGTAGGAGCGAACACGAAGAACGGAAGAATGAACACACCTGCCGCGGCGTTGACGAGGATTCGGGGGTCAACACCTGACGCATCGCCGATCCTGTACGTGATGAGCATCATCAGCGCGCTCTTGAAGAAGTTATCGTTGAACGCTCCGAGAAACTGTGTCAGGAAAAGCGGCATGAACCTGCGCACAAACAGTAACTTAATCATCACTAATCACTACCCACTTATCACTAATCACTATAATTCCCTCTTCCACTTCGTGCCTTGGGGGGTATCCTCAAGGACTATTCCCCGCGCCTTGAGGGAGTCCCGGATTTCGTCTGACCTCGCGAAATTCTTTGCCTTCCTCGCCTCCGCCCGCTCCTGAATGAGACGCTCAATTTCCGCCGACTCCTCGTCATGTTCACTTTCCGCGTCGTCCCTGCCGATTACGCCGAGTATTGAGTCGTATTCATCGAGGGCTGACTTTGAGAGCGTGAAGAAATCCGCCGGGAGTGTGGCATTCTCCTTGAGGCTTGTGTTGATGAGATACACCACGTCGAACAGCACACCAAGCGCCGCGGCTGTGTTGAAGTCATCGTTCATGGCCTCCGTGAATTTCGCGTGAAGACCGTCAAGCTGACTCCTGTAACCGTCCACGTCAAAAGCTGAGTCTCCCCTACGAGTCTTGGCGGCAAAATCGAGGTCGCTCCGGCAATTTCTGAGTCTCTCAACGCCTGCCGCCGACTGTTCGAGCGAGTCCCGGCTGAAGTTGAGGGGGTTTCTGTAGTGCGCGCTTAGCATGAAGAAGCGTATTGCCAGCGGTGGATACTGCCTGAGAGCATCACGAGCCGTAACGAAATTCCCCAATGACTTTGCCATCTTCTCACTGTCGATAAGCAGGAAGCCGTTGTGCAGCCAGTAGTTGACGAAGGGCTTTCCTGTCCCGGATGCTGCCTCGCTCTGAGCTGCTTCGTTCTCGTGGTGGGGGAACATCAGATCCACGCCGCCCGAATGGATGTCTATGTTGTCGCCGAGATATTTCGAGGACATAGCCGAGCATTCTATGTGCCAGCCCGGCCTGCCGTTGCCCCAAGGACTCGGCCATGAGGGCTCGCCGGGTTTCTCCGCCTTCCACAGTGCAAAGTCTAGGGGGTCTCTCTTGCCTTCACCGGGCTCGACTCTTGCGCCCGCTTCAAGGTCTTCGAGGTTCTGCTTGCACAAGCTCCCGTATTTCGGCCAGCTGCGTATGTCGAAGTACACATCACCGCCCGACTCGTAGGCGTGTCCGTTGTCGATGATGCGCTGGATTGTCGCGATGATTTCGGGGATGTGTTCGGTTGCGCGGGGTTGAACGTCAGCGCGTCTTATGCCCAGTGCGTCAGCGTCCTTGAAGTATTCGGCGATGAATCTTTCGGCCAGTTCCGGGACTGTGATGCCTTCCCTTCTTGCGCGGTGTATCATCTTGTCGTCAATGTCCGTGAAATTCTGCACGAACGTTACCTTGTAGCCCTCATGCTCAAGCCAGCGTCTCAGAACGTCAAACACGATGAACGGCCGTGCGTTTCCTATGTGGAAGTAGTCATAGACAGTCGGGCCGCATGAATAGAAGCTGACTTTGCCGGGAGTTATGGGGGTGAAGGCCTCCTTTTTCCGGGTGAGGTCGTTGAATAGTACGAGGCTCAAAATGTGTCATATCCTTTCCGGGAATTTTGCGGAATATTTTACACCATGAGCCTGCCTGCCCCCCTAGTGAAGTACGATGCGCCGCAATCTCTGCCAGCCTTCGAGGACGGGATACTTTGCCATCTTGACGGGAGCGGGGTATTTGAGGAACATTGCCCAGTACATGCGGCTGGTCTGAGTGTACCCGAAAACGTGCTAGGGCTTGTTCTAGATCATGTGGATTATACTGTTGGACAGGTCAGAATCCTCAAGGCCTTTATGACGGTTGAAGCGGCTGTCGATGAGCTTAACTTTGCCAAAGAAAAGCGCGTTGAGTGCGTCTTGGTCTCCAAATTCTGACGTGTGAGGGTGATACTTGAACCATTCCACGGACAGAGCAAAGAAATTTCCCATTCCGCGAATTTCTGCCAAGTTCATGAGAAGCACTCCGCTGTTGAAGTATGCCGATGGTTTACAGCAGTTAATCCAGCACATGAGGCCGCCAACGGAAAATAGTTTCTGCTTCCTTAAGCCTTCATCAACAACTGCGGCAACGTAATTACCCCCCGTCTCAATTTCCCACAAGTCCCGGATGTCCATGTTCACGAGTACGTCGCAGTCGAGATATATCACTGTGTGAGTATGTCATCGTGATTCGGGCATATATTGGGCGATGGGCGGTTTTAGCGGAATTTTCTGACACTGTCAACTGCTCCTTTCTTGGGGATTTCGCCGGTTATAGCACACAAAAAAAATCCCCCCGCCCGTTTCCCGGACAGAGGGACGATATTTCTTCCCTGCTATTTCCGCCTCATAAAGAACAGCCCCGCGAGTATCACCAGCCCCAGACCTGACACATCACAGCCGCTTGAATTCGAATTTTTATCATAGCCTGAGACAGAAGCCGCCGCAATCCCGGCAGGAGTCCCGCCCAGCTCTGAGGCAGAATACTCAGCCGAGTACGTCAGGCCGTCCTTGTACATGAACACCCTTAAAGCCTCGTCCGTCATGGCCGCGAAAATTTCTGTGCGGCTGTTGTCCCTCACAAGACGGATGTTAGGTGATGATGATGTTATCGTTACAGGGCTGAAGCGCGTATCATTGTCCGCGTGTGAAACCGTGTTCACGTACACATCCCCGCTCTGTCTCTGCTCAGCGTAGAAGAAGCTGCTCCCGCTGTCCCTGCACAAAGCCTTCACAGGGTAATCCGTGCTTACTATCCTGTAGAAAATCCCCCTGCTGCTCAGCTCGTCAACACCGTATGAATGTCCCGCAACAAGGCTGCTGTTAGATATGCTCAGGATAGGCGAGGCACCATCAGGAATATCCGCGCTGAGGAAAGAATATTTTGTGTCGTCAAGCTGTCCCTCAAAGCGCATGTATCTCCGGGCATTTCCGGCAGAAGCTATGATGTGTATCAGCGACGAGTCCACAGCTATGCTTTCTATCTCTGTGGGGTAAACCTCATCGCTTATTATCCTCGTGCAGTCAAAAGAGTTCATGACGCTGAAACTGTTCACGTTCACTTCATACAGCATTGACCCCGTCGTGAGGAACAAGCTGTAGCCGCTTTCAGCATAGCCCGCCGCGCTCGTGCCGTATACCCCCTCAATATCCGCGCTGTACGTGAAATTCTCAAGGCCGCCGGGACTGAATACATACGCCATATCCCCGGATGTTCCCGCGTTCCTGTCTATGAGAGCAAGGCTTGTACCGCTTCCGTTCCAGTAGGACGTGAGAAAAGGCGAGGAATGATTCCCGGTGTACTTTACCGACGGTGCTTCTATGTCGAATGACGCGGCTACCTTCACCGTTCCCAGATGACCCGCTGATGTCGAGTACACAAAATCCGCACTTGATACCCCGCTCATGACAAGCAGAGCCGCTAATGACAGCAAAATTTTCCTCATGAAATTATTTCCCCTTCTTCTTCTGGATTGATATTGTCTTCATGGCGTTATCCTGAGCGCGCAGCTCCTTCACCGTCGCTATGACCTTATCGCGCATCTTTGTGTTCCCCGCGCTGTAACGCATTAATCCCTTCGCAGCGTCATTACCCGCTTTCCTCATGCAGTCGGAAAAAATTTCCGTCCCAAACATGATGTTAGTCCTAGCGTCAAACATGTCGCCTGCCTTCCTGACATTTGGGAATCTTTGCTTTATGGCCTTCTCGTGAACCTTCCAGCGCACCTGCATAAGCCCGTAGTCGCCGCCTTTGGAGAGAGCCTTGCTGTTGACGGTAGACTCATGGACGATTATAGCCGCTATGACATAGGGATCCTGCTTGTATTTCCCGGCCGCTTCAATGACAATCTCGGCATATTTCTTCGCGCTTGCCTGGTCAAGTTTCGGGTTGACCTTCGTGAAGAGAGCGTAAATGTTTCTCGCGCGGGGGTCAATTTCCGGTGATGATGCCTTGCGCGCCGGTTTTGGAGAAGCCTTCCTGCTGGATGAAACCTGAGAGGCTGTTATTTCTCGGATGACGGAAAGAGCCTCGTTCTTTGCGGCGGAAAATGAGGCCTCCGTCATCAAAAGCAGGAATATTGCCGGGAGTATGAGCTTGTTTGTCTTCATTTCTTCGTCGTTGCTTTGAGGGATTTCAGCCCAAGCTCGCCTATTATATCGTTTCCTTTCCCGTAACGCGCCAAAGCCTCGCGCCAGTCTCCGTTTTCGTCTGGCGAGTAATCTCCGACAGCCTTTCTCATGGCGACAAGGGCAATGTACATGTTCTTCACAGCGTCAAGATATTCCGTCCTCACAGCCTGATATGCAGTCTGGGCGTTGATGAGGTCGATTTGAGCCCCCATTCCCTCGGCGTACATAAGCTCGGTGATTCTCAGCTCTTCCTCGGAGCGTTCAACCTGTCTTTGCTTGTCATGCTCTGCGGCTGATGCGTTGCGCCAGTTGTTCATTGCTACCGTTATATCCCGGCGTGTCTGCTCCTTCACTGCCTCAAGGCTCGACTCTGCTGCCTGAATGAGCCTGTCTGCGTTCAGGACCTTGTACTTCGTGGCCTTGCCGTCCGTTATAGGGAAGCTGAACACTAATGAGCCTCCTGCCTGCTGGCTGTTGGGGGTGGCGTAACTTTCAGGGTCAGACCAGGGGGTGAACTGGAACGCAAAATCAAGCGTGGGGGACATTCCTTTTGCTGTGAGTTTTTTGACTAGGCGGGCGCGTTCTAGGGTGAGTCTTGCGGCTCTAACGTCAGGGCGGTATGTGATGGCATCCTCGAAGTTAAGGGCTACGTCAAATTCCGGGACCTTAAGCTCCTCGTCAACAGGCTCAACATCAAGCCCCCCCGCCATGAGGGAAAGCTCGGCCAGCAGGTTCATGTATGTAGTCTCGGCGTTCTTCTCCAGAGTCTCAGCTTCGACAACCTGCGCTTCGCTCCTCACAATGTCGAGTTTTGGCACCAGCTCTTGATTGTACTTCTCGACGGTGACGCGGTGGTTCTCCGAACGCTGTAACAGAATCTCGTGCTGCAGCTTCATGTTTTCGCGGGCAAGGACTGCCGACCACCATGTTTCTTCAGCGGCCGCAATGAGGGTGTTGATGCTGTTGTCGAAATTCGCGCGCGAGGCCTCGTAGCCTAGTATGTTCTGCTGCTCGTCGAGCTTGTAGCTGCCTGATATGTCGATGCGCTGAGTGAGACGGATGCCAAGGTTCCCGGCGAAAACGTTCTCCTGCGAGGCGTTCCCTGATGACTGCTTGGTCACGTATGAGCCCGTGAATGTCCCGCTCGTTGTCGGCCTCTGGTATGCCACTGCCGCGAGGACGGAATAGTAGCTTGCCTCGATGTTCTTCACTCCGGCTCTCAGTGTATGGTTGTTTAGAAGTATCTCGCGTATGAACTGGGGAAGTGTCATAGGCACAGACGCGGATGACGGCGAAGGCAGAAGAATCATCACCGCGATAATCAGCGTGCCTAAAAGTTTTTGCTGCTCATGGAATCGCACGATAAGCTCACACCTTTAGCTAATGAAATATTTTGACGGTATTATGACACACTAAGGAATGAGGGTAAATGCGGGGGATTCCAGAATGTCATATGCCGGCCTGGCCATGAGAGCGCATCTGCCCCTTCTGTTTGTCATGCTAGAATCTCCCTCATCACCACAATAATTTTTCGGGAGGCTGGAATTTCCTCAGTCATGGAAAATTTTGACACGCTCATAATAGGAGGAGGCCCGGCGGGATTAATGGCGGCAATCCGCGCATCATCACTCGGCCAGAAAACCGCGGTCATCGAGAAGAATCACTCACTCGGCAGCAAGCTCCTTCTCTCAGGCAAGGGACGCTGTAACTTCACCAACGCGGAGCCTGACATTGACGCATTCATCTCGCGCTACAGGGACAACGGCAAGTTCCTTTACTCGGCATTCAGCAAGTTCGGTCCTCTGAGAACACGCGAATGGTTCAGCCGCATCGGTGTGAAGTGGGACGAGGAACGTGGCAGGCGGATTTTCCCGCGTGAGGGAGGAAGCCAGCTCGTACTTGATGCTTTGCTCATGCAGTGCCGGAAGTATGGCGTAAAGATTATGCGGTCGACTCCCGTCAAAGCCCTCAAAGTTTCGTCCGGGCATGTTGACTTTGTGCTGACCGGGAACGACGAGTACACCGCCGGGAAATACATCATCGCTACCGGGGGCAAGTCATACCCTAAGACAGGCTCGACAGGAGACGGCTACGATTTCGCGCGGCAGGCAGGACACACGATCACTCCTCTTTACCCGTCATTAGTCCCGGTTAGGACGCGTGAGACATGGCCGAAATTGGCATCGGGCTGCGATCTCAAGAATGTGCGTGTTACTGTTCTTGCTGACGGTAAGAATGTCGCCGAGAGGTTCGGGGAAATGGAGTTCACGAATTTCGGTGTCAGCGGTCCGGTGATAATGGAGCTGAGTCGGTATTTGCCTGACTGGATGACTCGTGATGATGGGACGGGGACAGAGCTTCAGTTTTCGCTGGACATGAAGCCCACGTTGTCGCCCGAAATTTTGACAGCCCGGATAAAGCGCGACATAGAGAAGCACTCAGGGCACGGAAGATTCCGGGGGTTAATGCGCTCGCTTATTCCCGGAAATATGATGGCGTTGTTCTTGGAGCTGTCAGACATTCCGCACGACAAGCCGACCGACTACATGAGCGACGAGGAAATAGCCGCAACAGTCAGCCTCCTCAAGGATATACGCATGAACGTCAACGGATTGTGGAGCTGGAACAACGCAGTAGTAACACGCGGAGGAGTCAGCCTCAAGGAGATTGAGCCGTCAACGATGAAGTCCAAGCTGTGCGGCAACCTTTATTTTGCGGGGGAAATCTTGGACCTTGACGGGCCGTCTGGAGGGTTCAACCTTCAGGTTTGCTGGTCAACAGGATATGTAGCTGGTAGTGATTAGTGATTAGTGATTAGTGATTAGTGATTAGTGGGCAGGTAGCATCATCAAAACAACATTAAGGGAGCGTGAACGAATAATGTTGCTGGTAATCGACACAGGAAACACAACGACAGCGGCGGGAATCTATGACGGTGAGGAACTTATTGCTCACTGGCGGCTGTCATCAATACTGCGGACACATGACGAGTTCGGGATATATTTTTTGGGACTGTTGCGTACAATCGACGTTAAGCCCTCTGACATAACCGGGGCGGCTCTGGCCAGCGTTGTCCCTTCTCTGGACTTCCCGATAACTGAGGCCATCAAGAAATATTTCGGTGTAACTCCCCTCCAGGTCAACGGCACGACTGATACGGGCATGAAGATTTTGTGCGACAACCCCCGCGAAGTTGGGGCTGACAGAATCGTGAACGCTGTAGCAGGCCGGGAGAAATACGGGATGCCGCTCATTGTTGCGGATTACGGGACGGCTATAACGTTCGACGTTGTATCACCTGAAGGCGCGTACATGGGAGGAGCGATCGCGCCGGGCCTGAACTCCGGGATTTCCGCCCTCTTCTCGAAAGCCGCAAAGCTCCCTCAAGTCGCCCTGAACATCCCCGCGAGCGTCATAGGCCGCAACACAGAGGCCGCCATACAGTCAGGAATACTTTTCGGGAACGCCGGACTGACAGACAGAATCGTCGACATGATACGCGCTGACCCGGCCATGAAGCCGGCAAGAGTCATAGCTACAGGAGGCCACGCCGGGCTGATGGCGAAAGTGTCAGAGAGGATTGACGTTGTGGACAAGTGGCTGACGCTTGAGGGACTCAAGATGATATTCGAGCGGGTGAATGCGTGAGGATTGGCGGGATTCAGGTCGACGGGAGACTGTTCCTCGCGCCTCTTGCGGGGGTAACGATGCTTCCTCTGCGTGAGTTTTTCGCGGAACACGGAGCTTCCCTCACTCACACGGAGATGGTCTCATGCGCCGGATTAGTCCGGGACAACGCGAAATCCCTCGACATGCTAGCGACTTCAGGCCGTGATGCCCCCCTTGTCGTCCAGCTTTTCGCCAACGATGCGGGAGTCTTGGTGTCAGGCGGTGAGGTAGTCTTGAGGCAAATCGGGGGAAGATTCGCGGCGTTTGGTATCAACATGGCCTGCCCTATGCCCAAAATCACACGGAACGGAAGCGGCTCTGCCCTCCTGCGTAAACCTGAGCTTGCCTGCGACATGGTGCGCGGACTCAAGGCTCTTGGCCTGCCTGTGTGGGTGAAGATACGGCGGCTTGAGGATGACGCTGACACTTTGCGTTTTGCTGGCGGTCTCGTGAGGGCTGGAGCGGATAACGTGTGCATACATGGCCGGACCCAGGCTCAGAGATATGAGGGGCTTGCTGACAGGAGTATAATTGCCGCCGTCGCGCGTGAGTTTCCGGGGATGATTAGTGCCAGCGGTGATGTGAGGACGTGTGATGATGTCACGGAATATTTGGGCATGGGATGCGCGGGGGTGATGGCGGCGCGCGGGGCGTTAAGTAACCCGTTCATGTTCGAGGAATGGCGGGGGGAATTCCGCACGAGGGACGGGAAAATTTCGGAGCTGGTAAACTTTTCGCTGCGTGCTGACGAAATATCAGGTGAACACAAAGCATTGGTGCTGATGAAGAGACTGGCAGGAAGTATCTTGAGGAACGAATACGGGTCAGCGGAACTCAGGCGGCTTGCGATGATGTCAACGAGTCTTGGCGAGATAATCAGCATCCTAGACAGGAGGAAGTAAGAGAATGAGAGAACATTACGATTTCATGACAGAAGATGTCTGCACGAAGAGGATAGAGTTTGACATTGAGGACGGGAGGATTTACGGGATTCGCTTTCACGGGGGATGTCCCGGTAACTTGGCGGCAATCGCGAGGCTTGTTGAGGGGACGGACGCAATGATAACGGCGGAAATTCTCATGGGCAACAGGTGCGGACATAAAGCCACGTCATGCGCTGACCAGCTGGCAATAGCGATAGAGCAGGCCATGACAGCAGAGTCAGACCAGCGCAAAGCCTCGTAGCATGAAGGTCAGCACGCATTACGGCAGCATATGGGACGAGCTCCCTGTGAAGCAGGAGCCTCATATCCCCACAACACAGGAGGAAGCGGAGAGACTTCACGAGGCCGCTGAGGCCAGCACACATGACGCGCTGATGAAGACGGTAGACGCTCACAACGAGTCTATGAGAAAGTCAGCAGAGTTACGCCGCAAGACCCAGCAGAAGCATGACATTGAACGCCGTGTGATGGAACAGCGTGAACGACAGCGCGAGATTCTGGAGGAAGAAGCGGTGAGGCGCAAACGTAACGCGGAAATGTGGCTGTAACATGACGGAATGAGACAGGGGGCAGTTGAAGGCCTCCTGTTTTTTTTGTCCGTGAATGGAGCGTATAATCATCTAATCCAAAATCATCATAGGAGGTATCGCCATGAGCAAGAAAGGTATCACAAGCTCCCTTCCCTTCAGGCTGATAGTAGCCCTGCTTGTCGGAATGGGAATAGGTTTCTGGCTGTCATCAATTTACGGCAGCCCACTATGCACCGCGCTGTTGAACATCGTAGTAACCGTGCACTACATAGCCGGGCAATTCCTGAATTTCTGCGTCCCAATCATCATAATAGGCTTCGTAGCTCCCTCAATAACACGCATGGGTGTCAACGCCTCAAGAATGCTCCTGCTTGCACTGACTCTCGCGTACGTCTCATCAATAGGCGCGGCATTCTCGGCAACAGCGGCAGGCTACGCGATAATTCCAATGCTCAATATTGCGTCGGCTGTAGAGGGACTCAGGTCTCTTCCTGAAGTCGTCTTCAAGCTCTCAATCCCTCAAGTTATGCCCGTAATGTCGGCGTTGTTCGTGTCGGTTCTTGTGGGATTGGCGGCGGCGTGGAACAAAAGCAAAACCACGATAGCCCTTCTTGAGGAGTTCCAGCAGATCGTGTTGAGCATAGTAACAAGATTCCTGATTCCCGTTCTTCCTTTCCTGATTGGGACGACGTTCTGCCAGCTCGCGTTTAAGGGGTCAATCACAGAGCAGCTGCCCGTTTTCCTCGTGATAATTCTTATCGTCATGGCCGGGCATTATATCTGGATGGCGTTGCTGTACTTCATCGCTGGGGCATATTCCGGGCGCAACCCGTGGAACATCATCAAGAATTACGGGCCTGCATACATGACGGCTGTCGGGACAATGTCCAGCGCGGCGACTCTCTCAGTAGCACTAACATGCGCCAAGAAGTCAGAGCCCACGCTCCGGGATGACATGGTGAACTTCGGCATTCCGCTTTTCGCGAACATTCACCTTTGCGGCTCGGTCATGACTGAGACGTTCTTCGTTATGGCTGTGTCAAAGATACTTTACGGGGTGTATCCGACTGTCGGCAACATGATACTGTTCTGCCTGCTGCTGGGAGTTTTCGCGATTGGTGCGCCCGGTGTTCCTGGGGGGACGGTCATGGCATCGCTTGGACTGATCACGGGTGTGCTTGGGTTTGACGGGACTGGCACGGCGTTAATGCTGACGATATTCGCGCTTCAGGACTCTTTCGGGACTGCCTGCAACGTTACGGGCGACGGAGCTTTGACGCTGATACTTACGGGGTATGCTGAGAAGCACGGAATAGGTGAGGAGAATCTGGAGAAAGTATTAGGCTGATTACAGGTGAGAATGATTCCCTCTGTCTTTTGCTGACGGGGGGAATTTTTTTTGCTGACTGTCAGGCCATGAAGTCCGGGCATCTATGATAGAAATCGTTAATAGCCCGAAAAATTTTTGATTTGCACATTATATTACCCTCGTTCAGAATAAGGCCACCGCAAAAATTTCACATTAAGGAGGCCGCACGGTGATGAAGGGATTAATCGCGGCAATAATAGTTGTGGCTATGGCAGTGTCAGGATATGCGCAGGAAGTGAAGTACATTGACGCTCCAGAATTTCCCGGACAGATATACCTTTACGGCCAGCCACGCAGTGAGGATGCCAGCTATGAGCAATGGTACGAGATACAGGGGCGCGGGTAGTTCGTCCGCAACGTCAAAGCCCCCGCGTGATGAGGCAGGCTATCAGGCATATTTTGCGGATAAGATGGCGGGCTACCGTGCAGGCGGTCTCAGCGGGAATTATGCCCCGGCTACCCCGGATTTCGCGTATGAGGACGTGAACGCGGCTGTGGGACTCGTGCGTGAGATGCCCGACAAGCTCCCCCCGTTGTTCGCGGCCATGTGTGCGCCGTTGCGCCTCCCCTTTGGGTGTCGGGGATTACATGGCCGGGTGGCGCGGGCTTGAGTCAGCAGTGAAAACCGGGAAAGTCCGGGCAATAGGGCTGTCTAATTTCGGCCTGAGCGGAGATTCTACATAGGGACGTTCGAGGACGCACAGAGATTCACCGGATGGAAACCAGAGGACTAGACGCTATAATTCACGCAAAGAGGTGCATAAACATGAAGGAAGTAGCTGTATTGTTGGGTACTGGCTCAATAGGTCAGGCAATAATCCGCAGGGTAGGCGCGGGAAAACATATCGTCCTCGCCGACCTCAAGCAGGAATACGCAGACAGAGCCACAAAGATTCTTGAGGATGCCGGCTTTGAGACAAGCACAATCGCTGTCAACTTAGGCTCAAAGGATGACATTCTCGCACTCGCTGAACACGCGCAGAAATTCGGCCCGGTCAAAAACCTCGTCAACGCCGCGGGTGTCTCACCGTCTCAGGCATCAGTGCAGGACATTCTGAGGGTTGATCTTTACGGGACGGCGGTATTGCTTGAGGAGTTCGGGAAGATTGTTGCTGACGGGGGATCGGGCATCGTGATTTCGTCTCAGTCAGGACACAGGTTAGGAGCTTTGACGGAGGAAGAGAACTCACAGCTTGCATGTTCACCAGTTGAAGAGCTTATGAGCCTTCCGTTCATCAAGGCCATCACTGACACGCTGAAGGCCTACCAGTACTCGAAACGCTGCAACGTCCTCCGCGTAATGTACGAGGCTACACGCTGGGGAAAACGAGGCGCGACCGTCAACTCAATCAGCCCCGGCATCATCATCACACCGCTGGCCAATGATGAGCTTCACGGACCGAGGGGCGAGGGCTACAGGAAGATGCTGAGGCTTTGCCCGGCTGGAAGGGCCGGCACTCCTGATGAGGTCGGAGACTTGGCGGAATTTCTCATGAGTGAGAAGGGACGCTGGATTACTGGGGCGGACTTCCTCATTGACGGCGGCACAACGGCTTCTTACTGGTACGGGGATTTGCAGTACCTCAAGGCCACGCACTAAATATCGTACATGGGGGCAGAATTATTCCTGTGTCTGCTCCCGTCGGTTTCTTTCACGTGAATATCGCTCGAAGTCCCGTCAGCAAACTCCGTGTAAAGGCTCACAAAGTCAACAGGCTCGCGCACAAAGTCCACGTTGATGACCGTCATATTTCCCTGCGGCATGAGCCAGAGAATATCGGGGTGATTCATGACAGCGTTCTTCCCGGAATTGAAGCGTTCCTACGCTACGTCAAACGTGAAACTGTACGGCCCGTGTTCCCTGCCTTCAGTGTCAGCGTACTTCACCTCAAGATTGATTTTGCCGCCCGTGATTTTGGGTTTGAGCGTGAAATTCACACTGCCCACTTCAGTCCGTCCTGTCGACTTCCATTCCCCGGAGTCAGACCTGTAGAATAATTCTTTGATGTCGGCTTCGTTGTCTGCGTCCGCAAGAAGCCCGGAACGTCCCGCCCTGTGTCTCAGCATTAGCGCGCACATGACCAGAATAGCCACCGACACCGCCGCAAATACCGGGATTAGCCCCGTCCACCTTCTCGCAAGCCCAAACGTAACCGCAAACACAAGCGCGAATATCATATCTGCCCTGACGCTGAAGAGCTTTGCGCCGATTATGGCTATTACGTCCTTCCAGCTCACAGGGGGAATATCAGGGAGCTTTTGCCCGGCTGACTCTGTATCTTCATGGCCGCCTTCCGTTGCGTGAATGTTGCTGACTTGGTCTCGTGCCTCAGTGATACTAGCCGTGAATACCAGTCCTCGGAACGTTCAATGTTGGCGAGTAGTCTTGAGGTTGATGAAGCGTCCCGGCCTGTGAGAATCGCGATGTCCCGTACGTAGAAGCGCACGTGATTTTCGCTTAGGACAGCAAGATAACTTTCTTGGGGAGCTTTTGGGCGGTATTTGCGTTCTAGGTATTCGTCCCGTTCTTGTGGAGTTCCGGTGAAGCCCGTGAAGTCTGCTATGTATTCGTCAACGTTGCGTGAGATCAGGCGGCGGATTTTGCGGTAACGTGCGAACATCCGGGTTATCCGGCGGAATATGTGCCGGAAGGCTGGCGGCTGAAGGAGTCTCGGTGATGTCGTCGGTCTTGGGGATTGCCGGGGCGGTTGCTATGATTGCTGGGGCGATTATGGCGCGGAAGAATCATGCTCAGGCCGTCAAAGTCTTGTGGGCAAGCGTTGCGGTATGCGTTGCGGCTATGGTGCTTGATACGTCGGGAACTGTGGTAGAGATGTTCGACGAGGTAATCAAGGGCGAGGAGATTTTCGGAGGGCTGGCCTGCTGGGGGGCAATATCCGCTGGTGTTGCTAGGGTGGCTGTTGATTCCTTGGTGGCTTCTGAAGGTTGTTACTGGGAGGAGGTGAGACGGAATGAGTCAGAAGTGTTCGTGCGGAAAAGAACTGCGCAAGTGTTCGAAGTGCGGAAAGGTTTACTGCCCTTCATGCGACGGGTCTTCATGCCCTGATTGCGGGTGCAGGACTTACAGCTACCCAAGGTAAAATATTCAGGCAAAAACTAATCCCCCTTCACGCAACTCATGAGGGGGGATTTTCTCGTCTCACTCTCCGGCTTCCGGCACTTGGTCAGGACTCTTCAGGAGAATAACACGCTCGCCCTTGCCTATCAGGTTATACTGTTCACGCGCAAGATGTTCTATACCTTCCTGCGTCTTATAGAACTCTACTTTCTCCTTATAGTCACGGACAGACTCGCGCTTCTGCTTCAGGACAGCCTCGCTCTTCTCTATCTGCCCGCGAATCTCCGCTATCCTGTCAAGCTCAAACCTGTAATAGCTCCACGTTATGGCCAAGCCAAGCAACACAAGCGCAAAGAACAATATCTGCCTTAAGGAGGGCATCTCACATTCTTTCAGGGGCGCTTACCCCAAGAAGCCCCAGGCATGACGCGATGACAATCTTGGCCGCCCTCATAAGGTTTATTCTCCCTTCCCTCACGATTGAGTCAGGCTCGCCGATAATCCTTCCCGTGTTGTAGAAAGAATGGAATATCCCCGCCAGGTCCAGCGCATACCCGGTCAGCACCTGGGGAGCAAGCCCCTCCGATGCCTCACGCACAGCTTCAGGCCACCGGGACAAAGAGTCAGCAAGCTCCCTCGCGTCCTTGTCAGCAAAAATTTCCGCCGGTATGTCATCGTGTGAAAGCGCGTCAATGTTCCCGCCCCTGCTGGCGTACTCGCGCAGTATCCCGGAGATTCTCGCGTGTGCGTACTGGACATAGTAGACGGGATTCTCATTGCCCTGCTTCTTCGCCAAGTCCAAATCAAAATCAAGCTGTGAGTCGCTCCTCCGTGTCAGGAAAAAGAACCGGGCCGCGTCGACTCCTGCCTCGTCAAGGACTTCACGGAGGGTGATGAACTCTCCGGCTCTTGTCGACATGGTTACTATTTTCCCGTCCCTCAGCAAGTTCACCAACTGGATCAACAGCACAATGAAATCGTCCGGGTTACGTCCCATCGCCTTCACCGCAGCTTTCATCCTCGCAATATATCCGTGATGGTCAGCCCCCCAAACGTCAATCACTCTCTCAAAGCCCCGTGTAATGAACTTGTTCCGGTGATAAGCTATATCTGACGCGTAATATGTAGGGATGCCGTTTGCGCGGATTAATACCCTGTCCTTGTCGTCGCCTATTGTGTCCTCCGTCCTGAACCACAAAGCCCCGTCCTTCTCGTAGGCATATCCGGCTTCCTTCAGCCCGTTCATTGCTGACTGGACGAGATTGTTGCGGTGCAAATATCCTTCCGGGAAAAAGTTGTCGAACTTCACGCGGAATCTCTCCAGGTCATCGCGGATTGTCGACATGATTCGGTCGGCGGCGTATTTCCTGAAGTATTCTAGGCTGTCTTCCGGCGGAATATCAAGGAACTTCCCCCCCTCAGCGTTGATGATTTCCCTTGCTATGCCGAAAAGATATTCACCCTTGTAGCCGTTCTCAGGGATGGGCATATCACGGCCTAGAAGCTGGAAGTACCGGGCCTGCGCTGACCTGCCCAGGTTGTCGATCTGTAGGCCTGAGTCGTTGACGTAATACTCGCGCTGAACGTCCCAGCCTGTGAACGCGAGAATCCTTGCCACAGAATCACCGACTGCTGCCCCGCGGCCATGACCGATATGAAGCGGCCCTGTAGGATTCGCGCTGACAAACTCAACCTGAATGCTCCTGCCCTGCCCCAAGTTCACGCCGCCGTAAGACTCTCCCTGCCTCAAGACATCACTCACAGCCTCAGCGTAGAATTTCCCGGAAAGAAAGACGTTGACGAACCCAGGCCCGGCAATCTCCGTCTTCTCCACAAAGTCAGACTTCAGGCCGTCAATAATTTTCCCTGCAATCTCGCGGGGATTTGCCTTGAGCTTCTTTGCGAGCCTCATTGCGACGCTGGCAGCCCTGTCTCCGTGTCCTTCGTGCTTGGGACGCTCCCATTCCGCCGGGATGTCATCAGCTATGAGTGTCTTCACCGCCGATTTCAGCGCGTCATTCAGCCTTGTTACCGCTATATTTTCGCCTGTCATGATTTTTCCTCTCTATCTCACTGGTATGTTCTTGGATGAGAACAGCCGCCATTGTTCCAGACAACGCCGGAGAAGGTTCATGTTCCCGGCTGATACACTCGTCATGTTCAGCTCAAAACGTGAAACTGCCTCCAGCCTGTGCCGTCTGTTCTGGTAATTGTCGCTGTAATTTATCCTGTCAGGGTTCTTTGCTGTCTTGCCTGATACTAGGGCTTCCGTTGCATTTTTCGGGAACATAAGCGTTATATTCTGGTCGACAACAAACGGGAATTTCACCTCAACAGGAGGCTCAAACGTTCCCAGCTTCCTCACGAAAACGGGCTCAAAGAACGGCAGTATCGCCAAGATTCCCCTTCCGCTTCCTCCTATTCCGGGCTTATTGTCGACTGTGAACACGATTTCCGGGACTCCCTTCACTGTCCTGTATTTCACATCCTTGTAGCTTGTCAGGCCGGGAAAAAGCGAAAGCACCGCCCCTCTTGCCGTGCCGTCTGTTGGATTTCCGCCGACGAGAAAAGCCTTCCATGCCCCGCGGAGTATCAGCCTTACAGTACCGTTCATGACTCCCTGCTCTGTCAGCTTAAGATCCATCATAGCACTTAATCTGTTGTCGCCTGCTTTCGAGGGAGGTATCCGCCGGGACTTAAGCCCCCCGTCTGAGTTGAGGCCGAAAATTTTTCCCCCGCCTATAAGCTCCGGGCTGTTCATGTCGTGGAACGTTAAGCCCCTCACGCCCTGAACGTCAAGGACAGGCTCGGTGAACATGGCCGGGCATATGGGGGTCTTCTCGTCCGGGTCAAAGGGCAGTTTCCATGACAATGACGCGCTGACATTCTGCTTTTCGAGCCACGATTTCGCCAGAAGCAATTTTTCGCGCTTAGTCCACGCTCCTGAAGCGGGAATCTTGCGGGGAGTTCCTTCGGCCAGCGTGATTTCAGGCTGGGACATGAGCCAGTCAATGAGCCTGACAGCCCCGGCCTCCTGCGAACGCTTGAAGCCCGAGATTGCGTCAGAAGGCGCGGGAATGTTCCCGGTGTCCCCGGCTTCCTTTATGAGACCCTGAAGGGAGGAAGTACCCTGCTTTGTGCTGAAGGCGACCCCTGCTCTCTGAAGCCGTGCGATTTCTGCCGTGTCATTGTAGGGGTCAACGTTGATGCGCCTCCAAGTGTAGACGGTCTCATTGCCCAAGTCCTCAGTCTCAGGCGCAGCAGGAGAAGGAAACGCCCTATAGGCCAGCTTCTGCGGTGAATGAAGCTCAGTTATTGCCTCCCAAACCCTCAAATCTTCCTGAAACCAGCTCACCCCCTCAAATCCAAGAGCGTCGGGGAGAGTCTCGCGCCATTCAAGCGCAAGAATGAAAGTGTCAGGAAGCCCCAAGAATCTCACATGCTTAATCCCTGATGATATGTCGTCGTCGGGTGTTATTGTGCTGATTCTCGCGAGGCTGTTTGCGTCATACACGCTTGCTTCGAGGATGTTCACGCTTCCTTTTGCGGGTGTCTGTATGTTCCACGTGAGCCACGAAGAAGAAAGGCCGCGCCTGCCTAGTATCACATAGAGACGGGTTATATCCATTCCGCCGGACTCTGAACGTTTGTATGTCGTGCGCTTCAGCCAGATTATTCCGGCCGCTTCCGGGTATGTGGTGAAGTCGGGGTTCATCTGCTTCATGCGTGAGAGATTGTAGCCGTCTGTCTCTGTCTCAATGAATACGCCCGTCCCTGTGTAGTTGCGCATAACATTGCCCATGCTCATATCGTCAATCTTGGGCATCCTGAGCTTGGACCAGTCCATGAGGTCATCAGCATACGACGGGGCGCAGAGTGTCAGCGAGAATACCAGTGCCAGCAAAAATTTCCGTCCCAAGAATCACAGCCCCCTTCCGTGGCAGTACTTGTACTTTTTCCCGGAACCGCAGGGGCATGGGTCATTGCGTCCTACTTTTGCTACTTTCTTGAGTGGCTCGCGGGGGGAATTTGCTCCTGACTGCTGGCCTGACATCTGGAACTCGCGCTTCTCCATCGTCATTTTGCGCTCCCTTCTTGCAGACTCGCTCATCACGCGTATCCTGAATATCTGGCTTGTGAAAGTGTCCTTTACCCTGTCCATCATCTCAGTGAAAAGGTTGTAGCTCTCGAACTGGTACTCAATGAGGGGATCTTTCTGGCCGATCGCACGGAGACCGATTCCCCTGCGCAGTTCGTCCATGCTGGTGAGGTGTTCGCGCCACGCCGAGTCGAGAGTCTCAAGGAGGATATAGCGGACGATTGAGCCTGCAAGATTCACGCCCCCGTCTTTCTCTCCCTGTGTGTTGAGTTCGGCAATCTTGGAGTCGTAACGTTCTTTCACGCCGCCGAGTATCTCATCCCTCATGCCCTCCATGTCAAGCCGTGTATCAGTCTCAGCGATTCTGCCCTCAGCTCCCGGCCCGAAAAGTGAACGTAATCTAGCCGCCGCTCTTGCCGGGTCAGGCTCTGAGTCATGGCCGTCGGGAAAATATTTGTCGATAATGTCATTGACGACTCCCCGTATGACTTCCCAGCCGTATTGCGGCATCTCAGCGTCAGGTGTCGACAGGATTTCGCCCCGCTCACTGTACACTGCCTCGCGTTGCTGGTTCATGACGTTGTCGTAGGCGAGTAACTGCTTGCGTATGTCGAAGTGTAATTCCTCAACCTTCTTCTGCGAGTTCTCGATTATCCGGCTCAACATGGAGGACTCTATTGCCTCGCCGTCCTTCAGCCCCAGCTTGCCCATGAGCGGCTGTATCTTCTCTGACCCGAACAGTCTCAGCAAGTTATCCTCAAGCGACAGGTAGAAGCGTGAAGTACCCGGGTCTCCCTGCCTTCCTGAGCGTCCACGCAGCTGGTTGTCGATTCTCCGGGACTCGTGGCGCTCCGTGCCGATTATCGCGAGTCCTCCTGCTTTCACGACGCGTTCATGTTCCGCACCGCATGAGGCTGTGTACTCTTTCAGCAAGCGTTCATATTCTGCCGGGTCATCACGTGCCTTATCCTTCGCGAGAAACTCAGGGTTTCCGCCAAGCATGATGTCTGTTCCGCGCCCGGCCATGTTCGTCGCGACTGTTACAGCCCCTTCCCTGCCTGCCTGTGCGACAATGTAGGCTTCCTTCTCGTGGTACTTGGCGTTAAGGACTTGGTGGGGAATCTTGCGGGCTTTGAGGAGCTTGCTGACTCTCTCGGAGTTCTCGATTGACGTTGTGCCGACTAACACGGGCTGGCCTGCTTTGTGGCGTTCACTGACTTCATCGGCAACCGCGCTGAATTTCTCGTGTTCTGTGGCATAAATGACATCGGGATTATCGGTGCGAATCATGGGCTTGTGCGTGGGAATGCTCACGACTTGAAGGCCGTAAATCTCCCGGAACTCTTCAGCCTCAGTAGCCGCTGTTCCTGTCATGCCTGCGAGCTTGTGATACATGCGGAAATAGTTTTGCAGGGTAATTGTCGCGAGGGTTTGTGATTCACGTCCTACTTTCACGCGTTCTTTTGCCTCGATAGCCTGATGGAGTCCGTCAGAATACCGCCGTCCAATCATGAGCCGCCCGGTAAAT
Source organism: Synergistaceae bacterium (assembly GCA_017448795.1). Lineage (GTDB taxonomy): Bacteria > Synergistota > Synergistia > Synergistales > Aminobacteriaceae > JAFUXM01. The sequence continues at coordinate 1,861 of JAFSKV010000016.1, read as the reverse complement.
TCGTCTACAATAATCACTTCGCCGTCCTTCACGACATAATCAGTGTCGCGCTTGTATAGCCTGTGAGCCTTCAACGCCTGGACTACCCTGTGAGCAATATCTGAATGCGCCGCGTCAGAGAACAGCCCGGGCATCTTGAGGAAATCCTCGCACTTCTGGATACCCGCCTCAGTCATGGCTATGCTGCGTTCCTTCTCGTCCTTCTCGTAGTCGGGGCCTTCCTTGAGGTTTCTTGCGGCTGAGTCTGCTTTGACGTAGAGGTCTGAGTCATCGTCAGACGGCCCGGAGATTATGAGGGGTGTTCTTGCCTCGTCAATGAGGATTGAGTCGACCTCGTCAACAATGCAGAAGTTGTGTCCTCTCTGCACCATTTCCGCCGGGCTCATGGCCATGTTGTCGCGCAAATAGTCGAAGCCGAACTCGGAGTTAGTCCCGTAAGTTACATCCGCATTGTAGGCGGCGACTCTCTCATCCGGGGGCATGTAGGGGTAAATCACGCCTGCTGTGAGTCCCAAGAACATGTATACGGGGGACATCCATTCAGCGTCGCGCCTGGCGAGGTAGTCATTCACCGTAACAAGATGGACACCCTGCCCGGCCATTGCGTTTAACACGACCGCGAGGGGAGCTACTAGGGTCTTGCCCTCGCCCGTCTTCATCTCGGCTATGCGCCCGTCGTGGAGTGCCATTCCCCCGATGAGCTGAACGTCGTAATGGCGGAGTCCGATTGTGCGTTCTGAGACTTCCCGGACTATGGCGAAGACTTCCGGGAGTATGTCGCTTATGTCCGCGCCGTTTTCGAGAACATGAGTCCGCAGCTCGCTGAAGCGGGACTGAATGCCGCTGTCTGATTCTGCGTGGATGTCATCTGAGTATGAGTTGACGATGTCGACAAGCCCGGAATATTTCTGCAAGGCTCGTGCGTTTGGGTCAAGACCCAGCAATTTCTTTACGCTGTCTAGAAACATTGATTGCTCCTTTGTGTGTGAGATGCGCAAAGATTATCACGAATCGAATCCCGCCACAACACAGAAATATTCTCCCGGCGGTTTTGGGACGGCACATAACTTGCGCGAACGTTGGTTTTCTTGCGTGAATGTCCCGGCCTACGCTTGAATTTCCCGGCAAGAATGGCGATAATTCACACATTAACATGAAAGGAGGAGACAAAGTTGGCGGTTGCGGTCTTGCGTTCACATTCACAGATAACAATTCCTGCCCCTGTTGTCTCAAGTCTGGGGCTGAAAGAGGGCGACCAGCTCGAAATTTTTGCTGACAACGGGAAGATAAGCATGACACCTGTAGCAGTTTATCCCGATGATTACGTTGAACAGCTCCGCAGAGAGGCCTCAGAACTCAGGGATAATATCGCGTCAGGGAAACAGCCCGTGTTTGAGAGCATTGATGACCTTATTGACGCGCTGGAGAAGTCCTGATGCTGAAAATCACGTACTCCGAGCGTTTTCTGAAGCACTACAAGAAACTTTCGGCTGACGAAAAAACTCAATTCAGGCGGAAGCTCGATGTGTTTGCGGATAATCCCCTCCACCCTTCGCTGAGGACAAAGCGTATCAAGGGTACTGACGGATTATTCGAGTTCAGCGTCAACATGGATATTCGCGTCATATGGTTTTACGAGGGAGAGAATTTAGTTGCTCTTGTTGACATAGGGCATCACGACATGCTGAAAAGATTTTGACGGCTGACACAGCTTGCGTGAACGGCGATTTTCCTTCGTGAACGTCATCACCTCCCCTTGAATTTCCCGGCAGGACTGGCGATAATTCACCCATGAATCCCACACAGAAAGGATTGACACGAATTGAGTGAAACCAGTATAATGGCTCACGGCTCACGGCTC
>JAFSKV010000015.1 GCA_017448795.1 Synergistaceae bacterium | reverse complement strand
GGAAAGGGAAGGAAGGAACATCCTTTGTGTCGAAAGGCACATAAATGACAATCGCCACGGGGCTAGTTACGACTAATGCCCCTACAGGGCGGTTTTGCGTATGGAAGGAAATATTTTTCTTGACGCTAATGTAATTTACGAGGCCGGATTTAAGGCTATGAGCGGGAGCAAATTCAAGTATTCCACTCAGCTATTCGAGATGAATCACCTGCTTTACACGGCTATGCTTCAACGGTCTCTTCGTGATGGTACATACACGCCGGAGGAAGGCAGCAAGTTCCTTATCCGTGAGCGCGGAAAACCCCGTTACATCACAAGCAACACAACAGCTGATAAGACAGTCAACCATATAATCTGCGACTGCATTCTCACGCCCGCCCTGAAGAAATACCTGATACACGACAACGGAGCATCACAGAAGGGCAAGGGAGTCAGCTTTCACCGCAGACGCTTCGAGGCTCACCTGCACAAATTCTTTATGACGCACGGGAGCAACGAGGGCTTCATCATGCTTGGCGATTTCAGCGGATACTACGCGAACATTCCGCACGGTAAATGTTATGAGGTTTTGGAGCATTTCCTCACGCGCTCAGTCGACAACCCGGACGTTCTGAGAATGACCCTCGACTTGCTGACAAAAATATTCATGACATTCAGGGTTGATGTCAGCAGGTTCACGGACGAACAGATACATGGACTCATGGCCGGAAAAGTCGACCAGATGCTGAACCTTCATGCAGACCCCGCGACACTCACGGGCGAGAAATTCCTCGATAAGGGCGTAGACATCGGCAACCAGACTTCACAGAATATAGGCCTCATTTACCCCTACAGATTCGACAACTACGCGAAGATTGTTGCGGGCATAAAGGGTTACGGGAAATACACGGATGACTTTTACGCAATTTCTGAGGATAGAGGGGAGCTACTGAGTCTGCTTGACGGACTGAGAGTCATTGCGCGGGAGTTCGGGATAATCCTAAACGAGCGCAAGACGAGAATTGTAAAGCTCTCATCATTTTACCGACACTTGCAGAATGGCTACAGCCTCACGGACACAGGGCGTGTGATCCGCAAGATAAACCCGAAGAGCATAACCCGCGAGCGCAGGAAGCTGAAGGCATACAGGCGGCTTCTTGACGCGGGGAAGATTACATACAGCGAGATAGAAAATATCTTCAAGAGCTGGCTGGGCGGCAACTACACAAGAATGTCGCACAGGCAAATCTACAACATGACAGAACTATTCATCACATTATTCAGGAGGAAACCCAGATGGAAAAAGGGACATTCACGGTTACGCTGGCTGATGGAACACAGCTCGGCAACTTGGAGCTGAACGGCAACAACTTCATCAGCAAGAAGGAAGTAACAGAGGAGACGTTCAGGGGCAAGCTCGGCAGGGTCATAATCGCCGGAGACGCTGACGCGGACGAGGCCGGACTTATCGGTGAGCATCACAATATGGAGCTGGTGCAGGTCGCGCACTACACGCAGAAGACACACGGAATGCCGGACGGATGGTATTTCGCGCTGAGGGAGATTCCCGCTGACGAGCTGGAAAGAATGCAGAATCGCGGGGACATCGATTACATCGCCATGATGACAGGCGTTCAGCTGTAGGAGGAGGAGCAATCATGTTCGAGAAGATCAAGAAGTACTACGAGAAGGGCGTATGGAGTGAGCAGAGAGTACGTGAGGCGGTCGCCAAGAACGTAATCACGCCGGAAGAGTTCAAGGCAATCACGGGCAAAGGTCTGCTTGGAGAGTAGCACAGGAATCGTTCGCGGGGGAGTCAGGAAGGCTTCCCCGCTTTTGCTGTACAAGGAGCGTTATTGATGGCAAAGTTTCACATAAAGTTAAGCGAGGGACTCTATAAAGACCCTGAATTTGAGGTGTCTTGCGATTTTGAAGCTGATACTTCTGACAAAGAAAAAGCTGAACAGATCATCAACGAGACGATGAGACAACTGTTCAGCTTGAAAAATGGGATTTCATATCCCTCGCAAAAGAAAACTAACGCTGGAGAGTTGGCATAAGTGAAGCATTGTAGAGTAACACAGGAATCATTCGCGGGGGGTCATGACGGCTTCCCCGCTTTTCGTTTATGGGGGGTGCTGATATGAATGAAGAGGAAAAATTTTCGCGCTCAATCGATTTCTCCCTGAAGTGGGAAGGCGGACGCAACTTCACCGTCATCAACGGCAGGCCTGTGGTCAAGGGCGCGGCAAAGAATGACACGGGCGGTGCTACTGCTTACGGCATTACATGGGCGACACTGAAGGCCGCTCACCGCCAGGGGATAACGAGTCATGATGACATATGCCGTCTGACGCTGGATGAGGCCAGAGCGATTTACCGGGCTAATTACTGGGACAAATACGGCTGGGGCGCGTTGGAGTGGCCGGTGTGCTTGTGCTGTCTCGACTGCTGTATCAATCACGGAGGATTCGCGTCTATCTTGCAGAGAGCGGTCATCGAGTGCGGGCAGTCAGTTGTTGTTGACGGGAAATTCGGCCCGAAAACTTTTGCCGCTCTCAAGGCCTGCGATCCTCTCATGCTCGCGGGGGCTGTTTACCGTCAGCGCAGAAGATACTACGAGAAGATAGTTGCGAATAATCCCTCACAGCGGGTATTCCTCAAGGGCTGGATGAGACGGGCTGACAGCATGGCCGAAGCGTCGGGGGTGAGGCTGTGAACGTAGACAACTATATTTCCGGCGGCGCGGCTTTGTTCGGGGCGTTCTTATCATGGTATATCGGCGACTTGAGCGGACTCGTCAAGATACTGTTTGCTTTTGCCGTCATTGACCAAGTTACCGGGGTCATGAAAGGATTCGTGCTCAGGAAATGGAGCAGTGAGATCGGCTTTCACGGCATCGCCAAGAAAGTTTACATGTTCATCTTTGTCGGCATGGCTAACGTCCTCGACAATGAGATACACATTGAATTCCTGGGACACACTGACGTTTTGAGGGACGCTGTTACTTGCTTCTACATCGCTAACGAGGGCATGAGTATTATTGAGAACGCCATTGAGCTGGGGCTTCCTGTTCCTGAAGGACTCAAGCAGCGTTTCTTGTCTTGGTGGAACAAGCAGCTCGTCAGCAAGAACACGCCAGAGCCTGACGACATTTGACTTGCATTAACTCCGTTTCAGAGTGAACATACACAGAGATTATGATTATGCAGGAGGTTTTACGCATGAAGAATCCCGAAATTATGGACGCTAACGGAGTCGCAGAAAGTCTGTCGATAATGTTCCACAAGGACAATTGCAGTGTGATAGCCATTCAGGACGCAACGGAAGACAGCGTAACTGGCGCAGACTTAGTCGCCAACCTGAACCGCCTGAGATTGTTCAGCCGCTTCCAGCTAGACCGCGAGACTCCCGAATACGCCCGCCTGATAACGACCGACAGCTGGGGCAAGACACACTATTTCCGCGCATGGAAGTAACCCTCACGCGCACAGGTTAATCCCGCCTCTTATCCTGTGCTAATAACTTTTCGAGGCGGTTAAATTTCCTCGCAAGCAATCTCATTCCCTTCAAGATTTCCCGCTCAAGCTCTTCTACCGTTTCTTCTCCTGTATTTTCGCCTTCAAGCAATTCTTTTTCCTGAGCTTTTTCGGCCTCACGCCTGCGCTCCCAGATTGCCGCGAAGCCTTGCGGGGCTTTTTCGTAATTCTCCACCGTTGCGCGTGGTATGAGCCATTGATGCCCAATCCTGAACGCTCCGTCTAATTTCCCCTTACGGCACAGCAATGTTACCGAGCTTTTCTCATACCCTAGAATCTTGGCGGCCTCTTCAACCGATACAACGTCTTTTATGTCCATACTGTTACCCCCTTTGTGACTCACATTTTATCACAGCTTCAGAGTAAAATATACTTGCATTAACACTCTTTAGAGTTATACTACCCCCAACAACGAAAGCAAAGGAGAAATTCAGCAATGATAAGCACTGACTGCACTTCAACCCTGAACGAATACCGTGATTTCCTCAGACTCCACAGCGCAATGATGCGGAACATCAGTAACACTCTGGAAGGTGTGAACAAGGAACTGGTATTCTCGGAGGAATTGACAGACAGCGAGCGCAAGGAACTAGAAGCCATGCAGGACAAACTCGAAGAAATATACGATGGGCTGGACGCGGTTATCCGTGAGTATTAGCAGGGGAAATTATCCCCTTTATTTTTGCTTATTAAGATTAAAATATGACTTGCAATCAACGCTTAAAGAGTTATACTACGTTCATCAACGAAAAACGCAGTAATCATCAGGAAGGAGAAGCAAAAATGAACAAAGCGCACGTGTTAGGGTTACCAGAAAGCACAACCCCGGAAGCACTCGAAACTCGCTTCAATTACGCAAAAACTCTCACTTTCGGCGACAGGGTTCTCATGGCCGGATACCGCTACAACGGGCTTCATGAGTGTGGCTACTACGGGGCGGTATACGAGTTCACTTCAAGGAAGCATACCTGCGAGGATGAAATCAGGCTTGTTGAAGTCAGCGGTGAATTTTTCCCGGATGACGGCCACGCTATCAAATGGGCTATGACTGTGTGAAACGTGGGGGGAACAACCCCCATTTTTTTATCGAAAATTCAGCCTGAATAAGAATAAAAAATACTTGCATTATATGTTATTAGAGTTATACTACGTTCATCAAGCGGAAACGCAGTAGACATCAGGAAGGAGAAGAAAAAATCATGAAAGACAGTGCAATGAAAATCGAAGGACTCGACATCAGCGGAGTAATCTGGGACAAGGACATTCCCGAAATGGTGAAGGCCATGAAAGGCGCGGGCGTTACGGAGTTCACGATTTCGGATACGTCATGCAGAATCGTGAGAACGCTTGCGGTGTTCGAGGAAAACGGCGCGAAACTTCAGGGGCTGACCAGCGTCAAAAGCGGATGGTGCGATTTCGACACGGGCGAACCTAAAATGAAGCCCGCATTCCTCATGAAGATAATGTAGGCAGGATTCAGTACAGGCGGGGGGGATTTTTCCCCTCGTTTTTTTTTTGCGCCAATATTAACCGTGAAAAGAATAAAAAAAACTTGCATTCTACGTTATCAGAGTTATACTACGTTCATCAACAGAAAACGCAGTAGACATCGAAAAGGAGCAAGGAATTATGACAGATAAAACAGCAAACCAGATAGCGAACATGAAGAAGCAGACGATCGGCGTGGAAGTCGAAATGAATGGCATCACCCGCGAGAAAGCCGCCAGCATTGCCGCCGGATACTTCAAGACAGGACGCTACGAGTTCACGGCAAGGCGCAACAGCTACTTGACATGGTCAGCATGGGACGCGCAGGGCAGGGAATGGAAATTCCAGCGCGATGTCAGCATTCAAGGCAACGATGACGAGAAGTGCGAACTGGTTACTCCGATACTCAGCTACGAGGACATAGAGACATTGCAGGGGTTGCTCAGGGCGTTACGCAAAGCAGGCGCGCAGAGCAGTGCATCAAGGGGTTGCGGAGTCCATATCCACGTAGGCATCAAGAGTGAGGCAGGAGACCACAATGCACAGACGCTCACGAACCTTGCGAATATAATGGCCGCCCACGAAGAACAGATAGGCCGGGCAATCAAGATTGACGAGGGCAGGACTGAAAGCTATTGCAGGACGGTCAACCCTGACTTCCTGAGCAGGCTCAACGCTCAGAAGCCCCGCACCATGAATGAGCTTGCGGACATCTGGTACAAGGCTCATCACACGGAG
>JAFSKV010000014.1 GCA_017448795.1 Synergistaceae bacterium | reverse complement strand
AGATCCATGTCGACAAGATCACCGTCCTGTATCGGCCTGTCAGTCTCCTTGATGTCCGCAAGCTGCATCTGAATCCGCTTCGACAGCCTGTCAACGTCAGCGTCCGTAACCTGAGTAACAACGCGCTCAATCTCCATGCCGTCAAAATCAGGGAGGGTAACTTCCGGCTTAACCTCAAACGTAAGCTCACACATTACGGGCTTGCCTTCCTCGATTTTCTCCGTAACGTTAAGTGAGGGCATCTCTATCAAGTCAAGCTCGTAGTCCTCGACTATCTGCTGAAGCTCGGTGTTCATTATCTTCTCGATTGCCTCGTTGTAGAGTGCCCCGCGGCCGAAACGCATCTCGATTATACGGCGGGGGGCATGGCCTTTCCTGAAGCCGGGATAATTCCCCTGCTGTGCAAGCTCTGTGATTGTCTTGTTGAGTGTTTTGGTGAACTCGGCGGGCTCGATTTCGAGTTTTATGCGGACGATGTTTTTTTCCTGCCCCAGCAATTCGGTTCTCATTGTGAAATCAGGACTCCTTCTGTGAATGTGAAACTGCCCTGACCAAATCACACAGGGCATGAATAGCGGAAATTCTACCATAAATCGCGGGGGGTGTAAAAATCGCCCGCCAACAAAGCCGCTTCCTCCCCAAAACTTGGGCGGGACATGAGGAAGTTATGCCCGAAATCCGGGGGGTGAAGTCCCTCATTTCTTGCGCGGAATCCGGCCATGCTGTAGAATATCCCCCATAAATCCCAACAGGAAAGAGCGTCAAGACTTTGCGCCATAAATCACACCATCACACTTGACAAAACATGATGACCATTCACATAATGGCTTAGGGCAAGGTATAACTATTCCCTAAAACAGGTCAGCATATCCAGCTACCTCTTCGTCAGCAAGGGGGTGAAATCTCTCACATAACCCGCGCAAAACCGGCGGGGAATCTTTTCGTGTTCCCAAATCCCAACAATCACACCATAGAAAGGAAGTATATCCGTGAGACAATTCACACGTTTCACACTCTGCGTGTTCCTGCTGGCATTCTTCACGGCGGGCGCGCAGGCAACAGAGGTAACCGTTCACGGCAAAGGCCCGGACGGGGAAGGACAGGACGCTACCCTAAGCGAGATTAAGGACATAGTCAGGTTCGTTACGGGGAAGCCGACAGGGGAGTTCACGTTCAACAAGGACTCGCTCCTTCTGATTAACGGCTGGAAGGACGGCTCTAACATGAAAACGCACGCCCGTATCTTCCAGTTCAACTCGGACGGAACAGGCCATACTGAAGCTGACCTTGCCAGTACAGCCGAGCATACCACTTGGAGCGGCCCTTTCAACTACTCCAAAATGCCCGGAGATGTCCTGTCAACAAGAGGCAAAGACGGCACATTCTATGCCATACAGCACCAGTTGCCGGTGTGGCTTCGCATTGTAACTTGGCGCGACGGAAAGCTGGACGGTTCTTACAGCTCAGGCAGCATAAGTTCTTTCGGTCTGCACCACAACGCCAGCGATGTCAAAGCAGGAATAAAACTTCCGGGATTTGACGGTGAGGTAATCGCTTTCTGCACCAAAGAAGGGGAGAGAGCGGAATTAAACTTCATGACGATGGGTAAGAACGAATGGGGTACAAATTCATTAACCCCAATCCCTCAAGCGTGGTCAGTCAAAGTAGCATATAACGGCACAGTCGCTCAAATGTACGACGGTAAAAAGTATTTCCCCGTAAGCATGGCCGTTGGCGACTACGACGGAGACGGTTATAAGAACGAGGCCGTTATTGTCTGCTCGGACACAAAAGGGGTGTACTTCTGGGACTTTAAGCTCACCTACGCAAACGGCGGCTTTTCGTTGGGACTCCAATCAAGCGGAACACCGTTCATGTACGACTCGGAGACAAACCATCTTGACGGAATCGCAAGAACCCTCTCGTGCAGTGTCGTTACAGATGGAGAGTGGCATATAGCTTTCCCTGTTGGAGTGAAGGCCGCTGTGGGAGATTTTAACGGTGACGGGCGTGATGATATTGCTGTCATGAAGGTAATGATAAACTACACAGAGCACTATGAAGCTGACGAAGGTATGTCGAGGCATGGAATTGCGCCTGAGTGGATTCTTTGGCTGACCATCAAAGATATGAACTACGGCGCGGCTGTTGAACCTGTACACGTTCGACACGGGAAGCACTATGCCTCATTATTTCCCTCGTGTAGGACACATATACACTGCGATCCCGGATTTCCATACGTATGACAAATGGGTTAAGGCTGAAACTCCCAGACCGAAATATTGGTACATTGATAATGTAGGAAGTGGTACTTATTCTGATAACAAACCTCATTGGGGATGGCTCTATCCTTCAAGATACTGATCCGGGTATTATAGCGATGGTACGTGGCACTGGGATTACTACAGAGGGGCGGCGGATGCTGGAGAGGAAAGATTTCAAGTTTCCAATCAGGAGAGGATAGAGGTTATGTTCCTCGAACCCATCACCGTCGAGAACACCTACTACCCTGCAATCGACCGCGAGTGGGACATCATCGCAGGGAAGTTCTCCGGCACGTTCGGAGCTGTCGTACCGATGGACGAACTCGTCATCAAGTACCCTGAGTACGTTGGCGGCAGCGGAAATCACCTCAGGACTCACTTCGGGCTTCTGTCGTGGCCTCACGATGTCAACAAGAATGACGACTACCGCTTCCATGACATAGCTCAAATCGACGACCGCATCACCTACACCGCTCTGATTAAGGCTGACTTCCTGAACGAGAGCCTCATCGTCGGCGAGCCTGAAGTCCAGCACCAGGCCACTAACGCCTCCTACGTCTCAATCCTCCAGATGGCACCCTACCACGTCGACAACCTGACCTACACCAGCGGCGCAATGGGAACAGACCTCACGATGGAGCCCCACAACTTCAACCTGCGCACGGGAAGCGCAATCTCCTACACCAACACGACATCATCATCCGAGAAGAAGAGCGTTGCCTACAGCATGACCTCGAAGGCTGAGACTATATTCGCCATCGACAACCCTGCGCTTGAGAAAGGCGCGGCAGGCTTCCAAGCTGTGAGGGGGATAACGACGACGCTTTTCGGTGATACCCCCGTCGGGAAGGCCATCGAGGGAATCGGGCAGGCTTGGGATGCTCTCTGCGACCACGTGGAGACGACAAAGACGAACTCGAACGAGAACGAGGTTACTCACATGCTGACGACAACGAACATGGCCGATTACCTTGACGAGCTTTATTTCACGGCGGAGTGGCATCACATATGGTGTTACCCTGTCTCAATGATTCCCGATTTCGCGAACAGCGGGGACATTGATACTTCCCTGAGCTTCGACCAAGCTGACGTTCTCGACAAGCAGACCTACATAACGTTTGCGATGAGCGAGCCGGGCAACCTTCAGCCGACTCTCTCGGTGAACGATAACCTGTACCAGCCGTACCACGAGGAAGGAAATCTGTTCTCGTACCCTCCTTCGCTGGCAATGGTTGAGGGTTACGGGGGGAACAAGTCGCTTTACGGCGCGAGGACATGGGCAGGCGGGAATTTCGATGAGCATCTGACATTCACGAAGACTGAGACAACCCAAGAATCGACCCAGACCGTGAACAAGCCCGGAGCGGTAACAAAATTCCTGTCATTCGTGGACAACATAGCAGGCACTAACATGGCGAAAGTCCCGGCTGACACGCTTTCGAGCTTCGCAAGGTCAGTGTCGAACCAAGAGGAAATTCACGTGACTCTTCCGACAGCGTACAGCAACGGTGCGGGCTTCACCGCGGATTTCCAGCCGTACATTGACGTTGCCGGGACTACTACATTCTCGTTTGCGGTCAGGGGCTTCACGGAAGATGAGCTGTGGACGAGCAAGCCTGACGCTCACACCGGGAGGAAGGGCAGCCTCTATCAGCGCAAGCCTGATCCCGCGTTCCTCATGCCTCAGAAGTTCCACACTACTGACGGGCAGACTTTCACCGCCAACGCATACGAGGGTACGGCCATGAAGATTAGGGGCGTTAGGTTCATCGTAGCTGACTACAACCAGTACAGCAATAACCTTCTCGTGAAGGGGCTGAAGTACAAGATACGAGTCCCTGTCTTCAACGCGAGTTTTGTTGACACGCCTGCCGACAAGCCGCTTAAGGTTCGCATGTCCCTCGCGAAGAAGAACGACTGGAATCCTGAGCGCACAACGATAGCTGAGTACACGTTCCCCGGAATACTGCCCGGCTGCGGGAACGGCCAGCATCGTCAGTGGGCAGAATTTGAGTGAACCCCGGATGTTGAGGGAGTGTTCTACCTGTTCTTCGAGATTGACCCGGATCACGTTATTGATGAGATTCACGAGGACAGGCGCGACGCCAGCGGGAAGAATCTCATTGACCCCGGCGCGAACAACAGGGGCTTCATTCAGATCGGCGTAACTGGCTCGGCTAATCCTCCGTTCGACCGGGACAATGTAGAGCAGATTCACAGGCCCGGCTCTGATGATGTGAAGTCGGGGCTTTTCGCGGCGGCTATGGACTTTGACGCGTCGGTGTTCCCTTATGTCGAGTGGGTCAAGGTGAACGGGTTGGACTTTGCTGACTTCATAGCGCAGGAAGTTGATGGCCAAACTTACCCGGTGAACGCGGAAATTGAGGTTAAGTTTGCGGGCGACAAGGTCATGACGGACGCGGCGATAATCGGCTACAAGCTCAAGCCTGAAGCGAAGGGCAAGGCTCCCGTGGAGATAACTGAAGATGATTTTGGCGGCGTTATCGTCAAGGAACACTTCTTCATGCTGCCGGGCGAGGATCACAAGCTCCACTTCAGGATAAGCCCGAAGTATCTTGCTGACGGTGTGGGGTTTGTCTTGAACGTTTACGGGATTGATTACCCTCTGACTGAGATTGTTTACGGGAGTGATAACGCTCATGGAGTCGGGAGTTCCTCAAGCGGGGGTTGTAGTGCAGGACGCGGAGTCATGGCCGGGATTTGTGTGTTGGGACTCGCTGTGATAAAGAGACATTAGAGCCGGGAAAATTTTGCCCCCCTTGAACGTGAGGGGGGTATTTTTGTGCTGACTCTAGCCCACAATCGCGTGAATGAGAATTGCCGCTGCGAGTCCTGACAGTGCCATAACGATATTCTGTGCCACGCATAGAGTCTTCATCGTGGTCTTGATGTCGTAGCCCATGAACTCACTGAACACCCACGTGAAGCTGTTGTTGACGTGAGAACCTAACGCCGCCCCCGCGCTTATCGACAGGAAAGCATCGAGCGGAGTTAGAAGCCCGGCGTTGCACAAAGGAAGCACTAACCCAGCCGCCAGCATCCCGGCAACTGACGCACTGCCCTGCGCGAATTTCGAGAACCCCGTAATCAGGAACGGTATCAATATCACAGGTATAGGCGAGTTCGCGAGAAGCTCCGCTATAGTCTTGCCGACACCCGTAGCCGCCACTATCGCCGACAACGCTCCGCCCGCCGCCGTGATGAATACGATTGTTCCCGAAGTCTTCAGAGCATCGCTCATGGGTGTGTACCGGGTCTCCTCAGGAAGATATTTCCCCAGGCATATAACGCTCGCCGTAATTCCCAGAGCAAGAGCTATGTTCTTGTCGCCCAAAAACGTAAGCAGTGTGTGAAGGGCTGTGCCTTTCGGGAGGAACTGATTGCTAATTGACGCGACCATGATTAGGACAATGGGAAGCAGGATCGGTATCATTGAGCGCGTGAATGAGGGCATCTTGTCATCCTCAACCATCACGATTTCTTCCGCCTGGTCAGCAAGCTGTGTGAAGTAACTCTCAGGCTTGCCCGCAAGATACAGGTCGCAGAACAGCCACACAGCTACCGTAACGATTGCCGCCGCAAGGAGTCCCCACGCAATGGACGTGCCTATTCCGAGTCCAAGTATTGCGATTATCGCGAGGGGCGCGGGTGTCGGTGCGACAAAGGCATTCGTTGCCAGCAGTGAACACGCCGTAGCAGTCCCAAGAACACACGCATTCTTTCCGCTCTGCTTGCCGACGTTCTTGATGATTGGCGACAAAAGCACGAGTGCCACATCACAGAACACCGGGATTGCCACAACGTAGCCAGTAAGACAAAGCGCAAGGGTAGCAAGTTTCTTGCCTGTGAACTTGAGCATTGTTGCCGCGATTCTCTGGCAGGCGTTCGACTTCTCAAGGTATATCCCCAAGATTGTACCGAATATCACGAGGAGTCCCAAGCTCTTGCACGTAGCCGCGAATCCGTTGACTATAGTGTTGATTGTCCCGGTAGTCCCCAAGTCGCAGCACAGGCCGATAACCAGCGAGGCAATCAGCATACACACGAAAGGCCCGAAGTTAGTCTTAATCATCAAGACCAGCATAAAAGCCAGTCCCAGCAAAAATATCACAAGGCTGCTCATATTCTCATCCTCCTATATTATGGTCTGCTGTATATCCACGTGCATCCTTTGTCCGCGCTCTCAACCATGCTCCTGTACGCGCCTAATACGCCTCTTGCCGGGTGGTCTGGACGCTTAACGGTCTTCATTCTCTCGCTGATTTCCTCGTCCGAGATTTCCGCGTGAATTGTTCGCTTGTCGATGTCGATCTCTATGATGTCGCCGTCTCTCACTGCCGCGATCGGCCCGCCTTCCCACGCTTCCGGGACTACATGGCCGATGCATGGCCCTCTTGTTGCGCCGGAAAATCTCCCGTCAGTAACCATAGCGCACGATGTATGAAGCCCCATTCCTACGAGCATTGCCGCTGGGATTGATAGTTCGCGCATTCCCGGCCCGCCCTTTGGCCCCTCGTAGCGTATGACAAGGACACTGCCGGGCTGAATCTTTTTCCCGGCCATGAAGTCGCGCAGGTCTTCCTCAGAGTCGAAGCAGACCGCCGGGCCTCTGTGGCGGAACATTTCGGGGACAACGCCGGATTTCTTGACGATACAGCCGCCGGGGGCAATGTTCCCGTAAAGCACCGCGTAGCATCCGTCAGGGTACAGGGGATCTTCAGCCGTGTGGATTATGTCGGGGTTGACCTTCCTGTGATAGCTGTCGAGGAACTCGCCCATCGTTCCGCCAGTCGCAAACTTGGCATCGAGGTTGAGGAACTTGCGGATTGCCCTCAAGGTCGCGCCTACTCCTCCGGCCTTGTAGTAGTCGTACAGGTTGTACTTTGAGGACGGCTTGAACTTTGCCACGCAGGGAACGTTCTTCTGAATCTCGTCAAAGTCCCCCATGTCGAGCTTGATTCCCATGACCTTAGCCAGCGCGCAAATGTGAATCTGTGCGTTTGTTGACCCTCCTGTTGCCGCCACATGACGGAGTCCGTTGATGAGGCTGTCGCGTGTAACTATGTCGGAGAACTTCACGCCTTCTTTCGTGAGTGCAACTATTCTCTCGCCGACATTCCGGGCCTGCCTGTATTTTGCTGACGAGCTGAATAACATTATGGTGCTGTCAATCGGAGTCATCCCTATTACTTCGGAGAATACACCCATCGTGCAGGCCGTGCCGTACATTGAGCAAGTCCCGCATGAACGGCAGATGTTCTCCTTGTACTCGGTGAAAGTCTCATCCGTGATAGTCCCGGCATTCTTCGCGCCGATTGACTCCTTCAGGTCCGGTGTAACGTAGGTGTTGCCGTCCTCTGACTCGTAGGGAATCATTGTGCCGGGTGTGATGAATATGCTGGGCTTGTTGAGAGCCGCCGCGGCCATGAGCATACCCGGTACTATCTTGTCGCATGAACACATGAAGACCATTCCGTCGAACTCGTGTGCGTTGGACATTGCCTCGATGCTTCCCGCGATAAGCTCGCGCTCAGGCAGAACGTAGTGCATTCCGAAGCCGTGCGCCATTCCATCGCAGGGCGCGGGTACGTTGAACTCGCCGGGTATTCCTCCTGCCGCCCAGATTCCTTCTTTGACGTACTTCACCAGCTCGGCAAAATTCCGATGGCCGGGGTTGACCTCAGTCCATGAGTTCGCGATTCCTATCACTGGTTTGCGCAGGTCTTCCGTACGATAACCGCAGGCGTTCATCAGTCCCACAAAGTAGGCTTCCTGCGGGTTGTCGGGGTTATGGTTGCCCTTGAAGTCGCTCATTATTTGCTGCCCCTCTCTGTAATGTCGTGATTGTTTTCTGGAATGGTGAAAGTATATCGGCTTGCCTCACAGATTGGAAACAGTTATACGGACGCTATAATACAGTCAAAAACTTGTGGATGTGATTCAGAAATGCTGACGGGATTCAAGATGTTCATGCTGGCGGCGGAGGAGATGAATTTTTCGCGGGCAGCAGAAAGGGCGTTTGTTACACAGCAGAGTCTAAGCGACCACATCAAGAAGCTGGAAGAACGTTACGGGGCAAAATTCTTCACGCGCCGTCCCAAGCTCTCACTAACCCCAGAAGGCGAGGCAATGTTGCGCTACGTCTCACGCCTTCGAGTCTTGGACGAGGGAATACAGAAGGAGCTTGCCGGACTCACTGGAGGGACTCGCGGGGTTGTCCGTGCTGGAATGGGCATGACACGCGGGGAAATATTGATGCCTTACGCCGCCGAGAAGTTCCGCCAGAAAGCACCCGATGCAGAATTGCAGGTTACACTTGCTGACACACGAGACCTTGAGCCGCTGTTGTTGTCGGGGGAAATCGATATATTCTTGGGTGTGTCTGCTGAGAGAAACGCCGCATTCGTCAGCAGAAAAGTCAGGACTGAGAGCTTGTACCTGATTGTGCCTGAGAGATTGTTACGGGGGTATTTTCCGGGAGATGAGGCTTACGGGTCATGCCTGAAGATTTTTGCTGACGGTGTGAATCTCGCGGCACTTCCTGGGATTCCTCTCGTTCTCGGCCATGAGGGCAGCAGGACAACTTCAGGTGTCAGACAGTACTATCACCGCAGCGGACTCGAACTCAATATGCCCGTGTGCATAAGCGATTTCAGGATACATGTGAGGCTATGCAGGACGGGAAAATATGCCACAGTCGCGCCTTATATGCACCTGTACCAGCTCAGGGAGTCAGAGAATGACGGGGGCGAAAAGCTCCTAGTGTTCCCCCTGCTGAACATAGAGAAGAAGTATGACGTTGAGATAATCACTCACAGGGACGCTCCGAGGCTGAGGGCAGTTGATGAGTTTTCTGCCGCGCTTGAGGAAGCCTGCCTTGAGTCTTACCGGGCAATAGGTGCGCTTACGGCCTCATACTGACTGGCAATGTCGCAATTATGCTACCATGGAATCCGCCCGCCTTGCACTATAATTTGTCCACAACAATTTCACGGGAAGGAGACAATCTCACAATGAGCAAACTTGATGTTCCCTACAAGATATACTTAGACGAGTCCGAAATTCCGTCATCGTGGTACAACGTCCGCGCCGACATGAAGACCAAGCCCGCCCCCCTCATTCACCCCGGGACGCTGAAGCCCTTAACGTTCGAGGAGATGAGGCCGATATTCTGCGACGAGCTTATACGGCAGGAGCTTGACGACAATACCCCCTACATCCGCATACCCAACGAGATACAGAGCTTCTACAAGATGTACCGTCCTTCGCCTCTTGTTCACGCGGTCTACCTTGAGGAGTTGCTTGGCACACCCGCGCACATATTCTACAAGTTCGAGGGTAACAACACTTCCGGCTCCCACAAACTCAATTCGGCAATCGCACAGGCATATTACGCGAAGTCCCAGGGTCTCAAGGGCGTAACGACAGAGACAGGCGCGGGGCAATGGGGTACGGCTCTTGCTATGGCCTGCTCATTCTTCCGTCTTGAGTGCAAAGTCTACATGGTGAGGGTGTCATACGAACAGAAGCCTTTCCGCCGCGAGGTCATGAGAACATACGGGGCTAGCGTTACTCCGTCGCCGTCAATGGACACCAACATAGGCCGCAAGATCAACGCGGAGCATCCCGGCACAACAGGCTCGTTAGGCTGTGCGATAAGTGAGGCTGTCGAGGTCGCAACGTCAACAGAAGGCTACCGTTACGTTCTCGGAAGCGTGCTGAATCAAGTCTTGCTTCATCAGTCAGTGATAGGGCTTGAGACGAAGAAGGCCTGCGAGAAATACGGCATAAAGCCCGACATCATAGTGGGATGCGCAGGAGGCGGGTCGAACCTGGGCGGGTTAATTTCACCGTTCATGGGCGAAAAGTTACGCGGCGAGGCTGATTACAGGATAATTGCGGTCGAGCCTGCGAGCTGTCCGAGCTTCACGCGGGGGAAATTCGCCTACGATTTCTGCGACACTGGGAAGGTCTGCCCGATGGCGAAAATGTACACGCTAGGCCATGACTTCATCCCGTCAGCGAACCATGCAGGAGGCCTCCGCTATCACGGAATGAGCAGCATACTATCACAGCTGTATCATGATGGGATGATGGAGGCACGTGCGGTTGAACAGACCAGCGTGTTCGAGGCGGCTGAAATGTTCGCGAGGGTTGAGGGGATTTTGCCCGCACCTGAGTCGAGTCATGCTATACGTGTTGCGGTTGATGAGGCGTTGAAGTGCAAGGAGACGGGCGAGGAGAAGACGATAATCATGGGTCTGACCGGGACGGGGTATTTCGACATGCTGGCGTATGAGCAGTACAACAACGGGACTATGACCGACTATATCCCGACAGATGAGGACCTGGCGAAAGGTTTTGCGACAATTCCGGATGTGAAGCTGTAGACTCCGGGAGTGAGAATTTGGGGCAGGGTTTGCGTTTGACGTGAGGCCTGCCCTTTTTGTGTGTGTCAGTAGCCTATCTTGCGGGCGGTGCTTCTCACGAGGCGTTCGAGCCATGAAGGGACGTATTTCCGCAGGCTCATGGGAGCGTAAGCAATCATCCGCTTGAACATGCTCTTGCGGAACGGGTCATAGCCGCGTGCTTTCCTGAAGGCTGACGCGAAACGTGAGGAGCTTTTCATGAGGCAGAAATTCAGGAATGACTCATCGAGTATGTTCATGCCCTTCTTAGCGGGAGTCTCTATGTCGTCGAGCTTGAGAATGTCCGTCTGAATCGTCTCAACGTTGCCACCTTTGTGCCTTAGGAATGTCTGCGGCCTTGTAGTACGCAATCTTGCCGCCGGGCCGAGTATGTCTCGGATTTCAGCCCTGAAGCCCCTCCGCCATATGACCATAGAGTCCGGGCCGTCTGATGTGATGTTCCACTGGTGCATTCCGTACTCAAGATCCCGTTCCGCCTCGTTCTCATAGTGATACAGCCTGAGAGTCCCACCCACTCGTGTAACCTTGAGCATCTCGAATATCCCGGTGAAAGGGTCATAGCTGTGGTCAAGGGCGTTGCTCATCCTGACGATGTCGAAGCTGTTTTCGCCGTAACGCTCGGTGAGACGCTCGACAAATGAGAACTCAATCTTTGTGTAAGGCTTCACCCCGAAAAGTGAGTGAATGACTGAATACGGTACAGCGAGGGCATCACAGGATGTTACTGAGATGCTGTGTCCTTCTTCAGGGGGAAGGCTTCCTGCCGGGTAGAGTCCGCAACCTACTTCGAGGACTTCAGGATTTGGGTATGACGAGAGTAGGTCAGGACACTTGAAGGGAGAGTTTGAGCCTGCTTTCGGGCGTTTTTCGGGCGGGGTGTTCTTCAGGACGTTGTACCAGCACATATACTCGGACTCAAGCGACATAATGTATCTTTCGGAGAATGCGCGAATTTCATCCTCATTGAGCTTCAGGGGAGACTCTACAAGCATGATGCCGCCTCCTGAAGTGATGTTGACGGATTGGGGATTGTGTCAGATTTTGACGGAGGGAGTGAAGTTACTTGCGCAGACAACAGGCCGTGAGCCGTGATCCGTGAGCCGTGAGCCGTGAGCCATTATACCGATTTCACTCAATGTGTGTCAATCCTTTCTTGTTGGGATGGGGGAATTATAGCACGTTCCGTTGACGGCGGATTAAGCGCGCTACAATCGCAGGGGAAAATCACAACATACAGGACTGACTCAAATGCACTCACATAACGCAAAGAACATCCGCTGTAATGTAGAAACCCGAAGCTGAACGCGAATATTGGGGGCAGGTTTTGCGTGGTAACATTACTGAGTGAGGCCTGCCTTTGTTTTTGCGGAGAAGGAGTGTGATTGTCATGTCGCGTAATTTCAGGATGAAGTTTGCTCTGTCGTTGGTGATTATGGCTGTTATGTGCCTCGATGCCTGCGCTAAATCAGGTCAGGAACACGCGCAGTTGTGGAACAATGTCTTCGGGATTTCTGACGCGTCATCACAGGAAAACATGATGCCTCTGTGGAGAACAGCTCAGGAAGTCATTGACGAAACCGGCAACGATTACAAGGACTTGCAGGCACGATTCGAGTGGTTCACATGGGGACATTACGGCCACAGGTTATTGTTTCACTGGGGCTTCAACGCTGACCCTAAACGTTACGCGCCCCTCGTCAAACAGGTTCGCTCATGCCTCAAGGGCAGGCCGGACGCAAGCGAGCAGGAACGGAAATTCTTTGCCTACCTCGCAACTAACATCCAGTCCCGCCGCAACTAAAAGCTCATCAACGCCGTAATCTCAGTAACAGGAATCCCAACAGCTCGAGGCTACGCTAACGCCGTCGCAACAATCCTGTATGACGTTCACCTTCTCGGCGACTACTCTACAACCAACACATCGGCACTCCCAAAACTTGACGACATCGAGCGCGATTTGATGGAGCGGGGATTTCAGAGACTCATTGCGGGCGGGGACAAGTCAGAGAGGCTGACGAAGATTGACGCTGACCTCAGAGCTTCAATACGTGCGGGGCGTGGAAGGGTAAACAGTGTACGGGCAAATCTCCTCACGCAGGCCGTGAAGAAATATCTCCCTCAGATTCTCAACGAGCGTTTCAAGAAGATACTTGCGGAAAAAGGAATCACAATTACCGTGCAACAATGGTAAAATTATCTCCATCCCACAACGTGAAGTAGCAATCATCATGAAGAGACTCGCGGCGATAATCCTAATCGTTCTGTCAGCGTCATCACCCATCCGAGCAGAAGAAGAATATGACCCTCAGCACACTATGCTTGCCTTGAACATGGCCATCGTCTCAATACACAGGATAGTCTCCACTCAGGACAGAATAATTCTCGACCAAGAATACAACACAATCATCAACAAGCTGGCACTCGGTAACATTGAGAGCGACTACGAGATGACGGGGCTTTACGCTGAACTGATGAACTTCATCACGGGCAAAGGTCTCCGTCAAGAAGAAGCGAAAAGGTTTCAGGAACGTTACAACCGCCGGGAACAAGCACAGATAGTGAACGCTCTCTCAGGAATCAGGGCATACGGCGGAAACTTGTGGAGCTGGCTCGGAAGTCTCGCAACGTCGTGCGTGTCGTCATACTTCAGTTACCAGTCATCAAAGGCAGAACTTCTTGAAGGACTCAACGATGACCTGTGGCAGTTGAAGAAAGAAGACATTGAGGACTGCAACGAGCTTCAGGTGAAGTTGCTCAATTCGTCATGGAACTTGCTCCGTCAGTACAAGCTGCCAGACGAGTACAGACTGACGCAGGAGAGCCTGAACGGTTACTACAAGGCGGTGAACGAGGCTGACCCTGCAAAGAGGCTGAGGATGCTTCGTGCGCGGAACGTGGAGAGGAATTTTCAGGTTTACCCGCCGTACTGGTACTATCGTGCGAAGGCGGCTCAGGAATCGGGGGATGATTCGGAGGCGTCGAAGTGCTGGGACAAGTTCGCTGAGGTTTGGCGGCCAGTTCTGAGGAATGACCCGTACAAACTTGAGGAGGCGAAATTCCGGGTACAGAGGCTTGCGGGGAACGTTGAGGGAAATCGTGAGGAGATTCGGCGGCTACTGGTAGTGATTCAGGACAACACGACGGCGGGGGATTGGAGCAACAATCTTTTTGCGGGCGTGGTGTATTTCCTGCTTGGCGACAAGGACGAGGGGATTGCGTGCGTTGAAGTTAATGTTGATTTTGATTACGAGAAAGACATCAGCAAGGCAGTTCTCGCACAGATGAAGGCAGGAAAATTAGAATTGGCTTTGATTCCTGATAAATTGAAAAAGTTGTCAGATAAAAAGACGAAGGCAGAGCAAATTCAAGCAAAACCGAAGGAAAAACGAAAATTAACTTGGGAAGAGATCGAGCGTGTAACCAGTAAGTACGGTTTTGAGAAATTTGGTAATAATGACATGAGGGGCATGAGGTATGTTTGGGAGCATGGACTAGCCTTTATGGATGGTTTCAGAAAAATGGATAACGTTATATGGTTTGGGGATGATCATTTCGATGCTTTTAGACCTAGCGTATGGTATGCGTCTTACAAGCGCATAAACTACTCTGATTTAAGGAACAACCCTAAGATTGGAGAGCTTTACATACATAATCTGCTTAAAGAAGTATTTGAGGATGAAATTTCCGATGACCTGCTAGAAGATACCGTTGCTGCGTTGATGGAGCTGAAAAATCTCGAGTAGCAACGATATCTGAGACAATGCGAAGGGCGGCGGGGCGACTCGTCCACCTTGATTTTTGTTGCACCGAACATATTAGCAGATGTATTTGACAAATGCTAATGCTCGCTGTAGAATTGTTCCACCACTGAGAAGTTGAGCGATGGCTCTCGTATCTGGCCAGTACGAAAAAACAAGCTTAAGCTCTCCGGAGAGGTTAGGTAGGTTTATTTTTGAGGTGAGCACGTTAGTATAGGTAGGGGGAGTATTTATTTAATGGTGAAGAAAATTAGTGCAAAGAAACGTTTAGTTCCCACATATAAGGAAATACAGGGTCTTATAAGGCTTCTTTTTGGCACATATGTGAAAAACTGTTGGATTGCTGATGTTAAGGAATTGTGCGGATTGTCTGGAGGCGCGCCTAATCGCAGGCAAAACCCTCAGCAAAGAAAGTATCCTTGTCCTCCTGAGTTAATCACCTATATAGTTTATATTATTCAGTCGCACAGGGCGATTTAGGTTTCAGGCGACTAGAAATTAGCGGCTATTATAGAACGGTAGCAACTAATTTTTTGTCCATGTGCTAAAATTTCCCCAAAAAATTTATCACAAACAGGACTGATATTTTTTCATGCAATCTCAGAACGCCAAGAACATCCGCAACCTCGCAATCGTCGCCCACATCGATCACGGCAAAACTACCCTCATAGACTCAATCTTCCGTGCAGCACAAACCTTCGCCGCTCACACACAAGTCGCCGAACGCGTCATGGACTCCAACCCCCTAGAACGTGAACGTGGCATCACAATACGCTCCAAACCCTGCACAGTCGAGTGGAAGGGTTACCACATAAACATCATAGACACACCCGGACACGCTGACTTCTCCGGCGAGGTTGAGAGAATCCTGTCGACAGTCGACTCCGTTATTCTCATCGTTGACGCAAACGAAGGCCCTATGCCTCAGACAAGATATGTGTTACAGCACGCACTCTCAATCGGTATGCGCCCCCTAGTCTTCATCAACAAGGTTGACCGTGAAGGAGCTGACCCAAACCGCGCGCTTAATCTCACGTTTGACCTGTTCTTTGAGCTCGGTGCGAGTGATGAGCAGGCTGACTTCCCGGTTCTTTACGGCTCAGGACTCAACGGCTGGGCAGTCAACGACCTCAGCAAACCCCACGAAGGAATGGAGGACTTGTTCCAGGCGATAATTGACCACGTCCCCGCCCCTGATGTCGACCCGTCAAAGCCCTTCCTCATGCAGGTGAGTACCCTCGCGTGGAATGAGTATGTCGGAAGAATTGGCTGCGGGAAAATCCTTCAGGGTCATATCCGCAAGGGCGAGCCGTTCATGAGAGTGTCAACAAAATGGAACACTACCGACCACACGGGCAATGACTGGGAGATTACCGGCCATGAGAACACGAAAGCTGCGCAGTTGTGGGTGACACGGGGGCTTGACCGCACGGAGGTTGACGAGGTCAGCGCGGGAGATATTGTGTGGATTACCGGGCCGAACGAAATCAACATAGGCGATACTTTCTGCGCTGAGGAAATCTCGGACTCTCCCTTGAAGCCGTTATCGATTGAGGAGCCGACGGTGTCAATGTTCTTCCTCGTGAACTCCGGGCCTTTTGCCGGGCGTGAGGGGCAGGCGGTAACGTTGCGGCAGCTCAAGGCAAGGTTACAGCGCGAGATGCACGTGAATGTTTCTCTGAGGATGGAGGACTTGGGGCGGCCTGACGGCGTGAAGATTTCCGGGCGCGGTGAGTTACAGCTCGGCATTCTCATTGAGGAGATGAGGCGCGAGGGTATGGAGTTCTGCGTGTCTAAGCCGGAAGTCATCGTAGAATACCGCGACGGCAAAAAGTTTGAGCCTTACGAGCTTGTTACTATTGATGTCCCGGAAGAATATCAAGGTATAGTGTTCGAGAAGATGACACGCAGGAAGGGTAAAGTCCTCAACATCGACAATCCTGACAGGGGACTCCTCCGCATCGAGATTGAGATTCCGACAAGGGGATTAATCGGTTACAGGGGGGAATTTCTGACCGACACGCGGGGGCTTGGGATAATGTCAAACTGTTTCAGCGGCTACAAGGAATGGGCAGGCGACCTCATCACGCGTAACCGGGGCTCACTGGTCAGCATGGACACGGGCGAAGCTACAGCCTACCAGCTCGAAAACTTGCAGAGCCGGGGAGTCCTCTTCATCTCGCCGCTTGAGCAGGTCTACAACGGAATGATTATCGGGGAATGCTCAAGGCCGGGCGATATTCCCTGCAACCCAACCAAGAAAAAACAGCAGACTAACCACCGTTCGGCGACAAAGGAACTCACAACGAAGCTCGATGTCCCCCGCCGTATGCCGCTTGAGAAGGCTATGGAGTGGATTGAGACGGATGAGCTTGTTGAGGTTACGCCGCAGTCTGTCAGACTCAGGAAGGCAATACTTGATGAGCTTGAACGACGCAAGGCCAGAAGGACAGCTCCCGGCAGTCAGGAAGGATAACGGAAATATTTTCCCCTTGTCGTTATGGCAGGGGGAATTTTTTTTTGGCTGACTGTTACAATATTCATATTCCCGAAAACAGGAGGCAGGACGATGGAAGCTGTAACCGAGATGATATTCGAGGGCATAAAGAAGTTCGGCGGTGAAATCATGTGCGGCATTCTGATTATGGTTGCGATATGGAAATTTCCGTGGCTGAAGGAAATATTCGGCAAGAAGGAAAATGACACTGAGGCAGAAGCCATGAGAATACTCGAAATACAGCGGATACTTGAGCTTAAGCGCAAGGATGAGGAACGCATAGAAGAAGAACGCAGGCATACAGAAGAGGCGAAACGCAGGGAAGAAATACAGCGCGAACTCGAACGTAAACTTCAGGAAGAGGAACGCCTGAGAGAAGAGCTGAGGCAGCGTGAGGAGGCTCTGAAGCAGCTAGAGGCGCAAAAAGCTGAGGAGGCCAGGCTAAGAGAGGAAGCGGAGAGGCGGCTTGAGGAACAAAGGCGGGCAAACGCGCAAAATCTGAATGAGCCTACAGACGCGCAGGCGCAGTATGAATTAGGCAAGAAGCATTACGAGGTCGGAAATTATGCAGAGGCCGTGAAGTGGTATCGTCTGGCCGCCGAGAAGGGACACGTAAAGGCGCAATTCAACTTGGGGAACAAATACTTCAAGGGCGAGGGTGTCGGGCAGGATAAGACAGAGGCATTTAAATGGTATCTCTTGGCCGCTGAGAAGGGGTATGCTCCGGCACAATGCAACTTGGGAAATATGTACTTCAAGGGCGATGGTGTCAGGCAGGACAAGACAGGGGCTGTTATGTGGTACACTCTGGCCGCCGAACAGGGGGAAGTTCCGGCGCAGTTCAACCTTGGGCTTATGTATGAAAATGGCGAGGGTGTCGCAAAGAATCTTCAGGAAGCCCGTAAATGGTATCAGGCCGCTGCGGAACAAGGTGATGAAGACGCGAAAGCAGCCCTCGTACGCCTCAGGTAGCATATAATATCCCAGAAAGGACTGATACAGCCATGAAGCACACATTAGCCGCAATAACCCTTCTGTTTGCGCTAACTCTCACACCGTCAGCAGAAGCCGCCTACACCCGCCCCGCAACATTCGTAATCCCCCCGACATACCAAGATGCCCGCGACTTCCACGAAGGACTCGCCGCCGTAAAGTCCAATGACCGATGGGGCTACGTGGACTACTTGGGACGCATAGCTATTCCGTTCGTCCACAGAGTCCCGGAAGCCGGTGATTTCTCCGAGGGCTTTGCGTTTGTCGGCGATCACTATATCGACAGCGAGGGACAGCCTGCTTTTGTCCGCATTGACCCTGACACTGACGAGCGCACAGAAAGATTCTTCACCAACGGCCTGCCTTTCTCTCAGGGAATGGGAGCGGTTCAAGTTGCCGGGCAATGGGGATATATTGACATGATGGGGAACTATCTCATTCCGCCGCAGTTCGAGAGGGCAGGAAGGTTTGTTGACGGGCTCGCGCCAGCCCGGAAGAATGCCTTGTGGGGGTATATCGACATGCGGGGAAGGTGGGTCATTGAGCCGAAATTCACACGCGCCGGGGAATTTCACGAGGGACTGGCCGCCGTATATATCCGGGGTCGCTGGGGTTACATCAACAAGGATGGCAGGTACGCGATAAAGCCTCAGTACACGGAAGCGGGGGAGTTTGCTGACGGTGTCGCACCTGTCAGGACACGCACAACTTACAGGGGCTGGGGATATATCGGCCACTGGAACAACAAGGCCATCCCGCGGCGCTACAACAACGCCGGGAATTTCGGGGACGGTCTCGCGCCTGTTACTGGTGATGCCCGCTGGGGGTATGTGAACATCCGGGGGGAATGGGAGATTGCCGCGCAGTATGAGGACGCAAGGACATTCAGCGAGGGACTAGCCGCCGTGAGAGTCGAGAACAAGTGGGGATATATCCGGCAGTGACTCATTCCCGCCCGAACCGCCTCAATAAGTCCTCATTCTTCAGCTCAATCATAACAGGCCGGCCATGAGGACACACAAAAGGCTGTTCACACCCGTGAAGTTCCCGCCACAAACTCAACGCCTCCTCCTCCGTCAGCTTCGTGGTGAGCTTCACGGATGCCTTGCACGCCATCGTCGCCCAAGTCCGCCACAATATATTTCTCGTATCACCGTCATGATTATTCTT
Organism: Synergistaceae bacterium; assembly: GCA_017448795.1. Lineage (GTDB taxonomy): Bacteria > Synergistota > Synergistia > Synergistales > Aminobacteriaceae > JAFUXM01. The sequence continues at coordinate 21,240 of JAFSKV010000014.1, read as the reverse complement.
CAGCGCCCGCAATGATGCCCGCAGCAACGCTTCCGGCTCAAAGTCAACGCTACCGACAGCCGGGACTGCACTCATCTCGACTCCTGACTCACTGTTCACGAACTCGAACCCCGAATCCCTCAAAGCCTCCTCAAATTCCGCCGTCTCAAGCGCAAGCGTAGGGTGCAAAATCACAGGCACAAGCAATTTCTGCACGTTCCGGGAATTTTCCGCCGCCGACTTTATACGCTCATAGTTCACTCTTTCATGCGCCGCGTGTGGGTCAGCAATCACCAATCCTTCAGGCGTGTCATACACCAAGTACCCGCCCGAATTTTGCCCCATGAAGCGGACACCTGAATCCTCCGGGACAGTCTCAGTGTCAGCAAAAATTTCACCCTGCACGTTTTCTGCCGGGAAATTCGGCGTTGCTTTCACTGTGGGAGTGTCGCGGAAATTCCAGCCGCTTCTTGACGGGGGGGATGAAGGCTGCGTTTTTGCTGGCGGGGAAATCCTCACGGGGGCTGTTACTGTCTCAGGGATAACCGCGGGGCTTCCTAGGCTCCTCACAGCGTGGTGAATGCTCGTGTATATCTCATCGGGGTAACGGAAGCGGACTTCAGCTTTTGACGGGTGAATGTTCACGTCGACAAGTGAAGGCTCAAGCGTGAAGAACAATGCCCAGTTCCCCGCAAGCTCCCTCGCAGCAGCCGCAACAGCAGAACGTATCACAGGGTCGTTGACAGCCCGGCCGTTCACGAAAGCCATCAAGTCCCCGCGGCCTGATATTCCCGCCCTCGACTGGAACCAGCACTCAAGCGCAAGATGCCCGCCCGTTATGTTGACCGTCTGAATCTCCGCGCCTTCAGGCCAGATTTTCGCGAGGACTCGCCTCCTGTCGCCTGAGCCGTCAGTGCTGAATATCTCACGGCCGTCATGCTCAAGCCTGAAAGCGACTCCCGGGTTGCACACGGAATACTCACGCAGGAAGACAGCCGCCCGCCTCAATTCGCCCGACGCGCTCTTGAGGAATTTGCGCCTTGCCGGGAGGCCTGAGAACAAGTCCGATACCTGAACGCGTGTACCCTGTGAGCATTTCGCCCTGACATGCTCGGTGATTTTGCCGTCATGTGTGCGGACTAATCCCCCCTCGTCATCATCTGCCTGCCTGCTGCGTATCTCAACGTCGGCAACTGCTGCGAGGCTGGCCAATGCTTCACCCCTGTAACCCAACGTGCTTATGTGTTCAAGGTCTGAGATTTCGCGGAGCTTGCTTGTTGCGTGGTACATGAGAGCCAGGGGCAGGTCGTCAAACGCAATCCCTTCCCCGTCATCCTCAACGACAATCCGCAAACGTCCTCCGTCCTTGAGCATCACGGATATTCTTGCTGCTCCTGCGTCCAAGGCGTTCTCTGTGAGTTCCTTGACGGCTGAGGCGGGGCGTTCTACGACTTCTCCGGCGGCTATACGGGACCAGACATTTTCGGGTAGTGAATATATTGCGGGCATGGCGGACTCCTTCGTGTGAGATTATGCCCGTATATTAGCACGTTCACCGCGTGAGGCTGTCAGCAAGTTTCACGGCAAGCTCGACGGTCAGGTCAGAGTTGTAATGCTCGTGTTCCCCCCAGCGTCCCAAGCCGTAAACATGATTCCCCCTGCACCATTCCAGAATCCCGGCCATGACTTGGGGCTTGTCCAGCGTGTTCAACGGATAAGCATACTTGCTGACGTGGGCAAAATTTCCGTCGGGAGGAGCGAGCCTGTCTGTGTTGGTCTCAGTCCACACACCGCGACTCCCAAGAAGCACGTTATGGCGGACGAATATCCTGTGATAACTCAGCGACAAGTCCGGGTAATATATCCATTGTGCTGACGTGTCCATGTTTCTTGGGACGTAACGAACCTCAACGCTTGTGTGTTTCAGGCGTGAGACTGAGGCCTTGAGAGTGTCAGGCATTCCTTCAAGCCGCGAAAATTCTCGCCAAGGTATCGTCGTGATGATGGCATCGCCGCTGTATTCATGGCCGCTTTGTGTTGTTACTGTGCGGGACGTGAAATCAATTCCGTTCACATGCTCGCCGTAAATCACCCTGCCGTCAAGAGAGTCAGCAATCCTCCGCCATAATTCGCCGTAACCGTGTTCAGCAGGGTAATAAAACTCAGCATGTCCGGGCTGTTTTGCGTGGGCTTTGTGTTCGAGGCATGAACGGATTGTGTCCTCAAAGCTGACATCAGGGAGCTTGCCTAGCCAGTAAGTGCCGAGATTGTCCAGCTCATGGCCGAACATCTTGGTGTTGTAGGGGATCATGTAGCCGTCCGCGATTTTGTCGCCGAGCTTCCAGCGAATCCAGCCGGTGAACCTTTCGGGCTTTTCCCGGCCTGTAACGCATCCTGCCCTTGCGATTGAGGCTAGATAGTCGACCTGAGAGTCAGTGCCTAGCTGCCAGATATTTGCCTCGAAAGGATGGGAGATGAGCTGTCCTCCGATTTGAATTGCAGTGTCGCGGACAAAGTGATTCCATTCTTCGCGGGGCATGAAGTGAAACAGGAAATCGACAACATGAGGCCTCCTGACATCGAGAATGTGGCCGCCGCCAATGTCGAGTGGGTAGCCGTCAACTTGGACTGAGCGACATAATCCGCCAGCCTCACGTTCAGCCTCAAGTATCAGGAAGTCGCGCACGTTGTTCTGCATGAGCCTTGCCGCGAAAGAGAGACCTGCCGGGCCTGCTCCGAGTATCAGGAATTTTGTCCGCATGTCAGCTCCTCCAGGTCATGCCGGATCTGTTCGGCCCTCTTGCTGGTGAGGGAGCCTAGGATGAAGTCCCGGTTTTGTGCGTAAAGTTCTTCGGGTGTCTGGGACAATGCGCGTTCGAGCTCGTGGGTGAATTGGTCGTAGCTGGTGATGTTTGGGCAGTAACGGGACATGTTGAGTTCGCGGAACTCTTGGTTTTCGGGGTAACGGCCTATGAGCGCGCAGCCTAGTACTGCGGACTCGTAGAAGCGCGGGGTCGGGAAGCATATTCCGTAAGTGTCAGCCCTTGAGCCGTCGATGCCTGAGCAGCCCACAAGACACACTTTCGCTGAGGCTATGAGGTTCATGTAGTCCTCGCGGCTGAGACACCGGCCTATATTTCCGCGGAGGGTTGAGATGTATTCTCCGTTCTCCTTGTAGACGTAATCAAGCCCGCTGTGTTTGTCGGCGTACTGCATCATGTATTCGTGAAGCACGGGATTTTTACGGCTGGAGTGAAGGACATCTATTGTCTTGTTCCTGTAGGCGGAGAAATTCTCGGAGTGATACTTGTCGGCGACTGACAGCGGCATGTAGTGTACGTTGCTTTGCGGCGAGGTTGCTTTGACACGGTTGTAGACATCGCGGGATGTTACGTAGAAGAGCCGGAAGCCCTTTGTGCGCCTGACGACCTCCTCAATGTTGAAGTCGCTCCATACGTCCAAGAAAACAGGAATGCAGTTGTTCCCTGAGAGCATAGACACTTCTTTGATGTGTACGCTCATGAGAAAGCATACAGAAAGGGGAAGGCTGATGTCTTGAGTGAAGGGCGGGCGAAGCCTGTCACAGATCATGCGCCTGATTAAGGGGAACGTGAGAAAAACTTTCCCTGCTATTATGTGGCGGAGACGCATTAATTTCGGCGTAATACGGAACTTGGAGGGGGCGGGATTGCTTTCCACAAAAATTTTCCTGACAGGCACGCCAAGACGCTTTGCGATTTCTTCCTCCCATTCATGAACGACTTGGAAGTGAGGAGGAGTCATGTTATCCGGATAAGCCTTTGAGAGCACCCCGCCAATCATGGCAGTACCCCCGCGCATGAACGTGAACCTGAATTGCGTTTGTTGTGGGATGATGTGAAAGGACAGACTAAGCTACTGCGAACTGCGAACTGCGAACTGCGAACTGCGAACTGCGAACTGCGAACTGCGAACTGCGAACATTATGGCGCGCAATTTCACACCTGTCAACCTCCTTACTGCTGGGATTTCGTGATTATACCATACGCGCCTCCATGCTCTTCATCTTCAGCCTGTGCAGAATCTTCAACGCCTCAATCGGTGTTATGTTGTCCGTATCCAGCCCCGCTAATTCCTCCACAACAGCATCACTCTCCGGCGACAACAGCATAATCTGCCGTCTCAGCGCAACCTGAGGCAGCGGCGCAGGAATATCCCCGGTCTCCACGCCCTCACGCTCGAATATCTCCAGAAGCTCGAACGCCCTCCGCAGCACAATATCAGGCAAGCCAGCAATCCTCGCAACCTCAATACCATATGACCGCCCGGCCGCCCCCCTCACAACCTGGTGAAGGAACATGATGCCCTCTTTGCCTTCCGAGACCGTCATGCTGTAATTCCTCACGCCGTCCAATCTCTCCTCAAGGCACGTCAGCTCGTGGTAGTGTGTCGCGAAAAGAACCCTAGCCTTCGACGCTCCGTGCAGGTACTCAAGCACCGCCCACGCTATGCTCATCCCGTCATATGTTGCAGTCCCCCGGCCGACCTCGTCAAGAATTATGAGGCTCCGGGCTGTTACGTTGTTCAGGATGTTAGCCGTCTCCAGCATCTCAACCATGAACGTGCTTGACCCCCTCACAAGGTCATCACGCGCCCCGATCCGGGTAAACACGCGGTCAACGAGTCCTATTCTTGCTGACTCAGCTGGCACCCACATTCCGGCTTGGGACATTATCACGAGCAACGCTGTCATTCTGAGCCACGTAGATTTCCCGGCCATGTTCGGCCCGGTGAGGATGATTACCCGGCTGTCCCGGTCAATGCCGACATCGTTCGGCACAAACCCCGCGTCCCTCAATTCGCGCTCAATCACAGGATGGCGGCCCGACTTTATGTCTATCACGTCAGAGTCATCCACAACAGGACAACAATAATTCCCCGCCCTCGCAATCTCAGCACATGAGGCTGTGCAGTCCAGTATTCCGAGCAATCTTGCTGTGAGCTGTAAGTCCTTGCCGTTTTCTAGGACGTGTGAGACTACAGCCCGGTACAATTCCGACTCAATCCGTGAGATTTCAGCTTCAGCGTTCTTCATCCTGGACTCAAAGCTCCGAAGCTCAGGGGTTGTGTAGCGTTTCGAGTTCACGAGAGTCTGAGTCTGCCTGAAGTAATCCGGCTGATACGCAAGCCCCGATTTCCCGGCCTCCAAGTAATAACCGAATGCGTTTGTGTAGCCTGCCTTGAGCTTGGGTGTTTTTGTGGCCTCGCGCTCGCGTTCAAGATATTCCGTCAGCCATTGCTCACCCTTCTGCGTGAAGTCCCGGATTTCGCCCAGCTCCTGGCTGAATGATGACCGTATCACCGGGCCGTTCCCCAGCTGACGCGGCAATCTCTCTTCAAGCGCGGACTCAAGGTAGCTTCTTAGGCTTGATGTGTCAGGCAATGACTCCTGTAACGTCCTCAAAGGCTCATCAAGATTCGCTGACTTTATCGCGGGAATCAGCCTGAGAGTCTCACGTATTGCTGACAGATCCGCCGGGTTTCCTGCACCTAGTGCCAGACGCGACAATGAACGCTCAATATCCCTAGTCCCGGCTAAAGCGTCCTGAAGCTCCGCGCATTCACGGGGGGATGAGACTAACACGCCTATATACTGCTGACGTTCAGCGATGGCCTTTGCGTCCATGAGGGGGCGTAATATCCAGTCCTTGAGGGTACGTTTTCCCGCGCTTGTCCGGCATCTGTCGATTGACGTGAAGAGTGAGACGCTTGCGCCGGATGTCTCAGGGATAAGCTCTAGGTTTCTCTGTGCTGACGAGTCGAGGCTCATTCTGTCTTTGACGGTCAGGGGTGCTAGCTTCAGTATGTCGTTGATTGAGCTGAACTGAGTCGCCGTGAGGTAATCGAGTGCTGCCCAAGCCGGCCCGGCGCATAAATCCCCGTCAGCAATCCCGAAGCCTTCCAGCCTCGTTGTGTGTAATGCTGACTTGAGACGGCCTGACGCGTTTTCGGGCTTGAAGGTTTCAGGTGATACGGGACGGAGGTTGTAGCCGTTGAGGAAAGGGGGAAGGTCTCTGATGTTGGAGGGGTAGAGAATCTCGCCGGGTGTGAACGCTGACAGCATGGCCTCGGCATCCCTCATGGTGAGAGTCCCGGCTTCAAGCAGTCCTGTGTTGACCGACAACAGAGCCATCGCGATTCTTCCCCTGACTGGCCAGACTGAGGCAAGGTGCGCTGACTCTGAGGCCTCATCGTCGGGAAGGTAAGTTCCGGGCGTAACTACGCGGACAACCCGGCGGTCAGTGATGCCTTTCGAGCTTGGTTCACCGATTTGCTCACAGATGGCGGCTCTGTAGCCTGCGCGGATTAGGCGGGACAAGTAGGAGTTGAGGGCGTGATGAGGGATTCCGGCCATCGGGATTTTCTTTTCGGGGTCTCTTGCGGTCAACGCTATATTGAGGACGGAGGCGGCCTGTTTAGCGTCGTCAAAAAACATCTCGTAGAAGTCGCCCATCCTGAAGAGGAGCAATGAGTCGGGGTACTGTTCCTTGAAGTCCCTGAACTGTTCGAGCCACGGGGTAATTTTCACGTCAGACGGTATTATGCTCATGATTGCCAGCTTTCGGAGTCGGATAAATTTTCGAGTGCGTGCAATATTTTACCGTATAAGTCCGGGATGTCCTTCCTGAGTCCGGCTATGTAGCCGCGGATTCTCTGGCGTTCTGTGTGGCCTGCAAAAGGGCAGGGGCTGGAGATTACCGGGAGATTGAGGCGTTTCACCTCGTCAATGATTGCTGACTCTGTCGACAAAACCAGCGGCCTTATGACTGTTACGCCCGTCCTTGTCATCAAAACTTTTGGAATGAAACTTTTTGCCCGGCCTGCGTGAAACAGGTTCATGAAGAACGTCTCAACAGCGTCGTCCAGAGTGTGGCCTAAAGCGAGCTTGTTGCAGCCGTTCCTTGATGCCCACGAGCTGATGATACCGCGCCTCATGTTCGCGCAGAATGAGCAGGGGGACTTCTCGTTTCGTGCGTGAATGATGCCGATAATGTCGTGTTCAATGACAGTGTAAGGGACGCTGAGGGACTCGCAGTATGATTGCAGGGGTGAAATGTCGAGGCCTGAGAGTCTGACGGTGAGGGCTGATAGTGAGAACTTGACGGGGCTTCTGTGCTGGAAGTCGTGGAGGGCGTGAAGGAGGATGAGGCTGTCTTTTCCGCCAGAGAGTCCGACGAGGATGTTATCGCCCTGTGAGATCATGTGCCAGCGTGTGAGGGCTTGGCCGATTTTGCGGCGTAATGTGTGATTTATGGGTGTGAGCATTTTTTGCGGTACATTATACGCCTGCGGGTGAAAGAGTCATTGCAGGTCAGCGGTGATTGCCCGGCAAAGTGCCGTTCCGCCCCTCAAGATACGCCCTCAGGTGTGATACAGCCCGGTTGATGTCCTCCGGGAGACTGTCAGGCGCACCGCTCATATACTCCCTCACAGTCCCATCATCCACGACAACGGGGGCGTGTTTCTTCCGTGAAACCTTCCGGCGGGTTCTCACACTGTCGACAACCCTCACAGCGAAATTCTCCCCGGCCTCATAGCCCATGCGCTCAAGAAAACGCGTGATATTCCCCTTCATGTTCGTGAGCTGACTACGTGCCATTTCCCCCCTTGCCTCAACAGTCAGACTGTCAGCACCAAGCACAACAGGCCGGGAGTCCCGCGCAATAGCAGGCTTCCTCACAACAGACAGCCAAGAACTCTTCAGCCTCTCCAGAATCTCAGCCCGCCTCACAGCCTCCGGGAACATCCGCCGCAAGTCAAAGCTAAATCCCTCATCCTCAGTCATCACGCGATGCCCTCTCATTCCGCGCCAATATCACCGAAATCAATTGCACGTCAACAGGCGTTACCCCCGAAATCCTCAGCGCATGACCCAGCGACTCAGGCCTGTAACGTTTCAGCTTCTGGAGTGATTCTGCACGCAAGCCCTTCACACTGTCATAGTCGAAATCTGCCGGGATTTTCGCCCCGTCAAAACTCTTCATCCTCCCTGCGACTCTTGCCTCGCGCTCAAGATACCCCGTGTAACGCAGCTCAGTCTCAACATGCGCAATTTCCTCGCGGTCAAGCTCAGTCTCAGGCGGCGACAACCTGCACACAAGCTCATACGTTGCCCCCCTGTGCTTGAGGTACTCGGCGGCCGGGATAGTCTCCGTGATTGTCTCAGCGTCATATTCTGCACACAACGACTCGGCTTCTGATGACGGTGAAATCTTTGCTGACTTTAACCGCGCAATCTCCTCATCCTCACGCGAAAATCTGGCCTCCAAGAACTCCCACCGCGAGTCATCAATCAGCCCCGCTTTCCTCCCGTAAGGTGAGAGCCTGTGCGCGACATTGTCCCAACGCAAAAGCAGCCTGTGCTCGCATCTCCCCGTAAGCATCCTGTAAGGCTCATCGGTGTTCTTGGTCGTCAGGTCGTCAACCAATACCCCCAAATATCCCTCATCACGTCCGAGAGTCAGGGGGGCTTCACCCTTCGCGTACATGGCCGCGTTTATCCCCGCAAGAAGTCCTTGTGCCGCCGCTTCCTCGTAGCCTGATGTGCCGTTGACCTGCCCGGCGCAGAAAAGGCCGGGAATGTCCCTGAGTTCTAGCGAGTGCTTAAGCTGAGACGGGTGAATGTACGTGTACTCTATTCCGTAACCGGGCTTGATGATTTTCGCGTGTTCACAGCCAGGCAGTGAGTGAATCATCTCGGCTTGCACGTCATAAGGCAGGCTCGTCGAGAAATTCTGCACGTAGACTTCATTATTTGACGGTGATACAGGCTCGAACACAACCGGGTGCGTGATGTGGTCGGGAAAACGCAGGAACTTGTCCTCAATCGACGGGCAATAACGCGGGCCGTGCGCGTCAACCTCACCAGTAACCAACGGAGAACGCAGGATATTCCGGGCTAGTATGTCGTAAGTTTCCTCAGTAGTCCGCGAAAACCAGCACGCATAATCATGGCCGTATACCCTCCCTTGTCCCCACAAGTCAAAGCACAGCGGCTCAGGCTCTGACAGCTGCGGCTTCATCCCTGTGAAGTCTATCGTGTTGATGTTGAGACGGGGAGTCGTGTCAGTGCGCATTCTCCCGGTCATTATGCCCAAGTCAGCAAGATTTTCCGTGAGACGCTCCGAATTTTTCTGACCCATCGGCCCGGAAGGAAACGACACATTACCCATGAACACACGCCCGGCCATGTACACACCCCCAGCGAGAACAACAGCCCTGACCTCATAGCGTGAGCCGTGCCGGGTTCTGACACCTGAGACCTTGCCGGAATGCGTGAGAATCTCTGCCGCCTCGTCCTGGTGAATGTCGAGATTTGGCGATGACGTGAGAAGTTTGCGGTAATACGTGCTGTAGGTGAACGGATCACATTGCGCCCTGAGTGCCCGGACTGCCGCGCCTTTGGACGTGTTGAGCCAGCGTATCATCAGGGTAGAAGCGTCAGCCGCCCGTGCTTGTTCGCCGCCTAATGCTGAGATTTCGCGGACTAGATGGCCTTTTGCCGGGCCGCCTATTGAGGGGTTGCAGGGCATGAGGGCTGTGTTGTCGATGTTGAGATTGAGCATGAGAGTACGCAGGCCGATGCGTGAACTTGCAAGAGCCGCCTCACATCCTGCGTGGCCGCCGCCGATTACGATTACTTCATATGTGTCGTGGTACACTGAGATTCATTCCCCCGTGAAAGCCTTACTCAGTTGCGCCTAGATATTCCTCAAGCGTGAGGCCGTCAGCCGTGATTTTCCGGGCAATGTCAGCACTGTCAACGTAGCGGATGTGCCAGGGCTCGTAGCTGTAGCCGGTGATAGTCTCTTTGCCTTCGGGATAACGCAGGATGAAGCCGTATTCAGGCAGTTTTGCGTGTATCTTCTCCCAGATTTCCGGGTACTTCACCATGTCCTCGTTGTAGTAGACATCCTTGCCGTCCAGGCGGAAATAGAGATCAAGGGCAAGCCCTGTATGATGCTCGGAATAGCCCGGAATTGCGACTGTCCTCCGCGCGTAATCCTCTCCGTATTTCTCGGTGAAACGCCTCATTATGTCCTTCTGTTCGGCCACACTGCGGAATGCCGAGTCAAGCTCAACATGAATGCCGTCATTCCTAGCCAGGTCATCCTTCAGTCTCAGGTAAGCAGCGTATGCTTTTGCCTCCACAACGACATCATCACTCACAGAATTTACAGTGTGAACGGTCTCAATTGACTCCTCCCAGTCAGCAGGCAGCTCATGATTCTTGTTGACGAGAACCATATAGTTGACGGGATTTTTCCCGGAAGCACAAACTGCGAGCAGCATAACAGCCAAGACAGCCGCCGATGAATGAATAAGTTTCCTCATGATTTCCTCCTGTTTTCTGTGATAAGGGATTGGGGCATTATATCACCCGTCAGGAAAGCTCAATACCCCCGAATTTCCGCCTCGTGGCAAAAGGCTTCTCAGGAGCGGTCAGGAACACCTGCCACCCGGCAGCCTCAAGTTTCCTGTAAGCGAACTCCCTGCCTTCACGGTCAAGCTCCGCAGTGATGTCATCCAGCAGCAGCACAGGTTCACGCCCCATCCTCTCAGCTATGAGCCGCCCGGCCGTCAGCAGAAGGTACAGCACGAGCCTCCTTTTCTGCCCCCGGCTCAATGACTCACTGGCAGGCCTCCCGGTATCAGCAACCGTAATCACAAGGTCATCATAGCCCGGCCCGAACAACGGACGCTGTGCATATCTCTCACGCTCAGAATTTGCCGCGCTCATCTCCCGGAGATACTCAGACCCCGGCGCATTCATGGCAGGAACAAAATCAAGCGATAATTTCCCCGGCGGAATCATCTTCACGAGTTCGCCAAGAGCAGCCCGCCTCGTGTTCATTATCCAGCCCCCTAGCCTGCAATAAGCCTCATCAGTAACAGAATGATTCTTACCCTGACGCAGCATCAATGACCGCGCACGGAATACACTCTTGAAGTCAGCAAGCCATTTCGCAAAAGGAGGCACAAACAGCGCACATAACCTGTCGACAAACATTCTTCTTGCTGAGGGCGGGCCGTCAATCAAGCTGAGACTCCCGGACAGAAACAGCACAGACGGTACATATGTCCGCAATTCCGTGAATGATACTGACTTGTCATTGAGCCTGAGAGAGATTCTCGACGAGATTTCCGCGCTTACAGTGAGGCTTTCCTCGCCCGAAATTTCCGCGCCTATATAAGCCCTCCTGGTCTGGTTCTGCCACGAGACAACACCCGACGTTTTCCCGAAAGCTCCCCAGCCCGTTATGATGCTCAAGGCCTCAAGAAGGTTAGTTTTGCCCGCGCCGTTCCTGCCGAGAATCAAATTTATGCCCGGACTCCAAGCTGCCATGAAATCCGGGCCGGCTGATGAAGACAGGTTCCTGAAGCCGCGTATTATCGTCCTGTCTATCCTCAAGGCTAAAACGGCGTGTCTGACCCGCTGTCCTCCGGGCTGTCCTGCTGCTCTTGCTCCTGTTCCTGTGATGCTTCCTGTTCCGGTGCTGACACTGGGTCATCCGGCACTCTGCTGAAATCCGCGCTTTCCTCATCGGTCATAACATCCTGCTGGCTGAGTCTCGCGGGCATCAGCATATAAAGGAAATCATCAGAACCGCCGCGCTTCATTCTTGTCTGTCCTTCGTCGCCGCTGAACTCTATTAGGGCCTGTTCATTTCCGAGGGCCTTCAAGCCGTCCATGAAGTAGCTGACGTTGAAGCCCAGCTGCAAATATCCGCCTTCAATTTCGGGCTGTAATGTCTCGCTTGCTGTACCCAGTTCAGGAGCGCGGGCAGTTATCCTCATTTCTCCGCCGGGATTGAGTGCCATTGCCATTATGTGGGCGGTTGTCGTGCTGGCTATGATGTCGATGCGCTCAAGGGCTTTGAGGAGTTCCCCAGCCTTTATGCGCAAAATTGTGCGGCGTTCGTCGTTGAGTATCCTCTCGAATTTCGGGAAGGCTGAGTCTACGCTCCTTATTGAGTACTCTGCATCCTCAAGGGCAAACCATGCTGTTGAGCCGTCAGAAAGAATCTTCACGTTTTCTTCCGCGCTGAGTGAGGCGGCATTCTTCGCAAAATCTTTCAGGGCAGGTGCAGGCAGAAGCAAATCTTCATCCTTGAGAGCGTTGCACATGGCTCTTGAGAGTGAGAGTCTTTTTCCGTCTGTTGATACGGCTGTCAGGGTCATCTCTGACGTTCTGAGCAGGCATGTACCGAGATACTTCGGGAAATCCTGGGGCTGAGACGCGGCGGAGCTTCCTTCTGTGATTGTCTTTGCGAGGAGGGGGGCGGAAATTTCGCACACAGTATCCGCGCCTGAGCTTTCCGGGATGCTGGGGAACTGTTCGGGCGATATGACGGCAAAACGCATTTTGTTGCGCCCGGCGTTGAGGAATCCGCGCTCTGAGTTGACCTCAAGAACAAGATCATCTGTATCCAGTTTCCTTATTGACGCTCCGAATATTGCGGCGGGAATCACTGCTATTCCCGGCTCTATGACGTTTGCGCCTTTTGCCTTGCACCGTATTGACGTATTAAGGTCAGTCGCTTCCAAGATAACTGTGCTGTCATCTGAGGCTGTGATGAGGACTCCTTTTGCGGAATCTTTTGCTGACTTTGTGCCTGCGAGCTTCTCGGCTGTCTGCCAGGCCTTGAGGAAATCCTGACGTTCAAGTTCAAGTTTCATGGCTGATATTCTCCAATGTGATAGAAATTTTTCCGTGAACGATAATTATATCAGCCGTCAATACTTCCACTGAATATTTCTGTCTATGACTTTTGCCGGGTGGCCTGATACCATAGAGCGGGCAGGGACTGACGAAATCACGAATGCTTTTGCCCCGACTATTGCGCCTTCACCGACCTTAACGCCGGGCATTATAACGCAGGACTCGCAGAGCCACGATTTCCCGCCGATTATAACGGGTGATGAGTTCTTGTAGCCCTGGCGGTTGATGTAATGGCTTCCGTTGTTGTCGCGGATAAGGACGTTCCTGCCTATCTGCACGTCATGGCCGATTTCTATCCTGTTTCCGCACACGAGAGTCAGCCCTATGTTCGAGCCGCTGGAGACGTATTTCTTCCCGTGAAGCACGAGACGGCCGCCTTCAAGTATCTCAATGTCCGCGCCGTAACCGAAAGAGATATTGCCCTTCACCGTGAGAGTCCCCCCGTCAGCAACAAGAAGCCTCGTCTCAAGTTTGCTGTTTGGGAAACGTCCCTTTGCTCCCAGAATCATGAGGCCGTCAATCTCAAGTTTAGCTTTGCGCGAGATATTAGGCTTGCACCATGTCCCGAATATTATCCCCCTGCCATGCATTAGGTTGCGCATCCCGCTGTAACGCAAAGTGTTGAACATGGCCGGGATATGAAGCCTCGTTGTGCTGGCTATGAGCTTGATGAACCGCAGCGCACGGAGTGCCTGTTTCAGTGTGCGCTTGACGGCGGCCTTGAGCTTCTGCTTCGGGTTCTGGGACTGGACGCTGTACTTCTCCACAACTTCGGCGAACGGCATCGTCTTTATGTCGCGGAAAAATCCTGCACGGTCATTGTTGAGCCGTGTTATAGGCCTGACAAAAGCAGGGTTTCCCGGAAGGACAGCCTCGAACGGCATCGGTATGAAGTTGATTCGCGGCTTGATGTTCCCGAAATATTCCCGGCCTTTCTCCGAGTTTATCATCACTAGGGACGTTCCCAAGTTCTTCTCAAGCTCGGAGCTGTAATTCTCTATCCCCCAGAAGTCAGCGAGCGTTATGTCAGACATACGGGGAAATCCCTTGAACTTGCAGCTGTAGCATGAAGGCCTCGTGTAAAGGTGAGTCCCGATATAGCCCTTAGTGTACATGCAGACATCCCTTGTCTCGAAAATCTGCCGCCCGTCAGCAAGCGTTACTTTCTGCGTGAGATTGCGCCAGCCGTATTCTTTGGACTTGGCTTTCGCTGACACTACAGGAGACCCGTAGCGTTCCTCAAACGAGTCCATGAACCTCCGCCACACTAACGGCGAGTTTATCCCCAGGCACACGAAATCCGCAATGATGAGACGCTCATAATCCCGTCCAAGAAACGCCCTCATCGCCGCCATCTGGCACGGAGTCCCGCACACAAGCACACGCTCGCCCGCATCAAGCAGCCCCTTCACCTTCCTGTAGAATCCCTGCGCGTCGCTCTGCACATACTTTGAGCTTCTGAGGCGGGGAAGGTCTGACTTGTCGCAGGAAATGAACTGGGACACGCTCAAGTCCTCGTTGAAGACCGCGCCCCCCACATAGCCCCCCTGGCTGTACATGCAATCGGCTAATGCGGAGAAAAGCCCCCCTGACGTGCTGTCGAATACTGCCTCAAGGTTCTTGTGTTCGGCGGCGTAACATTCAGGCTTCTCCAAGTCGTTGTGTTTCAGGCTGCCTATGTTGATGATAGGGCAGACCTTCTCGCACAGCCCGCAGCCGACGCACCTTTCACGGTCAACATGGGGATACCAGATTCCCTCGCCGTCAGTCCTGAATGTTATTGCACCTTTTGCGCACACATCACCGCAGGCGTTGCAGCCGCAGCACTGTTCTTTGTCATTAATCGTTATCATCGTCATAGTATCGTGAAATCACAGTTGTCCGGGTCATAGCGTACCCTGGCGTTTATGTTCACGGAGTCAACCACCGACATCTCTCCGTCTGTCAGGCTGAATCCGAAAACGTCTATATTCTCTTTCTGGTGCAACGGATTGAGAGTACGTACCACAGGAACAAGCCCGCTCTGTATGTGCCAGCGAAGCACAACCTGCGTTACTGTCCGGGAATATTTCTCCGCGATCTTCCTCAGAACCGGAAGCCTCATCAGACGGTCGTCAAACCTCGCAACAGGAGTGTATGACTCAGCCTGTATACCCTTGGCGCGGCAATACTCCCTAAGCTCCTTCTGCGTGAAAAGCGGGTGAACCTCGAACTGGTCAATCTCAGGCAGGACTCCCGAAGCCTTCTCCAGCTCCTCCAAGTGATGGGCGTTGCAGTTGGCGGCACCGAGAACACGGCAGTAACCCTTCTCCTTAAGCTCAAGCATCTTCAGCCACGTGCCAGTGTAACAGCCCGTAACAGGCCAGTGGAACATGAGGATGTCTGCATAGTCAGTCCCGAAATTGCGGAGCTGGGCGAAAAACTCATCCTCGATTTTGCCTGTGAACTGAGCTCCGTTGCTGACCCTCGTTGTGAGTATGAGATCTTCACGTTTCACGCCTGACTTGCGGATTGCACGGCCTATCAGCTTTCCGTCACCGTAAGCCGCCGAGTAGTCTATGAGCCTGAAGCCCTGTGATATTGCCGACGACACAGCCCTGACGTAGTGATACCTCACGAACTGGCGCGTCACCAGCTTGTTCCATGCACGGCGGAATATGCTGCGTTTACCGGGCTTCATGTTGGGGGTATAGCCTGCTCCTCCCGGCCCGAAGCCTATTGCAGGGAGTCTCATTCCTCCCCTAAGTGTTACGTACTCCATTGTGATAGTTCCCTCCTCAAATTCTCAGGCAAAACTTCACTGCCCTCTTCATCATCCTGACGGGAGGCCTGACAAATTGCTCCGACTTCCTCATCAGCGTAAACATTTTCAGGACTCTCAGGTAGTCATTGCTTGACTGTGATATGTACCTCTCAGCGATTGCCCGCTCGTCGTCGGGAAGCCTGTACTCCCTGTGCCTCGAAAGAACCGCGTCGCACATCATGTTGAAGCATTCATCAAGAGGCCTTGTGCTGAAATTTTCACGGAGGAAGCTCACAGTCTCAGAGAGGCCTTCCTTAAGCGGGACTCTGTAATTCACGCCGGGACACAAGGACTTTATGCGCGAGTTGTCTAATGTAACTTCAGCCATCTTGTTGTGCCTCACTTCGTCATAGAGGCTGGCGCTGTAACCCTTGAGCAACTCACAGGAACGTGTACTATCTCAGGCCTGACACCGACAATTTCGCCGACTGTGTTCACGACATCCTCCCACGTATAGCTCACGTCATCGCTCACGTGGTATGCCTGGCCGATTGCCCCGCGCTTCATGAACGTTCCTGCGACTGCCTCCGAGAACGTCGATATGTGGGTGATTGAGCGGGGGTGATGGCCGTCATCAATGAAGACTATCGGCTTGTGCTTGAGTATCCTGTCTATGAGCGTGTACTGGTTGAAGCGTCCCACGACCGCGACAGGGATTCTCGTCCTCCCGTAAGTGTAAGGCGGGCGTATCACAGTGATGCCGCAGGGGTACTTGTCAGCGTTCTGCTCAACGAAGATCTCCGCGTCCCTCTTGTTGTACGAGTATGACCACTTCAGCTTCTCCAGCCTCTTGGGAGCGTCCTCTGCAGCGTTGTGGTGAGGTTGCTCGTAGACCCCTGCAGTCGAAATGTACACGAACTGCGCGCAGTGCCTCCCGGCAATCTCAAGATCCCTCACGAGCTGCTTCCTGGTGAAAACGAGCCCGTCAACAACTACGTCATACCCCCCCCCCTCATTTATGATAGCTTTTGCGCTATTTATGTCGCTCCAGTCTGCCCGGATTCTTCTGACGTTCGGAAAGTCCTTCTGTATGATTGTCTTCTGCCTGCTCAAAGCGACGACCTCATGCCCTGCGCCCGCGGCTGCCTCGACAATCCCGGTTCCTATGATGCCGGAACCTCCTATCACCAAAATTTTCACAGCTGATTTTCACCTCAATGTTTTTACTGCTGACTTCAGAAGGCGGACGGCTGCCTTCACCAGAAATTTCCACGAGGCCGCCCCCGTTTTCCTCATCTCCGTGTAATAATCGCACAGCATCTCAAGGGCTATGTTGAACCTTGCTGCTGAATATTTCCTGCGAAGCTCGTCCGCAAGCCGCTGTTTTTCCGCATCGTCAAGGAAGTGCATCGTGCGGAGAACCAAATCAAGCCCGCCGTAAGTCTGCTTTATCCTCGTGGATAAGTCCATAGAGTGAGAATGGCTGTCTTCCCTCACGCTGTAAGAGTAGAGGCACTCGCCTATGAACCCGCATTTGCTGCCCCACGCGACAGGCAGGAGAAGCTGATAGTTCTGGCCAATACCCGGAAGATGATAGATATTTCCCCCATCGAGCCGTCTCATGAGAAGCTCCGTCCTCAGCATGAACGTTCCAGGCAAACACGGCACTCCGCCCTCGAAAAGAATCTCCCGGAACAAGAGTCTTGCTTCTCCCGCACGAAACCTAAGCTCACGTATCTTCCGGCCTGAATTGGCATCGACAGCCTCAGCGTTGCAGGCAACAAGTCCGCATTCTCCGTGAGTGTAAAGAAACTCTGCCTTCTTGCGTATGTTGTCAGGCCACAGGACATCGTCGACATCAGCCGTGACAGCACAGAGTCCAGGAAACGCCCGATATATTTCTCAGCGTTCCAGCAAGGCACTATCAACGTCGCAAGTTTTCCAGTCAATTCACTTTCCTCCCCTCAAAATCTCAGCACACACCCCGCCCAGCTCAGTCCCACACCGAACCCCGCCACAACAACACCTGCCCCCACCGGGATTTTCCCGCCATCGCACGCGTCCTTGAGGGCAACCGGGATTGTTGACGACACTGTATTTCCCCGCTTCATGTCCATGATGAACTTTTCCGCCGGGACATTCATCTTCTTCCTGAGTGCCTCAAGCATGAATTTGTTGGCCTGATGCATGACGTAGCAGCACGGCTCCCCGCTGGCGATCCCGTTCTTGGCGAGGACTTCTGAGACCATCGGGGGAACAGCCCTCAGAGTGAACGCAAAGATATTCCCGCCGTCCATGAAGAACTGCCCGTCCCGATAAATCAGGTCTCCTGCCCGACTTCCGTCAGTCCCGAAAACGAACTCACCAATCCTCGCCCTGCCAGTCTCACGCGAAATCATGGCCGCTGAAGCACCGTCGCTGAAGATTGCCCTGTTGCCCTTGTCGTCAGGCGAAATGTACTTCGTGTAGGTCTCGCCTGTGAGCAGCAAGACATTTTCCGCACAGCCTGAGACTATCAGCCCTTTTGCGAGAGCGAGGCCGTAAACCCAGCCCGAACATCCCAAATCGTAATCGAGCGCGCCGGAGCTTTTCGGGATTCCGAGCCTGTCCTGAATTATGCAGGCTGTTGACGGGAGTGGGTAATCGGGGCTTTGCGTGCAGAACAGGACAAAGTCGACCGACTCAGGAGTGATGCTAGGGTTGGCGGCGAAGAGCTTTTCGGCGGCTTTGACGGCCATGTCTGAGGCTGACTCGTCAGGGGCGGAAATGTGGCGGACTTCTACCCCGACTTTGGCGAATATCTTTTCCGCTGGCCATTCCGGGAACATCGCGGCCATGTCGTCATTCGTCAGCACGTTCTCAGGAAGGTAGTACTCGATTGCGCGGATGTATGCGTCCATTTACTTCTTCAGCTCGCACACGGCGTTGAACAGGTCCTGTATCGTCTCGGCTTGGTTGATGATTTGGCCGTCTACTGTTACTCTGTACTCAGCATCAATCATCGCTATCATCTGGATGAGGCTGAGCGAGCTCCATTCGTCCAGCTCCTTGAAGACCGTCTCAGGCTTGAACTCTGAGGGGTCTGTCTCGAAGAACTGCGCCGCGAATTTTGCCGTGAAGTCCTTGATGTCCATAGTGTGAATCTCCTCTCTCAAATTTCGGTTGTGGTGAAAAACTTTGTCCGCGAGAAATCAGCGATGCATACTCCGACTGACAGCCCAACGCCGAACCCCGCGCATATTACCCGCCTCATGTCAGCATTGCCCGCAACGTCCGCAAGCAGCAGGGGGATTGAGGCCGAGCTTGTGTTGCCTGTGTCTCCTGCGGTGAAGGGGGATTTTTCCGGCGGGATTCCGAGCTTCTTGGCGACTGCTGACAATATGAGCCTGTTGCACTGATGGAACGCGTAAAGTGTGATGTCGTCCACAACGTAACCGCTCTCAGTGAGAATGCCGCGCACAGCCGCAGGTACTTCCGTCAGAGCGAAATTCATCACAGCCGCCCCGTCCATGAAGTAACAGCCGTTATTGCGTGGATGCCCGGTGATTCTGTGCCTGCTGTTCTCCATGATGATGGAATACGCACGCTCCCCGAAATTCGCGAACCTGAACGGCGTATCACCTGCCCCAGTTTCAGGCGCGACAATCCCGGCAAACCCAGCGTCCCCGAATATGCACCTCGTAGCGCGGTCATTAGGTGAGGTGAGCTTGCTGTTAGTGTCCCCGCCACAGAGAAGGACAGGAGCGTTGATTTTCCCGGCAATCAGCGATGAGACGTAAAGCCCCGCAACGAACCCGGAACAGCCCTCGTTGATGTCGAGGCACAAGACGCTTGACGGAAGCCCCAGCCTCGCCTGCAAAATATGGCTTGTCGCTGGTGAAACGTAGTCGGGAGTCTTCGAGACGAACACGACAGCCCCGACATTTTCCCGCCCGAAATCATCAAGCATCATCATAGCCGGAGGAACGCACAAGTCCGACGTGGTCATCTCATCCGGCGAAATCCTCAGCTCACGGAAGCCGCTGACGTTCTCAATCTGCCGGGCTGATTTCTCGTCAACAAGATTCGGCGCGTACTCAGTGAGCGTGAATTTCTGTCCTGGCACCGCGCACGCAAGAGCCTTTAGTGATACTCCGCTGATTGTGCGCATGTGTTCATCCTCCTCTCAGTGGTTCAGTGTTATTCCGCCGTCAATCACAAGCTCAGTCCCGGTAACATAGCTTGAAGCCGACGACAGCAAGTAGACGATTCCCGCGGCGATTTCTTCGGGCTTTGCGTAACGCTTCATGGGATAATTCTTTGCGTCCTCGGCGAGAATCTCAGGGGTAAGAACCTTGTTGTCCCGCAGCAAATTCGTCTCAGTCATCCCGGGACACACGGCGTTGACACGGATGTTCCTGCCCGCGAACCTGAGTGCCGCCGCCCTGACATACTCACTCACAGCCGCCTTGCTCGCCGAGTACACCGAATTTCCCGGCGTGTAGTTCCCGTTCCCGTCAACAGAGCTTGTGAAGACGACTGACGCGCCGTCCGAAATTTTCCCGCGCTCAATCAGCCCCTCGAACAGCAGAATCGGAGCGCACATGTTCACGTCAAACACTCCTTCCAGCTTCTCACGCGTAACGAAATCCGCCGGCAATGTCTCAACGATCCCGGCATTGTTCACGAGGCCGTCAATCTCCGGGCAGAAGTCCATGATTTTCAGCCCCCCCCCCCGCAAGCGTAAATCTACTGATATTTTCATGTGGTGATTGCCTGAGAGTGCGTCAAAAGTTTTCTGAAGCTCGGACTCATTCCTGCCTGTGAGAATCATTCTTGCCCCCATCTGTGAGCAGAGAAGAGCCGCAGCCCTCCCGATTCCTGATGATGCTCCCGTGATGAGAATTGTCCTGCCTTCAAGCGTGAAAGGATTCATACCAGCGTCATACCTCCGTCAATGATGAGATTGATTCCCGTGATGAAGCTGGCCGCGTCAGACAGAAGGAACGCGATTCCCCCCGCAACTTCCTCCGGCTTCCCGTAACGCCTGAGAGGGTATCTCTTCACGTCCTCGGCGAGCATTTCGGGCGTAACTTTCTCGCTGTGTATGAGGCCGGTCTCAATCATTCCGGGACAGACACAGTTGACGCGGATTTTTCGCGGAGCCATTTCTAGGGCGGCGGTTTTCGCGAAGGCACTCACGGCGGCTTTTGAGACTGAGTACATGGAATGACCGTAAGCAGTAACGACATTCCCGGCAAGCGAGCTCGTGAAGACAACAGAACAACCCTTCCTGAGCTTGCGTTTTCTTGCGAGGCCTGCGAACAGTGTTATAGGTGCGTAAGTGTTGACGGAAAGAATCTCATCCAGCTTTTCGCGGGTTACGTATTCTGACGGGAGAAGCTCAATCATTCCGGCGTTGTTGACGAGGCCGTCGAGGGGCGGGGACTGTTCGACAAGGCGCGAGATTTCCGACTCGTCAGCAAGATCTGCCGTTATCATCTTGTGGCCGGTGCCGGAAAGAGAGTCCAGCGTGCCAGCGAGTCGTTCCTCGTTTCTTGCAGTGATGATGAGGGACGCGCCCATTTCCGCGCAAAGTATGGCTGCTGCCCGTCCAATCCCTGAAGACGCGCCCGTGATGAGAATCGTTCTGCCCCCCAAAGTGAATGGACTCATTGCTCCAACACCTCAGAGGGCAGATTATAGGATGATGGAAAATTCAGACGATGTTCACGAACAATAAGGGTGCGTGTCGTGTCGTGTCGTGTCGTGTCGT
>JAFSKV010000013.1 GCA_017448795.1 Synergistaceae bacterium | reverse complement strand
GTAAATTCCCGTGCCGCTTCTTCCCTCATTCTCCGTTATCGTGCAGTTCGAGACAGAAGCCGTTGTGCCGTTCACGAGACTGATTCCGCAGCCGCCATCGTTGTGGTTCACATTCCCCGTGAAAGTACAGTTTCTGATGACGACATCGCTGCTGTCAGCGTAAACGCCTGAGCATCTTTCTTTGTGAACGTTGTCGGCGATGAGGCAGTTCTCAATCAGAGCGGTTGAGGCGATGATGGTGATTCCACGCCCGCCATCAGCAGCATTGTCTATGCCGTTTGAGACAACATCACAGCTTCTTACGACGATGTTACAGCCTCCCTCGACGTAAACGCCGCCGTTGTCGGTGTAAGCACTGCCGCCGGTGATTTTCAGGCTGTCGAGCGTAACCTTTGCGCCGCCCGTGATGTGGAAGACTCTGCGTTCGTTGTGAGCGTCAAAGGTTGTCGGGCGAGTCTTGATGTTCCTCTCCTCAAACTTGCCGTTATTGCCGCTGGTGTAGGGGAAGCTGCCGTAGAGGTTCAAGTCCTTGCTGATCTCGATTGTCGACGAGACATCGAAGGATACGTCCCCCAAGAAGTAGACGTTGTCGCCTGAGATCATGAGCGCGAAAAGGTCATTGAGGCTGTCGGCGTGTTTGGGGTACGGTTCGTCCCAGTGAGAGCTGGAATACTGGCCGCCGTCAGTCTGGTGGTCGTCTTCATCTCCGTCAACGTCGTATGCTACTTCATCGGACTCAACGCGCAGGACGTAGTATTGGCGGTTGCCCTTGCTGTAGTCGAAGGCATACGAAACGGAAGATGCTGACAGTAACAGAGCGCACAGCATGAAGAATGTTACGAGTTTTCTTCTGCCTGACATTATGATACTTCCTTTCTGTTTGGGATTTTGTGCTGCTGGTTTTGGGGTACGGTCAATCACCCCCCTTGAACGCGACTAGGGGAGCTGTGAAGATACTTCTATGTGATGTGGAATCTTGTGGGGATTTTAGGCTGTAGTTATGGCCGCAAGCCGCAAGCCGCAAGCAGCAAGCCGCAAGTGTCAAGGGAATGTTGGATGATATTTCGGTGGCTGACGGGGTGAATTTGCTGATGATGAAACCTTGATGTGTCTCTATTGTGAACCGCTCCTTGCCTGTGTGATTTCGAGGTTACGAAGCCGGATAAAATATTGTGGAAGTATACAATGTGAGTCGGCAAAAAGCAATCATGCCCCGCGCCTCCTGATGTCAGCCGCTGAAAGTGAGAGTCGCGCTCATCCCGTCATAGCCGCACACAGTCTCCGGGAAAATCCTCGTCGCGTTCGTGAGGAAGGCTTCAGGGTTCGTTACGGACTGGGAATAGTGAGTCAGCCACAAAGTTTTTGCCCCCGCAAGCCTGGCTGTCTCCGCCGCCTGCGCAAAGTTCATGTGCCCCCGCGCAGCTGCCTTCTCTGCGTGTTCATCCTCAGCGTAAGTAGCCTCACATATCATCAGGTCAGCATCCCTTGCCCCGTCAACAAGAGACTCACACATGGCTGTATCTCCCGTGAAAACAACTTTGATGCCCCGCCGGCGTTCCCCCATGACCTCATCCGGGAAAACTTCCCTCCCGCCAGCAAGGACGCTCCTTCCTGCCTGCAATTCATGCCACAACTTCACCGGGACTCCAAGCTCCCGCGCCCTCTCAGGGTTGAATTTCCCAGCCCGCCCCAACGTGAACGAATACCCCTGCGCAACGCACCTGTGCTTCGTCGGGAACGCAGACAGCACAGCCTCAGACGGCCAGCCCCTCACCAGCTCGCACAGCCTCAGCCCGCCAGCAGGAATCTCAACAGCGACAACGTCAAACCCGACTTCCCCAGTCAGTCCCATCATCAGCGACATAACCCCGTGCAGTCCTTCAGGCCCGGCAATGTAGATCGGCTCGGTGCGTCCGGCACTAAGCATAGTCTGCAAGAGTCCGGGAATGCCGAAAATGTGATCCCCGTGATAGTGGGTGATGGCTATGATGTCCGTCTTCATGAGGCTGACCCCCGCTTTTCTCGCCGCTGACTGTGTGCCTTCCCCGCAGTCGAACAGCACCAAATGCCCCCCGCATGACAGCAGCGCAGACGACAAAGCCCGCTCAGGAATGGGAGCTAATGCCGCCGTGCCTATAAGTGTTACGTCTATCATGATTTTTCCTCCTGGTGTAACTTGATGTAGCGTATTGCCTCGCGTAATTGTACAGCCTTCGGGACTCCCTCAAGCCTCATCACGTGAACGTGCCTCAATGCCTCCCCTACTGCCGGGCCGGGACTCACTCCTTCCCTGAGAATGTCAGCACCAGTAACACAAGGCAGGCTCATACGCTCATGATACAGCCTCAGAATGTCAGAGTGAGAGTCTCCCGTGAGAATCCCGGACATAAGCGACAAGTCATCGGGCGATTCTGCGTCGTCAAACATGCGCATGAATGAGAGTTCCGGCGTGTTGTCATTCATCCCTGCGACAACGTCAGCTAGGGTTGACATGTTGAGAACGTAGCGGGTAATATGGGAGTCGTTGGTGAGGCGTGAGAGCAATCGGGCTGTCTGAGACTGAGGCAGGGAATGACACAGCAGTGCCAGCATGAACCCGGCCATGTCTGAGGATTTCTCCCGAACACTCGCGGCCATGTCGAGAATGTGGGTGTCTGCTGACTGAATTTCGGGAAACCACGCGGAAATCTGGCGCATTCCCTCAAGCTCCGTGAAAAATCGTGAGGGCATCGGCGACTTAGTCAGCACAGTCCCAAGCTCCGCAAAAACTCTCTCAGGCGCAAGGTGTGAAGTGTCTGCTGACGAACATACCCGCCTCGTGTCAGCGTCAACCGTGAAGCCCAATACCGCCGCGAATCTCGCCGCACGTACCACCCTCAGAGCGTCAAGAAGGAATGTCCCCCCGTCAACATGCCGGATTACCCCGCTGTGAATGTCGCCAACCCCGCCGAAATGGTCGAGGATTTCCCCCGTCAGCACGTCCTGCATGAGCGCGTTCATCGTGAAGTCCCTGCGACGGGCGGCCTCCCTTGTGCCTGTGAATGGGTCAACCTCACCTGTTGCCAGCGAGCGGGGCATGACTATATCGAGCGTGTAATGCCTCAGTCCGAGAATGCCGAAGCTCGCCCCCATCGTGAGGACTTCGCCGAGTGTTCCGAGAATTTCTGTTAGACGGGACTCGGTCAGGCCGTGAATCTCAATGTCTATGTCCTTGCTGTCATGGCCTAGTATCTTGTCGCGCACGTAACCGCCGACAAAGAACGCCCGCCCCCCTGAGTCTCTGACGGCTTGGGCGATTTTCCGGGACATTGTGAGGTCTTTTGCTGACTGTGTCATTGCGAGATTTCCCGGAGGAAGAAGGCGTTAATTGCGTCCCATGTCCTGCTGTGTTCGTGAAGGGACTCGATATGCGCCTGAATTTTGTCGGCTGTTGACACGGCGAAGCTGTCTATGCTGGGGATTCGGGGTATCTCTGCTTTCTCTGAGGACTTCACTTTTTCGGCAAGGAGATATTCCAGCTCAGGCCTGAGACTATCAGGAAGCATACTCTCCGCAAGGTCAGCAAACTTCACGGGCGGTGCTGACTCGTTCTCCGTCACCCACAGGCACGCCAGCAAAGGACGCAGGATGTAGAGATAACGCTTCAGCCTCACGGTATCACCATCAAGAGCGCGCATGTTGTTCCGGGCCATGCTGAGATAGTGCCAGAGCATCTTTGACGGCGAGAAATATTCAGCAAGAAGCGGCCTCATCCTCCCGGAAAATCCCGCGTCCCTGTAACATATCGGCGACGAAAGCCACTCATACAGCGTTGGGTTTGACCTCATGAGGAGGCGTAATGCCTTGTCCAAGTCCCAGCCGGAAACGTCCCAAGTATCATTAATCGGCAGCTCTATAACATCCCGCGTCTTGTCCAGCCTTAGATACTCACTCTGCGGACGCTTGTAGATGAATCTCACGTCAAAATCACTGTCAGGCGACTCAAAGCCCCATGCCCTGCTTCCTGACTCGGCGGCGTAAAGCACAGTTATTCCCCGTTCGCGCTCAATCTCATTCAGCTTTTCGGGGACAAGTATATTCATTTCGTCCTGTGTCATGTATTCCTCCACACAAAAAGTGAGAGCCTCGCATTGTCTGCAAAGCCCTCACGGTTATGTTCTCTTGCTATGGTAGGAAGTTACGCGGTCTGTTGCAGGAGACTTCTGGATTACTGTTTGACGACGTTGGCAGCCTGGGGACCCTTCTCGCCGTTTACGATGTCGAACGTTACCTTCTGACCCTCGTTGAGAGTCTTGAAGCCCTCGCCCTGGATTGCGCTGAAGTGAACGAATACGTCCTTGCCGTCGTCTACGGTGATGAATCCGTAACCTTTGCTCTCGTTGAACCACTTGACAGTTCCCTGTGCCATGAAAAAAAAGCCTCCTGATAGTAATGAAAATATTTCGCAACTCACGTGATATACGAAAAATTGCGAAGATTAGATTACCTGTTTCACGAAAATATGTCAAGTGAAGAAAAATTCTAACTCCTCCCACGATATTAACCGCGAAATTTTCGGCTATAATATCAGCGTATCCACAACAAATTTTATGGGAGCTTGCTTGCAGGCTGAGAGGGAAGAAAATTCCGACCATCATAACCTGATACGGGTAATGCCGTCGTAGGGAACTTCACACAACATGCCTCATACATGCCTCCCATTGACGCAAAGGAGAGTCATACATGTTAGGCACGTGCCTCGAAAACGTCCGGGAGAAATCCCCCCTGGTCCACAGCATCACCAACTACGTAACCGTCAACGACGTAGCAAACGCAATTCTGGCAGCCGGCGCGAGTCCCATCATGGCCGATGAGCCGTCAGACGCAACGGAAATCACGGCAATCTGCAGCGCACTCAACATCAACATAGGAACGCTCAACTCACGCACGGTTGAGGCAATGTTCAGCGCGGGGAAAAGAGCCTCAGAGTTAGGACACGCATTATTGCTTGACCCTGTAGGAGCAGGCGCAAGCACTCTCAGGACACAGACGGCCTTGAAGCTCATGCGGGAAATCAGGTTTGACGTGATACGCGGGAATGCCTCAGAGATTAAGACGCTGGCACTTGGTTCTGGGACAACGCACGGGGTCGACGCGGACAAAGCCGACGCTGTGAGCGACTCCAACCTCGCATTCATGGCCGGGTTCGTGAGGAACTTCGCACGGTCAACAGGAGCTGTGATAGCTTTGACGGGGGCAATAGATCTCGTTGCTGACGGTGAGACCTGTTACGCAATCCGCAACGGAAGGCCGGAAATGGGGCGCATAACCGGGACGGGGTGCATGCTGTCGGGAATCATGGCCGCTTTTGTCGCCGCGAATCCGGGAAACGTCCTAGAAGCCTGCGCTGCTTCCGTGTGTGTCATGGGGCTTGCGGGGGAAATCGGGTACTCACACTTGCAGGCTCATGAAGGCAACTCGTCTTACCGCAACAGAATCATCGACGCAATCTATAACATGACCGCTGAAACTCTCGAAGGGGGCGCAAAGTATGAAGTTCTCCGCTGAAAGTCTCAGGCTCTACGCAGTAACCGACCGCACTGGGCTCAAAGGAAGGAGCTTGCGTGAATGTGTCAGCGAGGCAATCTCAGGCGGGGCGACAATGATTCAGCTCCGGGAGAAGTCGCTGGGATATGAGGCGTTCAAGTATCAGGCAATCGAGCTTCAAGCCTTGTGCCGGGAAAATCACATCCCCTTCATCGTCAACGACAACGTCAACTTGGCTTGCGACATTTCCGCTGACGGCGTGCACGTGGGGCAGTCAGACATGGAGGCGGGTAGCGTCCGGGCGTTAATCGGGCCGGGAAAAATTCTCGGCGTGTCAGTCAGGACAGCAGGCGAGGCAGTAGAGGCCGAACGCAAGGGAGCTGACTATCTCGGAGCGGGGGCAGTCTTTCACACTGGCTCGAAGGATGACGCTGTCGACATAACTCACGAGGCACTGCGGGAAATCTGCCGGGCGGTGAAAATTCCAGTCGTAGCAATCGGGGGCATCAACGCCGGGAATATCCGTGAGCTTGCAGGGTCAGGGATTGCAGGCGTGGCGGTAATAAGCGCAGTCTTCGCGGCGGATGACATAAGGAAGGCTGCTCAGAATCTCCGGGCATTGTTGGATGAACTTTTCGGCCATGACGCTTAAGGGGGCTATATTTGACGCGGACGGAGTGCTGATTGACTCGATGCCGATATGGGACGACTTGGGGGCGCGGTATCTACGGGGGCTTGGTGTCGTGCCGGAAGAAGGATTGTCGGTTGAGCTGTTCAGACTGAGCATTGAGCAGGGCTGTGAGTACATGAGGAAGCATTACGGCCTCGCACAGTCAGCAGACGAAATCCGCGCCGGGCTTCTGGGAATCGTCGGGGGCTTCTACAGGCATGAAGTGAGGCTGAAGCCGGGAGTGAGTGAGTTCCTCGCGGCCATGAAGGCAAGGGGCGTACCGATGGTGATTGCGACGGCTGGCGACCGGGAGCTTCTCACGTCCGCGCTTGAACGCAACGGGATAGCCGGGTATTTCGCGGGGATATTCACCTGCACCGAGCTTCACACGACCAAGCATGACCCGGATATATACATGGCCTGCGCCGGGTTTCTCGGACTCAAGCCGGGCGATGTCGGAGTGTTCGAGGACTCGCTTTTCGCGGTTGAGACGGCAAAACGGGCGGGCTTCATGACGTTCGGGGTTGAGGATGACGCAAGCAGGAATGACCGTGAGCGCATAAGGTCAGCGGCAGATTACTATATAGAGAGTTTCAGGGGAGGAATCACGGAATGAGGACAGCGGT
>JAFSKV010000086.1 GCA_017448795.1 Synergistaceae bacterium | reverse complement strand
GCGGGAAAACGGCGATTCTTTGGCAGATTGTCGCAGTAGGTTGATTTTGCGCTTTCCAGTGATTGCAACATTTTATGAGTTAGTGGGGTAAAACATTGCGTAATTCCTGCAAGCGTGATAAAATCCCCGATGTAGTAAACACGCGACCCGCTGAGGGTTACGAACCTTCCTATAAGGGATTGAAACTCTTTATCTTCAGCACATATGATTGTGCTTTCTTGTTACGAACCTTCCTATAAGGGATTGAAACTGTGACACCAGAAGCAAAAGCAATTTCGCACCAGTTACGAACCTTCCTATAAGGGATTGAAACCTAAAGTCATCTGCCCACCACTCATCTACCTCCAGTTACGAACCTTCCTATAAGGGCTGTAGCTCCCGAATCACAGGGGGGCTTTTTTTTGTCCTGATTCACTAGTGTGAGTACAGACAAAAAAAGAATCGGCTCAGCCAATCAAAGCCGACTCACTGCCTGAACCGTTACGTTTCTTACTTCATGGCCTCATAGAGCGCGTTGACGTATTCTCTGACTGTCCTGTCTGCAATCTCTGTTCCCGCACAGCCGAACTCGAAACTGTGAGTTACTCCCGGTACAACATGAAGCTCAACCGGGACTCCTGCCTTCATGAGTCTCTGTGCGTAGTCAATATCCTCATCCCTGAAAGGATCAAGCCCATACGCCAGCACATAAGCCGGAGGAAGCCCCGACAAATCTCCAGCCATTGACGGCGACGCATAGGCAGGCACATCACCGCTGACATCGGCGAGGTACATTCCCCACGCGGCAAGGTTTGAGTCCCTGCTCCATGAATGATGGTCGTTGAGCTGGTGTGAAGACGGCGTAACATTCCTGTAATCAAGCATGGGGTATAGCAACATCTGGAAGCAAAGTGCCGGGTCTTTCTTGTCGCGGGTCATGAGGGTTGTTGCCGCAGATAAATCGCCTCCGTAAATCCACAAAAGCGCGGGGTATTCTTCCTTCTCGTTCTTGGGACTGTAGACGCGAACCCGGAGGCCTGACGCTAGAGTCTCATTGCGGACGTTCACACGGTCATTCTTGGGGAGGTTGTCGGGGTTTACTGCAAATGATTTCCTCAAGCCCAAGAGATTTTCGGGGGTTGTTACGAACAAAAAAAAAAAGCAGCCCCGAATCTCTCAGAGCTGCCCCAAATCTTTATGCCTCAATCGGAATTTCCGCCTCGTCCTGTCTCGGCCATGTCGATGTCCACGTCCTCACGGGCAATCCCCATATGTTGATGAACCCGACCGCCGCGGAATGGTCGAACGTATCACCCTCCGAGTATGTCGCTAGGTCATGCCGGTAAATGCTCTTGGCCGTCTTCATCCCGCGAACAACACACTGACCCTTGAACAGCCTCATCTTCACTGTTCCGTTCACGTATCTCTGCGTGTCATTCATGAAGGCATTAATCGCATCACGCAGCGGCGAGAACCAATAGCCCTCGTACGTCAGCTCCGCAAATCTCACCTCAAGCTCACGTTTTGACTTCAGCACCTGCTTATCCAGCGTCAGAGTTTCCATTGCCCTGTGAGCCGCAAGAAGCACCGTTGACCCGGGACACTCGTAGCACTCGCGGGACTTGAAGCCGACCAGCCTATCCTCGATCATGTCAATCCTGCCGATTCCGTGCCGTCCTGCTATCGTGTTCAGCTTCTGGATGAGTTCAACACCGTGCATCCTCTCACCGTTCAGCGCGGCCGGGATTCCTCCCTCAAAATCTATCTCCACAAATTCGGGAGCGTCTGGGCCCTCGATTGGGTTGGCGGTCATCTCGTAAGCGTCTTCAGGCGGCTCATTCCACGGGTCTTCCAGCATTCCGCATTCTATCGAGCGTCCCCAAAGGTTGTCGTCCGTGCTGTAGGGTGAAGCGGCTGTTGCCCGGACCGGGATTCCGTGTTTGTTCGCGTACTCTATTTCTGCCTCGCGCGTAAAATGCCAGTCTCTCACGGGGGCTAACACTTTGATTTTGGGATTGAGTGCCGTCGCGCAGACTTCGATTCTCACCTGGTCCTGGCCCTTGCCCGTGCATCCGTGTGCTACTGCTGCTGCTCCTTCTTTGTTGGCGATGTCTACGAGGGTCTTTGCGATAAGCGGGCGTGATAGTGCTGACACAAGCGGGTATGTTCCCTGATACATTGCGTTTGCGCGCAGTGAGGGGTAAACGTAATTCTCTACAAACGTTTTCTTCAGGTCGAATATGTAGGCTTTGACTGCTCCGCTGTGTAATGCTTTTGCTTTTGCCGCCTGGAGGTCAACGTCCTTCTGTCCTACGTCAGCCGTCATTGTGATTACGTCGTAGCCCTGTTCCGTCAGCCACATTACAGCAACAGAAGTATCAAGCCCGCCGCTGTATGCGAGTACTGCCTTGCCTTTCTTTTCCGGCATGTGGTGAGTTCCTTCTTTCTTGGGAAAATTTTTTTGCCGACCATGATAATATCACACAGGAATTAATTTTGCGGCCAGGCCATGATATAATTTCACATATTGTGCCTGTAGCTCAGCGGATAGAGCGTTGGCCTCCGGAGCCAAAGGCCGGGAGTTCGAATCTCCCTAGGCACGTTTGAGTCCCGTTCACGTTTTGCGGACGGGGCTTTTGTTTTGCCTCATGCTACAATACACCCATAATCCCAATCACACACAGGAGGAAGCAGCCCATGACAGACGGAAGCAAATACATACCCTACAGCGAGCGCGCAGGGAACGAGTCCATCGTCTACTTCACACGCGGCCTGTCAGCAGAAGGACTCCGAAAACTTTACGCCCGCATAAGCCAGCACATCACCGGGAAAGTGGCAATAAAGCTCCACACAGGAGAGCCGAAAGGCCCGAACATCATCCCGCGCCCGTGGGTCAAAGCCCTCATAGAGAACGACATCCCCGGAGCGCACATTGTCGAGACCAACGCGTACTACGAGAACCACCGCCACACAACCGCCCTCCACCGCGAGACCATCGCCACGAACGGCTGGACATTCGCCCCTGTCGACATTCTTGACGAACAAGGCACAACGTTATTCCCGGTCAGAGGCGGAAAATACTTCTCCCACATGTCAGTCGGCGCGAACCTCCTCAACTATGACTCTCTTCTCGTCCTGACCCACTTCAAGGGGCATGTTCAGGGAGGCTTCGGGGGCTCGGACAAGAACATCGGCATCGGCTGCGCTGACGGGAAAACCGGCAAAGCATGGATTCACACAACGCCCGGCCAGCCCAACCAGTGGGACATCGCAAAAGAAGAGTTCATGGAGCGCATCACAGAGTCAGCAAAAGCAACCGTTGACCATTTCGCCCCGCACATCGCCTTCATCAACGTCCTGCGCAACATGTCAGTATCATGCGACTGCGAGGGAGTGGCCGCCGCTCCTGTCGTAACTCCCAACATCGGAATACTTGCCTCGCTTGACATCCTCGCGATTGATGCCGCTTCTGTTGACTTGGTATATGCTCTCCCGGAAAATTTCCGTCATGACCTAGTCGAGAGAATAGAGTCCCGTCATGGCCTCCGCCAGCTGTCATACATGAAAGAGTTAGGCATGGGCAATGACAGGTACGTCATGATAGACACGGACAACGGGGACGCGAGGATATGGCCGTCAGACGCGGTCAGGGGAGTCAGGCCTTTCGGGGGCTGATTCATGCTGGGGGCGATTGTCGGGGATATTATAGGCAGCCCTTACCACGAAGGGGGGATGAAGTCTGAGGATTTCCCGCTGTTCACGAAAGAGTCAGAGCCTACGGATGATACTGTTCTGACTCTTGCGGTTGCTGACGCTCTCATGTCCTCGCTGAGAGAAAGAGGCGACAAGATAACCGGGGCATTTTTCGCAGAGAACGTGAAGGCCTCCCTCCGCACACTGTGCAGACGTTACAAGCATGTCCATTACGGCAAGAGCTTTTACGCTTGGCTGACGGCAAGGCATCCCCACCCTTTCAGCAGCCACGGCAACAACCCCGCTGTGAGGGTCTCGCCTGTCTCTTGGGCGTTCGATGACTTGGAGTCTGTCGAATGGTTCGCGGAAGTCAGCACTGTAGTAACACACGACAACAACGAAGCTGTGAGGGCTGCCCAATCAGTTGCGGGGGCTGTTTTCCTCGCGAGGATGAAGCACAGTAAGGACGATATACGCGGCTACCTGTCGGGAAAAGGCTACGAGCTTTCACGGACGCTTGACGAGATACGCCCGGAATACGCCTACAGCTCATCAAGTCCTGCCTCAGTCCCGGAAGCATTCACGGCTTTCCTTGAGGGTGAAAATTTCGAGGACGTTATACGGAAGGCTGTATCACTGGGAGGGGAAGCGGACTCACTTGCCGCCATGTCAGGAGCAATAGCGGAGCCTTTGTTCGGGATAAGCACGCTCGCTCAGGTTGAGGCGTTCGAGAAGCTGAAGCATCACATGAAGATTATAGTCCAGAAGTGGGAGCAATGGAGGGATTGAATTATGTTAGGAGCAATTGTAGGAGACATTGTAGGAAGCCCGTACGAGTTTGACCGCAGGAGGGAAACAGCGCACAGCATGAATTTCCCGCTCTTGTCGCCTGAGTCGCAGTTCACGGATGACACTGTGCTGACTCTGGCTGCCGCTGACGCTCTCATGTCCGCCATCCCGGCGAAGGGAGGCCCGGCGGATGAGGATATATTCCGTGAGGCGGTGAAGAAGTCCATGCGTGAGTTTGCCCGGCGTTATCCTTATGCGGGTTACGGGGCTCGCTTCATGTACTGGCTGACTAAGGGCAACCCCCAGCCTTACGGGAGCTTCGGGAACGGCTCGGCAATGCGCGTGTCTCCTGTAGCGTGGGCATTTGAGGACTTGAAGACTGTTGAACGTTTTGCGGAAATCAGCGCGGAAGTCTCACACAATCACCCCGAAGGCATCAAGGGAGCGCAGGCTACAGCGTCGGCAATCTTCATGGCCCGGACGGGAAGCACCAAGCCCGAAATCAAATCATACATCACGGAGCGTTACGGCTATGATTTGTCGCGGACACTGGACGAGATCCGCCCGGATTATTGGCATGTTGAGACTTGTCAGGAGACAGTGCCGGAAGCTATAACTGCGTTCCTTGAGGGGAATGACTTTGAGGACGTAACGAGGAAGGCGGTGTCACTGAGCGGGGATTCTGACACGCTGACGGCTATAGCCTGCTCAATCGCTGAGGGGATGTACGGCATACCGGATGAGATTTCTGACATGATGCTTGGAAGGCTGGATGATTTTCTTACCCGTGAGCTTGCCAAGTGGGAAGAGTGGCGGGCGTAATTCTTGTCTGGAAATTTCCGGGAGGCTCTGAGGGTTTCAGGGTCTCCCGTTTTTTGTGTGCTACTGTTTCTGTCCTCCGCTGTCTTTCACGATGCAGACGACTTTCATAGGCAGCGTGACCGTCATGCTGTCAGGCGGGTTGACCTGGGATATCCAGGCCGACGAGGGGATATGCCCGGCTCCTGAGGGAGGAGTGATCACCCCGACAGGAAGCGCGCCCTCGCTCCTGAGATACCCGAACATGTCCCGTATTGTCTTCCCCTTGTAGTCTTCCGGCACGTCAAAAGCCGCGAAGCTGTGTCCGTCATCCGCCGCAGAAAGTATGTCCCTGATGAAAGGCGATATGCCCTCGTTCTGCGTGCACATGGCCGTTATGTTGGCGACGAGGCTGTCAGAATAAAGTATGTCGTCAACATGCGCGTATCTGGCGTACCGTTCATTGTCAGGGTTGTACAGCTCCATCACAGTATAGACATCCGGTGCTGTGTCCTCTACGGCCAGGGCTGTCAGTATTGAGTGTGAGTCGTCCTCGCCGAAATTGGGATCCTTCAGGATGATTGCGCTGTGAGCCTTCTGTATCCCCCCGCGTATGAGAGTGTCGCGGTCTGAAGGGTTGCCCTGAATGAAGAATACGTTGCTGTCCAACTCGTCCGGCCTTTCCTTAGCGATTAAAGCCGCCTGAGTCCCGGAGGCCATAAGCTCGCGGAGAATATACGCAGCCTTCGTGTTCCATCCGCACAAAAGCACGTGGCCTTCAAACTTGCATGTGTTTATGCCCATCATCTCCCCTATAAGCTGCTTTATCTTGCTGTTGATTATGCTCTGCATCACATTGGCGAAAACGACCCCCAAGACCGCAACGCCGAATATAGACACCAGGAACACCGTGATTTTCCCGGCGAATGTGTGAGGGTAGGAAGCAAACTCCCCCTGGCCTATCAGCGTGAACATCATAGACCAAAGAGAGTCTAGGTATGACCCTCTGAATCCTTTTTCCTGCCACCAGAGGAAAAACGCGCTCAGGCAGATGAACCCCGCAAGCCCCGTTATCATGAGCGTGATGCTGTAATGCACCTTCTTCGCGAGGGACACGCCCCGCCTAGCATTCTTTACCGTGTTCATGAAACCTTTAGCTGACATTTCCGTCTCCGTCCATCAGTCCAGAAAATCCTTCAGCTTCTTGCTGGGCTGCCTGAGTTTGCGCAGTGCCTTGGCCTCAATCTGTCGAATTCTCTCGCGTGTCACGTTGAACTTCTTGCCGACTTCCTCCAGCGTGTAAGAATGACCGTCTTCAAGCCCGAACCTGAAGTGGAGAACCTCCCTTTCACGGTCTGACAGGGTAGAAAGCATGTCTTCTATCTGCTCATGGAGGAGATGACCCGCCGCCGCTTCGTCCGGGCTGGGAAGCTCGTGATCCTCTATGAAGTCGCCCAGCTGTGAGTCTTCCTCCTCGCCTATGGGAGTCTCAAGAGACACGGGAGTCTGTGAAATCCTCCGTATCTCCTCAACCCTTGAAGGCTCAATGCCCATCCTTCCGGCTATTTCTTCGTCTGAAGGCTCCCGTCCCAGCTCCTGCACAAGCTGGCGTGATACCCTCACCATCTTGTTGATAGTCTCCACCATGTGGACAGGAACACGTATAGTCCTTGCCTGGTCAGCAATAGCCCTCGTTATAGCCTGCCGTATCCACCACGTAGCATAGGTGCTGAACTTGAAGCCCCGCCTGTAGTCGAACTTCTCAACAGCCCGTATCAGCCCTAGATTGCCCTCCTGTATCAGGTCAAGGAAGAGCATCCCGCGCCCGATATACTTCTTCGCGATGCTTACAACGAGCCTCAGATTAGCATCAATGAGACGTTTCTTCGCCTCAACATCGCCGTTTTCCATTTTCTGCGCAAGAGCCACTTCCTCGGACGCTGTAAGCAGTGAAACTTTCCCGATTTCACGCAGATACATCCTCACAGGGTCAGTAAGCGGAATGTCATCCAGCTTGCCTATCTCGCTGTCAACAGTAGGAATATACTCCTCGCGCGCGTCCGACTGCTGGGGCATCTTGCCTATCTCTGACTTGTCGACAACATCAATGCCCATCTCCTGCAAGTTCGTGAAAATCCTGTCCAGCGTGTCAGCGTCCCAAGTGTCAGCAGGAAGATGACGCTCTATATCATCGTGAGTAACATACCCCCTGTCAGCCCCTTCGTCGAGAAGGTCAGATACAGCGTCCTTGCCTTTTCCCCCGGCAGCCTCCCCCGCTGATGAGGAAGCCTCAAACTCTCCTTCTGCCGCTTCAGGTTTTTTCTTAGTGTCTTCCTTCTTTTTTCTCGCCATATAAACGCTCCTCCTATTGTATGCTGACCGCCGCGCCCATGAACGGCGGAAAATCCTCGTGCGGAGAACCCCCCACAACTTCACGGGTTCCTTCAAGCTCAAACTCCGAAAGCATCCTGCTCGCCGCTATGTCATAAGGATTGTCATTCTCCCACGCCACAAAGAAACGGTCATACCCGAATTTCTCGGCGTAATAAGAAAGCTCAGAACACCCGGTGAATCTCTTCACGTCCTCCAGAACACGGGCAAGCACATGAAGATACCCCGTCCCGTCATAGAAAGGATCATCACCCGCGACCGCAATAACTCTCGCAGTCCCCTCAAAGACACCCCTGCTCCACATAGAACAGGCCGTTATACCCGCGCTGAGTCCGCTTTTCGCTCCTGTGAGACCAAGAGACAATATAACAGCCCTCTCGACTTTCTCAGAATATCCCAGAATCATGAGGAATCCCAAGTTAAACGCGCTGTCCGGCTGACACTTGAAGAAGTTTTCACGCGGAAGATTTCCCACGCACCCGGTCTTAGGCGAGGCCATGAAGAAAAACTCGCTGTCCAAGTCCATACATGACCGGGCTATGCTGCTGAGTGTGGAATCGTAGAATCTGTTGACCGAAACAGGCTGATAATCCCTCCCGAAAGGAAACCAAGGGGAGATCTCAACATAAAGCTCAGAGTTCCAGAAGGGCAGTATCAGCTTGCGGCCTCCGTTGTCTCGCGCTCCTGCTTCTCTCGGATGACTTTCACGACGCACTCAACAAGCTGCGTGATTTCAGGCTTGGTTACCTGGTAGTTCGCCCCGACGCTGGCGGCTTTGTTCTTGATGTCGTTGGCCATTATCGATGAGAATACTATGATGGGTATAGCTTTCGTCTCCGGGTTTTCCTTTATGCGCCTGGTCAGGGTCAGCCCGTCAAGCCTCGGCATCTCAACGTCCGTGATGAGGAGGTCGCAGTGTTCATTTGCCCCGACTATAGCATCATAGGCAACTTTTCCGTCTGGGCAGATGTGAAGGTCTGTGAAGCCGCTTGCCATTAACGCATCTTCAACCTGCTTGCGGATAAGCGGGGAGTCTTCGGCCACAATAATATGATAGTCCCCCGGATGACCCACACCTTCCATCATGGCGACGGCTTTGCCGGGGTCTCCTGAATGCTGGATGACGAGCTGAGGGCTTATTGTCTGGACTATCGCCTCATAGTCGAGAAGGAGGACGTTGCGTGAGTCGCGCTTGATGACGTATAGTATCCAGTCGCCCAAGTATTTCCCCGTCATGCTCGCGTCAAGATCCTCGGACTTTATGCGGTATATCCTCTCTACAGCGTCAACCACAAAGCCCAGCTTCACCTCGTTGAACTCCGCTATGATAACCTTGCTCTGCTCCATCGGGGTAACAGGGGGAATGCCGAGAAAGATTCTCAGGTCAACCATAGGGAGAACCTCACCGCGCACGGATGTGATTCCGATCAAGGCAACGGGAGCATCAGGGATTGAGCGCACTCCGGGCCAGCGCAGAATTTCCCTCGTCTTGTCGACGTTAATCGCGAAAGACTGATCGCCAAGGACGAAGACGACTAACTGCCATTCATTAGTCCCGGCTTCAGTGGTAACTTTTTTGACTTCCTGCATTTGTGATTAAGGCCTCTGCTTTCGGGTGAAAATAACAAAGCTGACATGTCGCTATATATTATCACACTTCATGCGGGCTTTGCGGATTCTTAGTGTCAGGTGAACTCTGCGATTTTGCGGATGAACTTGCGCCCTGTCTTGCCGTCAACCCCGCACCCTGCCGCCTCAAGAGGATACGAAGCGGGAACATAAAATTTCCTGTCTCCGCTGTGAATTGTCTTGCCCAGCCAAAGCTGATTGTTCATGATAAGCGGGAAGATTTCCTTTACTGTGCTATGGGACTCCCGGCGTAACATGTCGCTGTAAGTTTGGCCAGCTTCAGGGGCAGGTGAAACCGGGTCGCGAAGTACTCGAAAAATTTGCTCTCGAACGGGTCATAGCCGCCTGTAACGCCCGATTTTTCGCCATTACGCCCGCCCGTAAAGTTTGCAGGCCGCCCTTATCCTGTCAGCAAGACCATCCGGTATAGCGTCAGCAGTCATCCTCCACTCCCAATTTCCCGACGGTGTAGACGGAACATTAATCCTCGCCTCAGCACCAAGCCTCAGGTAATCCTGCATGGGGATTATTGCGGTCCCGGCAACAGAACTCACAGCAAGCCTCGTTACCTCGCTCGTGAATATGTAGCCGTCCATGACTCCGCGCCCTATGTATGACGCAAAATTGTTGATCTCCTCTTCCGTCGCGTCATTCTCGAACCAGCCCCGCGAAGTGTTGTTGTCATGTGTCCCGGTGTAGACTACAGAGTCCCGCGTGTGGTTGTGGGGGGCATGAGGATTGTCGGCAGGATTCCCGAACGCGAAATGAAGCACCAGCATTCCCGGCATCTCGTAATTCCGCCTGACTTCCTCGACATCAGGAGTGATGATTCCGAGATTCTCAGCCCAGAACGGCATATCCGGGAAATTTTCCTTGAGGGACGCAAAGAATTTCTTGTGAGGAACGTCAACCCATTCCCCATTTTTCGCGGTCTCCTCGCCGTAAGGAACAGCCCAGTACGCCACAAGCCCCCGGAAATGATCAATGCGGATTCTGTCGAACATGGCCAGAAGATTGCGCAGCCTCTTAGTCCACCACGTGAAGCTGTCAGCCTCCATTGCCTTCCAGTTGTAGCACGGGTTGCCCCACAGCTGCCCCGTTGCGCTGAAGTAATCGGGCGGGACTCCTGCGACTGTTACCGGGTTCAAATCCTCGTCAAGGTCAAACTGTCCGGGATTCTGCCACACGTCCGCGCAATCACGCGTAACATAAAGCGGCATGTCCCCCACAATCTCAATGTCGAGTCCGCTGAGATGCTCATGAAGTGCCTTGACCTGACGGAAGAATATATACTGATAGAACTCCTGACGTGCGATTTCCTCGGAGTACTCGGCCTTGAACTTTCGGAGGGCAGAAGAGTCCCTGTGCTTGAGGTCATCGGGCCATTCATACCACGGGATTCCGCCGTTCACCTGCTTGATTACGCTGAACATAGCGAACGCTTCAAGCCATTCCGTCCCGGCCGTGAAAGTCCTGAAGTCCGACGCATTGCCCTTCATCATCCTCTTGAAGGCGGCGTTAAGTATCTCGGTCTTGAAGGCTCTGGCTGACTCGTAGTCGACACGCTCAGGTTTGCCCGTGAAGTCATATTTTGCGGCGGCTTTCTTCAGCTCGTCGGCGGTAATCATCCCTTCATCGGCGAGAATCTCAGGGCTGACGAGAAGATAATTCCCGGCAAATGCGCTTGTGGGGCTGTAAGGTGAGTTGCCGCAGCCGGGATCTATCGTAGTCATTGGGAGAACCTGCCAGATTCTTTGTCCCGCGTCATGAAGAAACTGCGCGAACTTCAAGGCTTCAGGCCCGAAATCTCCTATTCCGTACTCAGATGGAAGTGATGTTACCGGCAGCAATATTCCCGCGCTCCGTCTTGTCATTGTTATTCCTCCTGTGAATTATATTGCTCCTGAATCGTAGACTGCCCGCCCCGCGCAGAATGTCATAGCCACGTCAATATCAGCTATTTCTTCCGGCCTCACGAGGAAAGGATCTTGTTCTAGTATCACAATGTCCGCGTCATTCCCGACAGAAAGCCCGCCTCTTCTGTTTTCCGCCTTGCCGTTCCATGATGCCGACCACGTGTAAACGCTCAGAGCTTCGGCTACGCTCAGTCCGTGAGACACCATGTCGCTTATGACTTTCACGGGTGATGTCAGGTTCGCGCCGCTTCCAGATGAGATTACCAGCCCGTTCTGGAACGCCTCATGAATGAATCCGTTCTCCTGCCCGGCGAAAACTATTCCCCCAAGTCCTAAAAGCTGCATACGCTCAAGAAGGCCTGATGTTACGCTGCGTATCACGTGGCGGGAAATTTTGCGCGAGCGTTTTATGACACGTTCCAGGGCGTTGAGGCATGATTTGCTGTTGTCGCTTATGACCTGGCAGCCTGAAAGGTGGGCGGAAAATATCATGTTCTTCTGGTCCTGCTGCTCAAGATTCCCTGACACTATGATTCCTCCGAGACGGCAGAAAGGAAGCCCATCCCCTGTCCTGAGTCCTTCCGCCAGAAACTCGTTGAGGCTGTTCAGCCCGTCAAAGCCGAAATTGCATCTCATCCTGAACGTGAGAAGGTTATACGCGTCGCTGAAGAATATATCCCACAGTCTTTTTGCGTCATGGCCGAACTCCCCCCATATTTCAGTGATGCCCATCGCGCTGGCTTTTGGGGCGTAAGTCTTAACCAGATGTATTATGTCCTCCTCGCTCAGGGGCGGAAGGTGCTGTGTGAACTCGTCAAGCTCTACGTTGTCCTGCGGCATGTTAAATTCATTCATGGCCGGGGTGTTGAGGACGGCGTGGCTGTTTCTCGCGTCAATAACGGCGCAGGGCAGTGCTTGTATGACGTTGTCAAGGTCATCGCGTGAGATTATGATTTCTTCCGGGAGGCCTGCGGCTATGTACCATTCGCGGAGTGGCTTGGGGTTTGCGCGTGAATATGCGGAAAGAAGCTCGGACATTTCGTGTGATGAATGGACACCTGCGAGGCTCAGGCGTTCCTGTGATTCTGCCCACGCAAGGAAGTCGCTGCATGTGTCGCAGAAGCCGGGCAGTGCTGTTCTGCCCTGAAGGTCTATGATTTTCCCGTCAAAGCTCACAGCGTCATCATCAACTGAGACAATCCGGCCATGCTCGAACGTGATGTTTGACACTGTTCCTGACTGCGTATGAATCCTGCCGTTGATGAGCGAAATTTTTTCGTCTTGGGTCTGCAAGCCTGCTCCCCCTTTGTGTGAATAAGATAAAGCCCGCCCGTTTTGTTTCAGGCGAGCCGTGAGTCTTTGCTAGTAGAGTCCGCTGTGTTTCTGTCCGATCCCGAAAATCTGGAGCGAGGTCTCCATAAGCTCGTTCTGCTGCTTTACGAGCCATGAGCCTACTGCCATCTGAACTTTTGCCTGGCTCATTCCCATTGAGGCTTCTGCTATGCTCATTGGGTCAGCTCCGCTTTCGAGTACCTGCGCGCTTGCGGCGTTGGCGGTGTTAAGGCCTGCCTGCATCATGGCAAGTCCGTTTGCGCCGAGTGTGTCAAAACTCTTCAGGTTAATCATGACGGTTGTACCTCCTTTGTTTGTGGATGTGGTATATTGTAGCAGAGTATCCCATTTTGCATTGCAAGGAGTGATTATTGCCGTGAAAAAATTTTTGATGATTGCGGCGGTCGTTGTGTTGGTTTTGCAGGCTTCCCCGATTTTTGCTGACGTTGAGGACGGCTTCACTGTCTCGGAAATTACCCCGGAAATTTTCGCCCGCATCAAAGGCAAATCATACAAGGACAACTGCCCCATTCCTCTTGGGGATCT
This sequence comes from Synergistaceae bacterium, assembly GCA_017448795.1. Taxonomy (GTDB): domain Bacteria; phylum Synergistota; class Synergistia; order Synergistales; family Aminobacteriaceae; genus JAFUXM01. The sequence goes on along the minus strand of JAFSKV010000086.1, from coordinate 25,247 downwards.
TCGCTACCTTCGGGTTCTCCACAAGGACAAAGACGGCGTAACCCATGAGGGCGAAATGATTTGCAGCGTAAACATTGCCTCTGACGTTCTCGAAATCTTCCGTGCAATGTACGAGGCAGGCTACCCAATCGAACGGGTGAGGCTTGTGGATGATTATGATGCTGACGATGAAACATCAATGCGCGACAACAATTCATCATGCTTCAACTTCAGGTTCATCACTCACTCAACGAGAATCTCAAAGCACGGTCTGGGCTTGGCTGTCGACATCAACACGCTGTACAATCCTTACATCAGAGTTACGGACAAAGGGACAATATTTGAGCCGGCAACAGCGGGTGATTATGTGGACAGGACAAAGGATTTCCCCTACAAGATAACGAGGGATGATCTTTGCTACAAGCTGTTCACTGAGCGCGGCTTTGAGTGGGGCGGGGAATGGAAGAGCCTCAAGGACTACCAGCATTTCGAGGTGTCAGACAAGCGGGCGAAGGAGCTTTACCCGGATTACAGATAGGAGGATTCACACAATGGAGACAAGAGTAGCGGTAATGAGCATCATAGTAGAGAACACGAAATCAATCGAGGCACTGAACGCGACGCTTCACGAGTACCGGGACAGTGTGATAGGCAGGATGGGGCTTCCCTACCGTCCCAAGAAAATCAACCTAATCAGCATAGCCCTCGACGCTCCGCAGGATGTTATCTCGGCACTGTCCGGGAAAATCGGCAACCTTGACGGCGTGAGCGTAACAATAGCCTTCTCGAAGTGAGGGAGATAATAGGGAGGCTTGCTGAGACTCATTCACTGACTGTTGAGGAGTACGAGGCATTGATTGAGGGACGGAATGACGAATACGCCGGGCTTCTGCGCAAACTTGCCGTGAGAGTCCGGCGCGAAATTTACGGTGATGCTGTCTATGTTCGCGGACTAATCGAGGTCAGCAACATCTGCCGGAATGACTGCTATTATTGCGGGATAAGACGGAGCAACGCAAACTGTGAGCGTTACAGGCTGACGGATGATGAGATATACGCGTGCTGTGATGAGGGTTACGGCTTGGGATTTCGTACGTTCGTGTTACAGGGGGGCGAGGACTCTTACTTTGACGATGAGATTTTAGGCGGCATAGTGAGGGGGATAAAGTCCCGGCATCCTGACTGTGCTGTAACGTTGTCGATGGGAGAACGGAGCTATGACAGCTACGAGTTCCTGCGTGAATGCGGGGCGGACAGGTATCTTCTGAGGCATGAGACGGCTGACCCGGAGCATTACGCTAGGCTTCACCCTCCGGCCATGTCGTGGGATAACAGGATGAAGTGCCTTGAGGAATTGCGCTCGCTTGGGTATCAGGTCGGGTGCGGGTTCATGGTTGGGAGTCCGTATCAGACCGTCCGGAATCTCGCGGAGGACTTGAAGCTCGTCGAGACGTTCAGGCCAGACATGTGCGGGATTGGGCCGTTCATCCCACACAAGGATACGCCGTTCCGTGATTTCCCCGCCGGGACTGTGGAGCTTACGTGCTATCTGCTGTCAATCATCCGGCTGATACACCCTGCTGTTCTCCTGCCTGCAACAACTGCGCTGGGTACTGTTGACCCCGTTGGACGAGAACGCGGGATCATGGCCGGGGCGAATGTGGTAATGCCGAACTTGTCGCCCGTGAACGTGAGGAAGAAATACGAGCTTTACGACAACAAGATTTGCACGGGTGAAGAGTCCGCGCAGTGCCGGGAGTGTCTCAGTGAGAGGATGCGGAAAATCGGGTATGAGGTTGTTGTTGGCAGGGGGGATTTTGCGGGGAATGACACACCACACGACAGGGTATAATAGTTCCAATGACGGTCATTTTCACGTGGGGCATCTCATACATTACACAGCCAGGCAAATTTTCGATGACTGGGACGGTGTTCGCTACGTTTGGCACGGAAGGGGGAAGCACAGGAATCTTGCCAGCCTTGCAATCGCTGACTGGGATATTATTTACAGGCGCGGACGAAGAAGCACGGGCTGGAAGAGCCACAAGCACCGTCGGCAATGGGAGCATAAACTTTTCATGAGCAGAAGGAAAATCCTTAACCCCGCAAATTGATGTTCACTTCACAAAATCTTCATGCGGCAATATTTCCCTGTGCTATAATGCGGTTTCACACAGACAATTTATTTTTCCAGAGGTGATATTGCTTTATGCTGAAATTTTTCACGCGCATAAGAATATTATTGTGGGTACTCGCGCTCGTTGGAGTAGGATTCCTCGTAAGCACACAGGTCCGCGCAAAGCTCGCACAGGCCGCCGCTAATCTCCGTTCCCTTGAGACTCAGACCGAGACAGTCTACCCCGTAGAAACAGAGACTCTCACCACGTCCGACTGGGAGACATGGAGGAGCTATTACGGTCAGGCGAAATCCGCCCACACCCAGAACATCACCACATACGAGCGCGAAATCGTCAGGACAGTAAACGTTGACGTAGGAAGCCCGGTGAAGGCAGGCCAGACCCTCATCACCCTTCAGGTTGCGGCAAGAGGAGCGCAGGTTCAGTCCGGGAAAACAGCATACGATGAGGCCGTCCTCAACTACAACAGGCTCAAGCAGCTCAACGCCAAAGGAGGCATATCGAAATCAGAAGTCGACGCGGCATATTCACGCATGAAGACAGCGGAGGCCGCCCTCAAGTCCACGCAGTCATCACTTCAGCGCACGAGCCTCAAAGCCTCCATCAACGGCATAGTCTCAGCCCGCAACGTCGAGCCCGGAGAAATCGCCGAGGCAGGAGCGGTGTTATTGTCGATTGTTGACCCGAAAGAGATGGAAGCCGAGCTTATGGTGTCGAAGAAGGATGTCATGAAGATTAACCGCGGGACAACGGTTGAGATTCGTGTTGACGGGACGACACACCAGGGATTCGTGAAGCGCATCAGCCCAGAAGCTCAGTCAGGCTCAGGACTCTACCCGGTAACAGTCGGCCTCCCGGAGAACTCAGGGATATTGCCCGGCACATACGTTGAGGGACGCTTCAAGGTATCATCACAGCAGAGTGTTGTTGTCATTCCGTCAAATGTCGTTGTCTACAGGGGAAATTCTCAGTCTGTCTACATCGCTGACGGAAACAGGGCAAAACTCACAGCGATAACTACAGGCGAGGGGCGCGAAGGAAGAGTCATAGTAACATCAGGCCTCAAGCCCGGCGACAAGCTCATAACCAGCGGGAACAGGGTACTATATGACGGGGCAGGCATCGTGCTTAACGTTGGCCTAGCAGGAAGAAACACACAAGACAACACCGACGAGGGATAAAATTTCATGAGAGGATTCATAAAGTTCTGCATCACGCACCCGGTCTTCACCGGGTGTTCTGTTGTTATCTGGATACTGCTCGGCATCTCAAGCTACTTCACGCTCGGAGTTACGCTTTACCCCGATGTTGAGCTTCCCTTCTGCCTCGTCCGCACAACCTACACAGGAGCAGGCCCGAACGAAATCGAACAGCTCATCAGCAAGCCACTCGAAGACGCATTAGCCGACCTCGAAAATCTCAAGTCCATAACGACATACTCAATCGAAGGCATATCGATGGTCGCCGTCGAAATGAATCCCGGAACGAATCCTGACCTCGCGCTTGTAGACGTGAACAACAAGGTCAAGGCCAAAGTCCCGGATCTCCCGGATGACGCTGACGAGCCGGTATCCAGCAAGTTCGACATCTCAGCACAGCCCTTCCTGATAGTCTCGTTCACCTCATCAATGCCGGAGAAGACCGCAAAGAAGATGATCGAGGACAGGATACAGCCCGTTGTTGCGCGTGTCCAAGGAGTGGGGCGCGTTGACGTTACGGGGGGGCGCGACCGCGAGATTCACATCAACCTTGACCCGGCGGCACTGAGTGATTACGGGATAAGCTACATGCAGGTGTGCAACGTTGTGGCCGCGAACAACCAGACCACACCGTCAGGCTACGTTACGCAGAGGAAGGACGAAGTGTCGCTGCGTCTCATGGGCGAGTTCAACGAGGTGGAGCAGCTCGAAGACATCCTCATTCCCACGCCCAACGGCCAGCCCGTGAGACTCTCAATGTTAGGTGAGGTTGTTGACGGGGAGGAAGACCAGCGGAGCATGGCGCGCGCAGACGGCCACCCTGTTGTACAGCTCAGGATTAGCCCGCGCTCGAACGCTGACGTTGTGGAGGCAGGAAGGCAGATAAAGCGTCTCATGGAGCGGACGATGAGGGAATACCCGGATTTCACGTACGAGTACACCTATGATGACACGGGATTTGTCGAGTCGGCGGTCAAGAACATCATCCGTGATACAGCAATCGGTATAGCGTTGACTGCACTCGTGATATACCTGTTCTTGGGACGCTTCGGGGCAACGTTCATTGTTGCGTTCTCGATGCCTGTTGCGTTTGCGGCTACGTTCGTCCCCCTCCAGATTCACGGCTACACCCTCAACCTGATGAGCACTCTCGGACTCGCCCTCTCAATGGGTACGCTGGTCATGAACGCGATACTCATCATACAGAACATCTACCGTTTCCGTGATATGGGCTACGGAGCGTTTGAGGCGGCGGAAGAAGGCACGGTTGAAATCTCGATGTCGGTGCTTGCGGGAGTGTTGACCAACTTGGGGGTGTTCATGCCTGTAGCACTGATGTCGACGATAGCGGGGCAGTTCCTCAAGCCTTATGCCGTAACAATAGTGTATGCTACATGCTTCTCACTGTGGGTAACTATGGCGGTTACTCCGTGCTTGGCGGCGAGAATCAAGAAGACCGGCCATGACAACGAGATTCCGTTAATCGGGAAAATTCTCACAGGCTGGTGGAACTGGATATTTGACGGCTTCCGGGATATGTTCTTCATCATTCTTCACGTGGCCATGAGATTCCCGATGCTGACGGTGATATTCACGGTGCTTGCCACTTACGGCTCACTCAAGCTCGGCGGCTTCATCGGCACTGAGTTCACGCCCTCGATGGATGACGGGACGGTCAGAATCACGCTCACCCTCGACAACAATTCATCCATCCACAGGACAGCCGATCTCATCTACCACGTAGAGGACTACATCAACAAACTTCCTGAGCGCAAATACATCAAGAACGTGGTATCAACAGTGGCAGGCTCCATGCGGTCAAACTCAATCAGCGAGGCAAGCATAGCCCTGTACATGAACGATGACCCCGGCAGGCCGTCAACCCAAGTATTGGCCGACAGAATCCGCCCGTACCTGAGCAATCTTCCGGGAGTGCAGATCTCAATAGCCGCCACGCGTTCAGGCTTCGGCAACCCGATTGAGATTCAGATAAAGGGTCAGGACTTGAACCAGCTTTACGGAATCGCTGAGGAAATCCGCGCAAAGGGCAGAGTCATTCCGGGAATCCGCGACCTCACAATAGAGATGGAGATGGGCAAGCCTGAGCTGAGAATCACGCCAATCCGCTGGAGGCTCGCACCGTTGGGGATAAATATCTCGGACCTTGCGGGAATCGTGAGGGGCTACCTTATAGGGAGGGACTCCGGGAAATTCCGGCAGGGAGGCTACGAGTACGACATAAAAGCACGTATTGCCCGCGAGAAAGCCAGCGACATCTTCAATGCCCACGAACTCCCGATAATGACGGGCTACGGTCTTGTTCCGCTTGATGAGATGGCTGACATTTCATGGAGCGACGGCCCTACTGAGATTCGCAGGGTTGAGCGCGAGAGGGCTGTTGTTGTTACCGGGCGGGTGAGATACATCACGTCAGGCGAGGGCAACGCGAGGATGCGTGAGGTTGTTGACAGCCTGACTCTCCCTGAAGGTGTCAGCATCAATTTCGGCGGCGAACAGGAGGACATGGCCGAGAACTTCACGGAGCTTCTGCGGACTCTGATTATCGCAATTGTAGTTACATACTTGATTGTCGCGGCGATACTTGAGTCGTGGACGTACAGCATAGTCATCCTAGCTACTGTTCCGATGGCGGCAATCGGAGTCGTTCCGGCAATGCTCCTGTCAGAAGTCAACATCTCAATATTCGCCATAATCGGAATGATAATGCTCGTGGGAATGGTCGTGAACAACGCGATTGTCGTCGTTGACTACGCGGAAGTCCTGCGCCTGAAGGGCACTCATCCTTACGAGGCTGTAGAAGAGGCGTGTCATGTTCGCTTCAAGTCATTGCTGATGGCGGTTGTTACGTCGATAGTCTCGCTTGTGCCTTTGCTGTCGACCGGAAGAGGCTCTGAGATGAAGCGGCCTATTGCTGTCGTTGCGATTGGCGGGCTGATCGCGGGCGGAATGCTGGCCATGCTGTCAATCCCCGCGGCGTACAAGCTCGTGTGGAGAGTCCGGCTCTTCTGGGCGAGGGTGAGAGGCAGGGAATACGGCGAGAAAGACGAAGACGGTGAAGCATACGATGATGACGATGAATAGCCGTGAGATCGGGAGGCTGGTGCTTGAGGCGATGCTGCTTGAGGTGTCGGCCACTCCCAAGCCCGGACTAGTCGACCGTAGCAACTCAGGAGCTCACAAGGATATGGACTTCTTCACGTTCATGAGGAGCGCGGCGAGTCTAGCTGAAAGTTTCGCTGAATTTTCGCAGGAAGGCTTTGCGGGGGGAGTCTTGGGGATTCCTCCTGCTGAAGTTTTCCCGTCAGTCCGCAGAATTGGAGTCGAGGCAGAACACAGAATGTTTGCGGCAACCGGGGGCATAAACACGCACAAGGGCGAAATATTCTCGCTGGGACTTCTGGCTTCATGCGCGGGGTATCTCGCGGGAGCCGGGCATGATGTTACGGCTGACGGGACGATGACTCTTGCGGGTGAAATGTGTGCTGGGATCGTTGAGCGTGATTTTGCGGGCGTGAGGGAGAAGAGTCCGGCCATGATGACGAAGGGGGAACGTGTCTACATCACTCACGGTATAACGGGGATTCGCGGCGAGGCTGAGGCGGGGTATCCCTGTGTGAGACTGAGGGCGTTGCCTGCGCTGAGGGAGTACCTTGCGGAGGGAATGAGCATGAATGACGCGCTGGCTATGACGCTGGTTCACATCATGGCACACGCTCAGGACACGAACATAATATCCCGGCATGACATGGCCACAGCTCAGGAGGTCATGAACACTGCGGGGGAAATGGTGAGTCGTGGCTTCGGGCTTGAGGATATTGCGGGGCTTGACCGGGAATATATAGGGCGGTGGATTTCTCCGGGAGGAGCGGGGGATTTGCTGGCGGTAACGTGCTTTGTTCACGCGCTTGAACAATAAAGCCCCCCTACTTTCCGCACCCGGCAGGAGGAGCTTTCACCAAAAAGATTTGTGTCAGCACATCTTGAGCTTATAGGCCTCGCTTCGCTGAAGAATTACATGAATGCAAAAAAAATCCCCCTCCCGGCAATTCAGGAGAGGGACAAACTTTCTTCCTTAGTCCTCGTGATGCTCCATAGGGATAACGGGCATTCCGTGCTTGGCCCGGTAATCATTCAGCGCGGCATGTATCGACTCTTCCGCCAGCACAGAGCAGTGCATCTTCACGGGCGGCAATCCGTCCAGAGCCTCAGCAACCGCGTTGTTCGTCAAGTCCCAAGCCTCGTCAACCGTCTTGCCCTTGATCAGCTCAGTTGCCATGCTTGACGACGCAATCGCACTCGCGCACCCGAACGTCTTGAACTTCACGTCCTCGATTATGTTCGTCTCAGGGTTGACCTTGAGATATATCTTCATGATGTCCCCGCATTTCGGGTTGCCTGCTTCTCCTACTCCGTCAGCGTCCGCGATTTCTCCCACGTTGCGCGGGTTCATGAAGTGATCCATTACCTTTTGGCTGTAATCCAGTGCCATAATTATTTCCCCTCCTGTGATTTCATGTAGTCTTCCCACAAAGGCGACATTGCCCTTCTCCTCGCTACGATTTCCGGCAGAACGTCAAGCACATAATCTATCTGGCTGTCGTCCGTCAGCCGTCCAAGCGTGAATCTCAATGACCCGTGCGCCATCTCATGCTTCAGTCCCAGTGCCATCAAAACGTGGGAGGGGTCAAGGCTCTCCGACGAACACGCGCTCCCTGTCGAGGCAGATATTCCCTTCATGTCGAGGTCAAGAAGCAGTGTCTCACCCTCAACGCCGATGAAGCTGAAGTTGACGTTGTTCGGGAGACGGTGTGAGCCTGTTGCGCCGTTGAGTTTTGCGTGAGGAATGCGCTCAAGTATCCCGGCAATGAGCCTGTCCCGGCGTGCTGAGTTGACCGCCAAATCATCCGCGAGTCTGCCCTGCAAAATCTCCATAGCCTCGCCGAACCCGACAATCCCGGCTATATTCTCTGTGCTGGCACGGCGGCCTTTCTCCTGCGCTCCCCCGTGCATGAAGTTTTCCGGCCTGAGCCCCTTCCGCAGGTACAACGCTCCGACTCCCTTTGGGCCGTACATCTTGTGCGCTGACATCGAGAGCATATCTATGTTCATGGCCTTCACGTCAATCTTCAAGTGGGCGGCGGCCTGCACTGCGTCTGTGTGGAAAGGGACTCCTTTTTCCCGGCACAATGCTCCGATTTCTGCGACCGGCTCAATAGTCCCGACCTCATTATTCGCGAACATGACTGACACAAGCGCGGTCTTGTCGGTGATAGCGTTCCTCACGTCGTCGACGCTCACGAAGCCCTCAGCGTCAACAGGAAGGTAGGTGATTTCAGCTCCCTCGACCTTGTGGAGATATTCGCACGTGTGAAGGATGGCGTGATGCTCGATTGCTGACGTGATGATGTGAGTCTTGCCGGACGTTTTGCCCTTCTCAAACGTGCCTTTAAGCGACCAGTTGTCGGCCTCAGTCCCGGAGCTGGTGAAGAATATTTCCGCCGGGTCAGCGTTGAGCGCGTTTGCGACTTGGGCACGTGCCCTCTCGATTGCGACCCTGCTCTTGCGTGAGAACGAGTAGACGCTCGAAGGGTTGCCGAAATTTTCCCCAAAGTAGGGCATCATGGCCTTCAAGACTTCCGGGCTAGTTGGTGTTGTTGCCGTGTGATCCATGTATACGAACATTTAGGTTTACTCCCCCTTTGATTCCGTTGCTTTGCGCCTGGCCTCTTCGCGTTCGGGGTCAGGCGTTTTTGCGGGTGTCATGAGTGAAATTTTCTCGCCGACAATATCCGCCAGCGTTGTCGTCCTTAGTATCTCGTCAACCGAGCCTTTGACCTTCCGCCACAGGCTGAACGTGGGGCATGTCACGGCGTTCTCGCAGCCTTTCTCCGTCTGGCACGAGCCGAAGATGACGGGTTCGCCCAAAGCCTGAAGTATCTCAGCAACCGTGATGTCGTTTGCCGGGCGGGCGAGAATGTAGCCTCCCTGAGATCCCCGGATGCTGGCGAGTATTCCCCCGCGGCGGAGCTTCCCAAAAATCTGCTCTAGGTACGTTACCGGGATGTCCTGGCGTGATGCTATGTCGCTGACTGAGACAGGGTCATTGTCCGCCCGCGAAGATAAATCCGATAATGCCCTCAGGCTGTAGCGGGCTGTTGTCGAAAGCCTCAACGAAAAATTTTCTCCCTTCTGACCAAATTTGACGGCGCAAAGAATAACATATCCGACAAAATTTCTCAACATTAACAGGGCAAGTATCCCCCGCAAAACCGGCAGGCAGGGAGGGTGTTTGCGGGCAAAAAAAATCCCCCCTCATTGCTCTTGAAGGGGGACAAAATTTCGCCTGCTACTTCTTCATGTATTCCGCGCCGACTCGCCAGGCCTTTGCGATTTCTTTCCCGGCAGTGTAGTACGTGTTCCTGAACTGGTCGAACATTAACGCGTTCAGCTTTGATGCGTCTACTTTGCCCTTCTCGTCAAGAACTTTCTCGTCAGCAAGAACATTCACGATCGTCCCGACGACTCTCATTTCGCCGAAGCATTCGCGCACTTCCTCAAGCCTGCACTCCATTGTTACCGGGAAATCCCCGATGACCGGCGCGTCAACATTCTTGCTTTTGACGGCGTGAAGTCCTGTGCGCCCGAACTTGCCGGGCATGGTGTTTCCTGAAGCTGTGCCGAGAAAGTCTGCTTCTTTCACGTGGGCTTCGTCAGCCAGGGCGACCGTGAAGGCTTTCCGGGCCTGTATGTTCTTGAGGGTCTTGCGCTCAGGGGCGAGGTTGAGAGCTATCTTGTCCATTCCGCATATTCCGCCCCATGCTACATTCATGACGTTGACCGTGCCGTCTTCGCTGTAAGTCGCGACCATAAGAACGGGCATAGGGAACACAGCAGGGAGTGAGCCTAAATCTTTGAGCATTGTGGTGGTTGCCTCCTTTGTGATTGTGATGGTTATATTATGGCAGGGTTGTCAAGTTTCCGCGCGGCAAGAAGGCTTTTCATCCGCCGCGGACAGCGTGAGATATAATTTCCTCATCTCCATACTGAAAGAAGGTACATAAGATGTCGTCATCCTCACTGTGGGCTGTGCTTGATGATACTGCCGCCGTATTCTCAAACGCGGGCTATGCTTTCTTCAAGATCGAGGCTCATATAGTCTGCGCGATTGTCGTTGTCATTCTACTTTTCCGCCAGCAAAGCTCATCAGATCAGACAGAAGCCCGCATAGTCTGGAGCAGGTTATTGGTCGTCCAGATACTCTACTGCGTCGTTGGAGTGGTAAGAGTCCTTGTTGACATAGCGGTAATCCCCAAGAATTACGCCACAAGATACGCTGCCGCCGCTGTAATTTTCGGGCTGTTCGGGGCTATGTGCTGGCTTGTCTTCATGTACATGGAGCTTTACCAGAACTCAGCCCTCATGAAGTCGAAGCGCGTCAGGATTCTTACGGCACTTCCCTTTGTGCTGAACATTGTGCTTCTTGCTGTGTCGGGGTTCTTTCCCGGGCTCTTCATGGATTTTGCTCTCAGGACGTACACGCGGGGGATTCTTTACCCCTTTATGATGGCTGTGAACTTCGCTTACCCTGTAGCGGCTGTGATACTCTCGGTCAGGCGCAGAAGCAGGATGACACGCTACGAGCGCGACACTGTCCCGGTCATGGCCACATACCCGGCTTTCTTCATGATATGCGGGCCTCTTCAGGATCTCAACTGGCGGATTCCCTTCATGTGCTACATAATCGTGATCTCTGATATATTCGTGTCAATCTCATATGCTGACAGCCTGGTATCAGTTGACCCGCTCACAAAGATTCCCAACAAGAACGCTCTCATGCAGAAACTTTCAGAACGTTTCAGGAAGGGAGACCCGGAAACGCTTCATGTTTTCGCGGTTGATGTCGACTCATTGGGGCGTATCAACGGGACTTACGGCAGGACTGAGGGCGACAAGGTACTGGTTCTCGTGGCTGAAGCTCTGAGAAAGTTCAGCAAGGAGGAGCATAAGTGCCACATCTTCAGGTATTACGGGGATGAGTTCATACTTTCCGCTGATGTTGCGGACGAGGAGGAGAGGGAGCTTTTCACCGAGCATATACGCAACTACGTGAGCAACGCGGCCATGTCTGCAAGCCTTCCGTTCCATCTGAGAGTCTCAATAGGATGGGCGAAATATGAGAGTTACAGCAAGACAGAGACAATTTCCGGGCTTATTGACGAGGCGGAAAGGAGTCTTTACGACAGCAAGGAGCAGGTCGGCCTCAGGCTCGGAGGCAGGGAGCAGGGGCGTGTGTGATAAATCCAAGTACTATAATCATGCCGTCCACATTGAAAGCAACGGAGGAGATAACATGATTTCAAGCAGCCATTACGGCAGCTACATTGCAATCCTGCGCGAAGAATTAGTGCCTGCTATGGGATGCACAGAGCCAATCGCAATAGCTTACGCGGCGGCAAAAGCGCGTGAAGTGTTAGGCGAAAAGGCAGAACACCTAAGAGTCTCATGCTCAGGAAACATCATCAAGAACGTGAAGGGTGTGATAGTCCCAAATTCGGGCGGTCTGAAAGGCATCGAGGCCGCGGCGATTCTGGGAGCTGTAGGCGGAGATTCATCACGTGAGCTTGAGGTGATTGCGGGGGTTACGAACGAGGCGCGGGAAAAGACCCGGAAACTTGCGGGGGAAAATTTCTGCTCTGTCTCACTCGCTGAGAATGTCCCGAATCTCTACATCGAGGTTGAGGCGGAAGGAGCTTCTCACACATCAGCCGTCAGAATCGAGAACTACCACACTAACATAACCCTGATCAGGCGGGACAATGAGACAATCCACGAGAACGCGCCCAAGGAGTCGGCCCCTGAAGCGTCGTCAGCAGACAAGAGCATGATGACTCTGCGGGGGATCATAGATTTCGCTGACAGCTTGAAGCTCGCGGACGTTGAGGAGATTTTCGCGCGTCAGGTTGAGTGCAACGTGAGGATCTCACAGGAAGGCCTAGACAACAAATGGGGCGCGTGTGTCGGCAAGACCATGATAGAGACTTGGGGCGACGACGTGAGAACCTGCGCATGTGCCAGGGCGGCGGCCGGGAGTGATGCGAGAATGAGCGGATGCCCCCTGCCGGTAATCATCAACTCAGGCAGCGGCAACCAAGGCATCACCGTAACGCTTCCTGTTGTTGAATACGCTGAAAGGTGGCGGATTTCGCGGGGAAAAATGTTCCGTGCCCTGGCCGTCAGCAACCTTGTATCTATATACATCAAGCACTATATCGGGTCATTGTCTGCGTTCTGCGGTGCAGTGAGCGCGGCTTCAGGAGCAGGTGCCGGGATAACGTACATGGCCGGGGGAGATTACGCGAGCATTTCACGTACAATCACGAACACTCTTGCCAATGTCGGCGGTATTGTCTGCGACGGAGCTAAGCCCAGCTGTGCGGCGAAAATTGCATCTTCTGTCCACGCGGCTATTCTTGCGCACCATATGAGCATGAACGATGACCAGTTCCGCGGGGGCGAGGGCTTTGTTGAGGATGATGTAGAGCTGACGATAAAGAATATGGGCTACATAGGCAAGATAGGCATGAAGGAGACTGACCGGGAGATTCTGAATGTGATGATTGACAGCGTCGATGTAGACTCGTGCCTGTAGGAAGGACTCTGCCCTGTCCGTGTGAATACATGCGGGCGGGGCGTGGTATAATCCCGTTCATCACAACAGGAAAGGATGACATGAAGCCTTGACACAGCCGGATAATTCTGCCATGATCAGCCCTCAGCGTGATTCGTGTCCTCTCATAAGCGTAATAGTCCCGGTCTACAACACAGAGAAATACCTTGCCCAGTGCGTGAACAGCATACTCACACAGACTTACGCCAACTTGGAATTGATACTTGTGGACGACGGCTCGACAGACTCAAGCCCGGCCATGTGTGATGATTTCGCCCGGAAAGATTCGAGGGTACGAGTCATCCACAAAGAGAACGGCGGGGCAGGCCTTGCGAGGAACGCGGGGCTCGACGCGGCTAACGGTGAGCTGGTTGCGACTGTTGACAGCGACGACTGCATCATGCCGGAAATGTACGCGAGGCTTTACGCCCTCATGAGTGAGAACGGCGCGGATATGGCCATGTGCGGCTACGTGCTTGATGACGGCTCCGGGAACGTCGGCGGGAATGCCGGGGACTGCAGGAAGCCAGAAGTCATCACGGGGGAAGAGTCGCTTTACAGGCTGGTAATGCCGGGCTGGTCTGTGGAATATATATACCTGTGGAACAAGCTGTACAGGTCTGAGCTTTTCAGGGGGGTGCGGTTTCCTCCTGGCAACAGGCACGATGACACGGCAAGAATGCACAGGCTGTCAGGTAGCTGCGGAAAAATCGTCATCACTCAGGAAAAACTGTATGTTCACCGCTCAGTTCAAGACAGCGTTATGGGGCGCATAGGCCGGGATTCTTTTGATGCCGCTGTTCACATGAAGCATTTTGCCGACCAGTCGGAAGCCTTCAGAGACCGCGAGGAGTACCTAAGAAGCAGGGGGATGAATGATCTTGCGGAGTTCTCGCATCTCAGGAGCAGCGCATACGGGGTTATGGCACTCATGTTACAGAAGCTGAACTGCCTGCAATACAGGAAGGAAATCCGGGACATCACGGGGTATTCACCGCTCAGGCTTGCGTTGAGGCTGCTGACATCGGGGCATTCACAGCTGAGGAAGCGCGGGGTTAAGCTGTTTGCTCTGTGGATGAGGAGTCTTTTCCGCCCGTTCAAGAAATAACCTGCTTGCGGAAAATGTGGGAATGCGCTACAATTTCACGCGTCAATCCTTGCGGATGTAGTTCAACGGTAGAGCGTCAGCTTCCCAAGCTGAATGTTGCGGGTTCGAATCCCGTCATCCGCTCCATAATCACGAAATCAACGGAGGCTCTGTGATGTTCACGGAGTCTTTTTTTGTGCCTTCATTGTGGTAAAATGGCAGGCATATCCATAAGCAGAAGGAGATATTGACGATGACGGATAAAATTGCTATAGCTAGCCCTTAGCGTGATTCATGCCCTCTCATCAGTGTACTAGTCCCGGTCTACAACACAGAGAAATACCTTGCCCGCTGTGTCGATAGCATACTTTCACAGACATACCCAAACATTGAATTGATCCTGACAGATGACGGCTCAACAGACAGCAGCCCGGCCATGTGTGATGATTTCGCCCGCAAAGACAGCAGAGTCCGTGTCATCCACACAGAAAACAGAGGAGCTTCAGCCGCCAGAAACACAGCCCTCGACACCGCAATGCGAAATACACGAAGGAAGCCACGTAACTACACCAGGGGTGATCACCGGCAAAGAAGCTCTCAGGGATTTCATAATCAATGACTCTTGGCACTACTTGCTACTCTGGAACAAGCTATATAAGGCCGAAATCTTCAAGACTCTCAGACTTCGCGAGGACTTCCTTCATGAGGACGAAGAAATTTCAGGCAAGATACTCAGCTCATGCGGGAAAATTGCGCTGACAACGGAGAAACTCTATATCTACGTCAAACGCAGGGGTAGCCTCATTGACCAAGCCCGCCGAATCCCCGCTAACACGCTACGAACCTTCCGCGAAATGCTAACTATCAGCCGCGAAAGATGCGCCATCCTTCAGAAATTAGGCATGAACGATGAACTCTACCATTACACGAGGAAAGCCCCGTACGGCCGTCTGCTTGCAGTTCTGGGACATGTGAACATAATCCAGTACAGGCACGAAATCTCAGGGGAGTTAGCTAGGACATTTAAGACTCTCATTGCCTCGCGTGAGATCGGCTACAAGCTAAGTGCCGTGAAGCTCATTCTCAAAGCCGCAATGAGCATGTTCCGCCCGTTCGTGAAGGAAGCGTGAATTATCCCCTCATAGTTTGCCAGTTAAGCCCGCGTTGTTATATACTTTATCGCGTTTCAACCCCAGTAATATTATCAGGAGGAGCAAATTTTCATGCGTGCAATACTAGCAGTGATTCATATCGTCGTGTCAGTCATGATGATTTTCGCAGTCTTAATCCAGCAGAGGAAGCAGGGCGGATTCAGCGGCGTATTCGGAGGCGGGACTCAGGCGGACACAGGACAGTGGCAGAGATTCACCAGCCTCACCAAGCTCACAATCATCCTCGCGGTCGTTTTCATGGTAACGTCATTCTTCATCGTCTTCCTGAATTAACACGCAAAGGAGAAACCAACAGTGATAGATTCCCTCAGAGACGCAACAGCCCTGAAGGCCAGCACCAGACGCATGCACAGCGCGAACAATGACGAGATCAAGTCCGGCGCGACAACTGATATTTACTTCATCAACACACGCGACGTTCTACGCTCAGTAGGCAGGCTCGACACCCCCGTAACAGCCGAAATCTTCACGCGCACAACCGGGATGTTCGCGGGACTCGATGAAGTCCTGGAGCTCCTCAGCGATGCCCCCGTCAAAATCGAAGCCCTCCCGGAAGGCGAGTACTTCTCACCGAAGGAAGTCGTCATGAGAATCACCGGGCCTTACGGAGCGTTCGGCTACCACGAGACCAACCTTCTCGGCATCCTGTCCAGCTCGTGCGCCTGGGCAACCGCGGCGCGTGAATGCGTGGAGGCGGCAGGAGGCAAGCCCGTCCTCGTCTTCGGCGCGAGGCATCTTCACCCGGCAATCGCCCCCGTAATGGAGTCAGTGGCCGTGAAGTTCGGAGGATGCTCGGCGGCAAGCTGCATTCTAGGCGCGAAACTGGCAGGCCGTGAACCGTCAGGCACAGTCCCTCACGCGGCAGTCCTCATCATGGGCGACACACTGAAGCTAGCTGAGGCTTACGACGCTGTCATGCCCCCGGAAGTTGGGCGGACGTTCCTTGTCGACACGTATCATGACGAGTGCGAGGAGGCTTTGAGGCTTGCGCGGGCCATGGGAGACAGGCTTGGAGCTGTCAGGCTGGACACTCCCGGCGAGAGGGGCGGAGTCACCGCGGCATTGGTGCAGGAGATGCGCTACCGTCTCAATCACGAGGGTTTTCCCAAAGTCAAAATCGTGGTGTCAGGCGGCCTCAACCCGGAGAGAATCAAGCTGCTTGCTGAGGCGGGGGCTGACATTTTCGGCGTTGGTAGCTACATCGCTCATGCCGTCCCAATGGACATGACGATGGATCTGAAAGTTGTTGACGGTGTTGACGTGGCAAAAAGAGGCAGGCTTCCGGGCATCCTTGAAAACAGGCGGCTTGTTGCGGTAAAATAGCCCGGTATGCGGACAAAGCCCCCGTTCGCAAAAAGAATCTTTCAGGAAGGAACAATCACAACATGACAGGCAGCAGTTCATACCTTGCCAAACCGGGCGAGGTAGACAGGAAATGGTACGTAATAGACGCGGCTGACAGGTCAATCGGACGGCTTGCGGCGGTAATCTCGCGCATACTGACGGGCAAGAACAAGCCCACATATACCCCCCACGTTGACACAGGCGACTACGTAATCGTCATCAACGCGGCGAAAGTGAAGCTGACAGGCAGCAAGGCTTCCCAGTCGACATGGCACTATCATTCCGGGCATCCGGGCGGCTACAAGTCGCGGACATGGGGAGACCTCGTGAAGTCCAAGCCGGCAGAGTTATTCCGCCACGTCGTGAAGGGAATGCTCCCCCGCAACAGGCTGAAGTATGAGAGCAAGCTGAAAGTCTACGCAGGAGCAGAGCATCCCCACGCGGCGCAGAATCCCGTAACACTGGAGATATAAGGAGGAATAAATCAGATGGCAGACGACAAATACATATGGGGAACAGGCCGCAGGAAGAACGCATTAGCCCGCGTGAGAATCTGCGCAGGCTCGGGCGAAATCAAGATCAACGGCCGCGAAGTCGAGGAGTATTTCCCGCGCTTGGTGTGGCAGTCCCAGGTGTACCAAGCACTGAAGACAGCAGGCGTTGAGGGAAGGGTCGACGTTTTCGTGAACGCTTCAGGCGGCGGACTCACAGGACAGGCAGGAGCGGTGAAGCTGGGGCTGGCAAGGGCACTCATCAAGCTGAATCCCGATTACCGCCCCGCGCTCAAGAAGGAAGGACTCCTCACAAGAGATCCCAGGATGGTCGAGCGCAAGAAGTTCGGGCAGAAGGGTGCGAGAGGAAAGAGGCAGTACTCGAAGCGTTAGAGAGAGAAGAGAGATTCCCCTGTCAGATTTGGCGGGGGATTTTTTGTACACTTAAGGAGGCAGATAGCATGAAGAAATTTGCGGCAGCGGCTATGTTTGTTCTTATGTCAGCGGCGGCGGCGTTCGCAGAAGTCCCCGTGTGGCGGATATTGTGGATCACTCTCCCTAAACTGAACGTGAACCATGACGGGACTCAATACACCTGCGAGATGACGGAATGGGAAATCAACAAGGAACATGAGCTTGCTTACGACGTGGAGAAATTCATTGAGGACGCTTCAGGCAATACTGTTGACGTTCAGATTACCCTGTTTGACTCGGCAATGGAAGTTACAACTCTCACCGACAGCAATTGGCTTTTTGTCGACTACAAAGACTTTCCCGAAGACGTGAATAATGAGATTCAGCGCGCAAAAGACAAAGGCCATCCCTATAACTTCAAATTCATCACGTACAAGCTGGATGGAGACAGCGACAAGATAAATTCTTACGGCGGACTCGGCGGGGGAACACTCGCAAGAGCAAGGGCGGGCTTCTACTGGAATGAGCTGTACCTTCTCGATGTCCGTCTTCACGAGCTTCTTCACTGCTTCGACTGGTTCTATGAGAGTCTTCTGGGTTACCCTATGCCCGGCACTCACAACGCTGAACAATGGGGCTATACAGGCGGCGAGGAGGCAGCAAATGAGTTCTATCACGACACATACGCCTTCGCTGTCCGTGATGAGAGCAATGACAGGTACATAGGCATATCCCCCGAAATGTGGCAGTATCACCCCGGCAACACTCACCAGTACAACGGACATACATATCAGTTTTTCACCATCTCTGCAAGCTGGGAGGATGCAAAAGATTACTGCGAGGCTCTGGGCGGGCATCTGGTCAGCATAACTTCAAGCGGTGAGCAGGCCATGATTGAGACTTTCATGAAGATTTCGGACAAATCAGGATGGTCTGATACTGTGTTCTGGGCAGGAGGCAATAAGGCTTCAGATTCGTGGGAATGGACAACAGGCGAGAATTTCAGCTACACCAACTTCACAGCAGACTCTGAAAGCGGGGATAATTACCTTCAGCTTAAAGCGTGGGACAAGGGCGGAGCATGGAAGACTTCTGACGGCCTCAGGAAGGAAAGGACTTTCTTCATCTGCGAATGGGACTGCATGAGAGGAGACCTCAAGCTGGAGCCTACAGTAACAACCTCCTCGCTTCCCGACGCTAACTTGAAGAGCGAATACTACAAGCAGCTTTATTCCGCCGGGTCTGAGCCCATAACGTGGAAAGCCGTCGGACTGCCTAAAGGACTCTCGTGCAATGTCTCAGGTGAAATCACCGGGCAGCCTGAGCTTGAAGGCACATACCATGTTACAGTCGCCGCGTACAACTCCGAAGGCCAGTACAACAAATCATTCTTCCTGACCGTCAGAGAAAGGCTAGGTGCGGAACTCAATACCACAAATTTCCCGGATGATTCGTTCAGGGAATATTTGAGCGCGAATTTCGACAAAGACGGCGATGAATGGCTCGACACTTCCGAGATTTCAGCCGTAACAAACATAGATGTAAGAGGCACGGAAAGCCAGAAGGGCGGGATTTACAGCCTCAAGGGCATTGAATACTTCACATCGCTCGAGACCCTTCACTGCGAGTACAACGGGCTGACAGATTTAGACCTCAGCAAGAATACCCGGCTTTCTTGGCTCGAATGTCAGCACAACGAGATAGAAACGCTCAATATTTCCGGCTGTTCGTCATTGTGGGTACTGATATGCGGTTCGAACAAGATAACAAGGCTTGACGTAAGCATCTGCCCGAACGTGAACTACATAAACTGCGGAGATAACAGACTAAGCAGACTCTACACGGGCAAAAATACAGGGCTTTCTGTTCTCCTTTGCGGGACAAACAATCTTTCATCACTGAATCTTGCGGCTAATGAAAATCTCACGTGGCTTGCCTGCAGTCATAACAGCCTGACTCTTCTCGACCTGAGCAATAACAGCAGGCTGACTCATCTTTACTGCGACAACAACAAACTTGAATGGCTCAACATCGACAACTGCCCGGAGCTTCTGAAGCTCTACTGCTACAGCAACAACATTTCCGCCCTCAACATCGGAGGCTGCACGAAACGCGATTCATCGGAATGGAATTTTTATCACGACAGCAACACAGAGATAACATACACACATGTTGACGCGCCAGGCAAACCCGTGATAACGAAAGCCGCCCTGCCTTATGCCGTAACAGGGGAACAATACGCATTCCAGTTCACAGCTTCAGGGGGCAGCGCAGAAAAATGGACATCAACAAGGCTTCCTGACGGCCTCAATCTGGCTTCAGACACGGGTACAATCTCCGGCATCCCCTCAAGAGCCGGCAAATTCACCATCACCGTCAAGGCCGCTAACTCATACGGTTACAGCAAAGCGAGATTCGCGCTACAGATATTTATCCCGGCCAGCATCACAACAGCGAGCCTCAAATCCGGGACAGTCAACAAAACCTACAGCGTCGCCCTCAAGGCTAAAGGCTCCAAGCCCCTCACATGGTCAGCGGAAGGACTCCCTTCAGGCCTAACAATCAACGCCAAGACCGGGAGAATCTCAGGCAGGCCTTCTGTTTCCGGGACGTTCAGCGTGAAGGTTGTAGCCTCGAATCCAGCAGGAAGCACGGAGAAGACTCTTCAGCTCACAGTGAAAGGAGCCGCCCCTAAGCTGTCAGGAAATCTTGCAAGAGCAACCCTCAACGTTCCCTACAGCTCAGGCCTCAAGCTCACAGCAGGAAGCCTCCCTGTAACTTGGAGCATCACAGGGACATTGCCGGAAGGACTCTCGTTCGACACAGAGACCGGGATAATCTCAGGAATCCCGGCATCATACTCGAAATCAGGCTACAAGCTCACGATAACAGCCAGCAATGACGCGGGGAAAAAGTCAAAGAAAGTTACCCTAAAAGTAAACGCCGCTTCCGCGCGGAATAAAACGAGTCGGCTTCAAGATGCTCCGGCAGAACGGGCTGATTCGGGGCTGACTTCTGGACTCTATGCTGACAGCGGCCAGGTAACAGGGATTGCGGCAAAGCAGGCAGGCGGTTATATCGTTGTGGCGGAACTTGGTGAGATTTCCTGCGACATGGCCGGGATGTATGATTTCACTGTTTTGCTCAGTGATGATGTGCCGGAAGGAACGGAACTGGTCTACCTCGCAAATTCTGACGCGCCGTCTGAGGATGACGACATAGCGGAGTTTCTTGACGACACCGGGGAAGAGATTTCCTGTGTTCCTGAGAGCCGGAAAATCACGGTGTCGGTCTGGCTCAATGAGGGCGTGGTTTACAGGCCTGAGATTGCCGTGAGGAAGTGATGCTGAACGCGCCCTGCCGGATTTCGGTCTGACAGGGCAAATTTCTACTCCGCTGCTGTACCCTCAAGCTGAAGGACAGTCTCATTCATTCCGATTTCACGGCGGCCTTCATCCGTGAACATGATTTCCGCTTCCATTCCTGTTGACGCTACAACCGAGGTCAGAATCTTCCTCACGTTCTCGTCAGACTGCGCGAGTATCCCCCGTTCAAGCTCATGCGCCTTCACCTTCTCAAGGTCAGCGTTCACTTCCCTGTTCTGGTCCTCAAGTTTCACGCTCGTGAATATCCCCGCGCTCTGGTCATACACCTCGAAGCTGTGAACGTCCGCGTAAATGTCAAGTATCTCGCTGTGAGGGAGGGTGATTCTGACTCTGTTCACGTCAAAGCGTTCTGACACTCTCGCCTTCGTCAGGTCGCACCCGCATACAATCGTTCCGTAATACTTCAGCATGAACTTGCGCGTTGTGCCGGGAAAATTCATGTTCAGGCCGGGTATCTTCACTCCGTCTGAGAATGACACGATGGACTGGAATCTTTCCCGGATCGTGGCAAGCTCGCTCACGTTCTGGATGCCGGATAATATCGTCGTGCGGACTGAACGGTTCTGAGCCGCCTTTTTCCTGAGCATGAGCATGACATTTATTGTGATTGATACGGTGAGGGCTAATACTAGTGCTATTGCTGCCGTCAAAATTTTTACCTCCTGTGAAATGTATATTAGAATAATGACATGGCCGAAATTTTTTGGCAATCCGTGAAATTTCATGAAAGGGGGAAAACGTCATAGACAGCGCGGAAATAATAACCAGCCTGCGAACATTAGGCCTCAGTCCCGGCGCGACACCTGACGACATACACGCGGCGTTCAGGAAATTAGCCCGCGAATTTCACCCCGATGTTACCGGGCAGAAGAGCAGTTTCCTCTTCCAGCAGATCACAGGGGCATATACCCTCCTCAAGAATCTTGCGCCTGAAGAGCTGGACGCATTGGCCAGGAGCATCCCTGAGCACGAGAAGGCACGCTTCCGAAGGCAGGAGCAGAAACGCCGCGAGGATGCCGCAAAGTCTGAGCGGTCAGCAAAAATTGATGCCATACTCACGAAATATGAGGCAGATTTCCGGGACTATTTTGCCAGCAGGAAGACAGGCAGCGACTCCGACATGAAGGCAATAATCTTCCGCATGAAGTCATCACGCCCAAAAGTCATAGCCGCAGCACTGAAACACTCTGCACCGTTCGCAAACAGAGTAGAGTTCCGCAAAGCATTAACTGAGCTCCTCAAGCGTCCCGAAATTGACAGCACAACAGCCGATATTGCCGCCTCCCTTCCGTTTGACGCGGCTACACGCAAGCTCATTGCCCTTGACACTTCAGGGAACGCAGCGAATTTCCCGGCAGGACTCATTATCAGCCTCATAGGCAGCGACGCGGACTCAATGGAGAGCATGTTACTTCACGTTTCACCTGAGAACGCCGCAGTGATACTCAGACGCTGGCCCGCCGGAAAGGCCATGAATGACGGGATAATACGCAGCCTTCTTGCCTCTGACGACATGAGAATACTTGTGCCTCTTCTGGGAGCTATGAGGATGAACTTCCCACGTTCCGCCCTGAAACACAGGAAGCGTTTGCAGGAGCTTGGGAATCACCCGGCCGCCGCTGTGCGTGCATGGTCAAGAAAATTATTGTAGGGAGGAATCTTTGTCATGAGAAAATTTTTGTGCGCCTTGTTTCTTCTGCTGACTGGTACAGCTTTTGCTGACGTTATGCCCCCTTATGTCATCATAGGGAACGCAGGGAGTGTTTCGGGCGGGAATGATGCCGTCTATGTGAGCGAGAACGCAGGGGAGAATCTCGGCGGCTCCCCGGTCCCGGACATCACCATAACAAGCCCTCTCAGGTCAACCCTGCCTATAACGCGGGGAAATGTCCCGTCAAGACAGAACAGCCTGCTTAATCCTAACGAGCCTGTAGAAATCACGGCGAGGGGAAGCTATGTTACTGTTTCTGACTGGGGAGGGGATGACGTGTATTCTGTGAGAGTGTTCGACTCATCAGGCGAGCCGCTGGAAACCAGCCCGGACGAGGACGGCGGCAGGCATCCCGTAACAATCAGCCTCACGCCCCAGCCGAGGGATTTCTACCTTGAGATTATGCAGAAAGATATGAAGTATGACACGGACTCAGAGCCTGAATTTTGCTACGTTCTTCTGCGTATGAAGTCAGGCCGTGACAGCGCAATAACCAAGCCTGAAACAATCCCGGCGGCGAGCGGTGACCGGGCTGTGAAGTCAAGAAGCGGGAATCCCTTTGAGGCAATCGGCGAGATATACAGGCGTTACAGGAGGGAAGCCGAGTCTAATCCGTACTAGTCAGCAAAAAACGGGGCAGGAGTCAGCACGATTCCCGCCCCAAGAATTTCACGCCGATACTTCCGAGCCGTCCATGTTGCCTTTCTTCTGCATCCTTACCGCCAAATCCTCAGCAAGATTCTTCATGTCCTCATCCGTCCATTCTTTTGACGCACGGCCGCCTGTTACCCTCTGCATTGCCGACTGTGCTGCCTGAGCGTCCTGCCCGAACAAGTCCATGTACCCGCGGTAAAGCCTGTTGATTTTGTTGCGTATGTCGTTTGCGTCTGGCGGGATTTCCGCGCCGGAGTCGAGCCACCTGCGTAGAATTTTCCCGGTCTCTTGGCTTATCGTGAATATCTGGCGGTCAAAGAGGCTCGTCCTGTCCTTGCTGACCGTAACACTATGCTCCATGCTCAGGTCGAACACAACCGTGAACTCGTAGTCCATTCCGTCGCGCTGTACAGGAGCGAGACCAACCTTGCGGATTTCTGTGCGTCCCTTGTCGTTCTGAATCTGCGCGTAATCTGTCTTGCTCCTCATCGTGGCGATGATGTGGCACTGTGAGGCAAGCATAGTCTCAATTAGCCTATTGTGCCACGGGGTAATCTTGTTCCACGCCGCGTATGAATTTCCGCTCTTCATGCTGTTGGTAAGCTGATTATGCATATCTAGCAGTCCTCCTTCTCCGCTCCATGCGTGGGAGAGGGAGTCGATGATGAGGATGTCGTAGCCCTCGCTTTCTGCCTCATGGATTGCCGCGAGATATTTCTGGATGCTGTAGGGTGCTGTGAGTGTCTGGACGTCATAGTCGCAAATGTCAGCGTATAAGTCGCCTGATCCGTTCTCTGTGTCAATCATGGCTATCTTGCCGCCGAGCCCCTGGGCTATCTGGAGAGCTCCGTAAGTCTTGCCTGAACCTGCCGGGCCTGTTATTGCGAGCCTGAGTTTTGCTTTTCGTCTTTCTGCTTTCCTGAACATATTATCTGCCTCCTTGTGATTATATTGATGCCGCCAGTTCCGCAATAATATCTGTGTAACGCTTGAATGACTCCTGCCGCGCATAAACTCCTTCGTTTCTGTGCATGTCTCCTTTCACGGGAAGGCAGAGGCTGAAACACTGAGCATAATACTCGTCATATTCCCAGGATTCATCTTCATCAGCCTCAAACGGAATCACGTTCCTTCCGTTTATGTACCCTGGAATATTGCCGGGGTCTTCCGGGACAAAACGCCATGTGAACCCGGAATTTTCCGCAGCCTTTATCACCTTCGCGCCGAGTGAGTCAGACCAGAAATTATTTTCCACCGTGAAATCCGCTCCTTCATCCCAGCCCCTGTCAGTAACATCAAGAACTATCACGCACTCAATCTCAAGCCCGGAACATCCTGCGAACCATATCACATCTTCAGCCCCGCGTGAATTTCTCTCCTCATCGCCTGTGAAAGCCGCAAGAACGTTGTCCGGCAGCCTTCCTTCAAGCATGAGATATAACAGTGAAGCGTTGGTTATGGAGTTGTCGAAAGTCCCGCGCATAAGCCCGCCCGGCAGGAAATCCGTGAAACATCTTGTGATTCCCGCCTCACAGTCAACATGAGAAGATATAATCACAACTGGCCTGCTGATTTCGTTTATGGGCTTCAAGGAGTAGAGGTGAAAGAGTCCGCCGTGATTCAGCCGTGAATATTTTGCTGCCTTGAGTGAGCTGCTGATTGCGTCGAGCCGCGAAGTGTCTGTGAAGCTGCGTCCGTTGTCGCGGTTAAGCACGGAGAGCCGCGAGAGAGTTTCGGTTAATGTCAAAGAGTCAGCCTCCTTTTGCAGGGATTACGGGTAAATGATAACATGTGATTTGATTTTTTCGGGCTGCGATAATATAATACCCCCTGTTGCTTTGCTGAATCGCTAGCTCAGTCGGTAGAGCACCGGACTTTTAATCCGGGTGTCGCGGGTTCAAGTCCCGCGCGATTCACCACTCATCACAGGGTCCCATCGTCCAGAGGCCTAGGACACAGCCCTTTCAAGGCTGCGACGCGGGTT
>JAFSKV010000085.1 GCA_017448795.1 Synergistaceae bacterium | reverse complement strand
GCCTTGATGGTTACTTGGTTGGGCGGCCCGGAACATTCTATCTGGTCTACCTCGAACGTCCCGCAAGGAAGCGACTCTGTCCTGCTCTCAGTCTCCCAGTTGTGGACTACTATGCTTGCGCGAATCTTGTCGCCCTTTGTCGGAAACCAGTCCGCGCACCACAAACGTCCCCGGTCTTCAAGCGTCAGAGAAATATCATCGGCCTTGTCTTTCGCGTTGTCCGTGTATGTGAACGAGATCAGGAACGGCGCAATATCCCGCGAAATATTCACGCCCTCGTAAATCAGGCTGACCTGTGCGTGTCTTGCTGTGTGTCCGTCCATTGTCCTACCTCTTCCATGCGGGAAGGCTCGTGATTATCGGGACTTCAACGTCTGGGATATTCAGCTCAATGTTCGCCGAGAAAATCACTGTGTGTACGTGTTCGGGATTGGCCTCAATGAGAATGTCGGTGAGCTTTTCCGCCCCTATGTTGGGGTACATTCTGAGGGCGATTATGTCCCACGTATCGCCTTGCTGTGTCCTGTATGTCCTCATTCAAACGCCACCCTCTGCATTCTGTCCTGAAACTGTGCGTACAAATCCTCGAATATTTCCGTGAACATGTCCCTGTAACGCTGCTCTGTGTCTTGTTCGCCGCCGTTCACCGTGATAGTTATGCTCGGTGAGAATACCGCCTGAGTGCTGGTGCTTGACGTGCCGAACGAAATTCCTTGTGTCTCATCTGCGGCCTTCCACAGCGGAATACCGAACGGCGACTCCTGTGTATCATCCGGGAACATGCCTAACTCATGGCCTGCCTCGAACCACAACTGCATACCCCGCGCCTGATTCTCAAGGGGAATGATTGCCTCGCGCCCGGCTTCTGCTACAAGTCCTATGTGGGGCTGAGAGAATATCCCGCCCTCCGCGTGAGGAATGATGTTGCTGATGACGTTATAGCTTTGCGCGGATTCCTGACTGGTTGCCGTGTTCATGGCCGTGTTACTCGTTGAGATTAGACCAAGCTCACGCCCTGCCTCGAACCACAATTCCGCCCCCCGTGATTGACGCTCCAACGGGATTATTGCCTCACGTCCTGCCTCGCCGATTAGCGCAATCTCAGGCCTCGTGATTATTCCGCCTTCTGCGCGTTTTCTGCCTCCTAATGTCCGCTGAATGGGCGGATTTCCTCCGAGACTTGGTGCTGACACCTGCACTTCGAGATTTCCAGCCTGTACTATCGATGTGATTTCACTGGCCACCCGGCTTAACGCGCTGACTAACTCATTCACGGCGGGTATCACTATGCTGTGAATCCTGTCTGAGACCCCCTGCATCATGGTGTATATATCCCGGAAGCCCTCGCTGAGTGAGTCCTTGAAGGGTTGCCATGCCGCTGTCATTTCGGCCACACGCTGGGAGAATCCCTCGCTCATCTTGTTTAGGGCGGTTATGTCCTGTAATTGTGCTTCAAGCTCTTCACCCTCAGTGTCAAAGCCGAAAAGCCCCTTAGTCCACTTCCACGCGCCTGACACGTATTCTGAGGCCGTATCCCACGCGCTTTTGATGAAGCCTGTTACACCCTCCCATGCGCCTTTGATGGTGTCGCATACTGTCGCAAAACCTGACGCAAGAGTCTCCCATATCCCGGAGAAATCAACGTTTCTCAGCAATCCCTCAACCTTATTCCAGCCCGAAGCTATGAGATTGGCAACGCCCTCAAAGACGCGTCCCCAATGTTCGGCAATATGGCTGAGATAGCTGACGGCAACATCTTTCACCGTCAGAAACGCATTCTTCCAGCGTTCAAAGCCGGGCGCAAGAATAGCGATAAAGTTCTCCCAGCCTGACGCAATAATTTCCTTCGCGTTCTCCCAGCCTGATATTACACCGTCCCATGAGAGCGAGAATCCTTCAGGGAATATGTCTCCGAGACTCCATGAGTCCCACCAGTCGCCGAACTCCTGCCACTTGCCTTTGACGTAATTCCACGCTCCGAGCGCATACTCTTTCACGGGCGCAAACAAGTCGGAAAATGACACGGAGTCCCACCATGCGGAAAACTCTTCCCATTTCTCACGGGCAAAATTCCACGCACTAAGCGCGTAATCCTTGACGGGCGCAAAGAAATCACTGAGGCTAGTTGTGTCCCACCAGTCCCAAAACTCATTCCACTTCCCGACAACATATGACCATGCCCGCCCAGCGTAATCTTTAATCGCCGCGAACACGTCCTTAATCGTCCATGAGTTCCACCATTCTTTGAGCTTGTCCCAGTTCTTGTAGAGCAAGTAACCGATCGCGATTGCCCCAGCTATTGCCGCAATGATAAGACCGATGGGGTTCGCAGTCATGGCCGCGTTCCAGAGCCATTGTGCCGCTGTCCATGCTTTTGTTGCCGCCGCTATGACTAGTTGCTTGCCGTAATACAGCGCGAGCTTCCCGACATCCAACAGCTTCCCTGCGCCCTTCATGGCCAGTCCCCATAATTTCTGCGCTCCTGCCCATGCTTTCGTGGCTACGGTTACTGCTACTGCCTTCGCCTTGTACGCCGCCAGCTTCCCGACATCAAACGCAACATTGCCGAGTCCCTTGAACGCTCCCCAAATCCCTTTACCGACAGCCTTAAACGCGCCGCCGACTCCTTGCAGGCCGGATTTGAGACCTCGCCAGACTTTCGAGAGCATTCCCGCCTGCTTGCCCTGCGCAACAAGTTTCAGGTTCAGGAAGTCCATTGCTACCTTCATTGACAAGAACGGGAGCTTCAGCATCAACCATGCATATTTGACCGCAACGACACCAACTTTTAGTGCCGCTAAACCGCCTGCAATCCTCACAACCCATTTCGTGATGTCAGAGCCTTTCATGAACTCCGCAAAACTTACTGTTATTGTGGCAAAGCCCGACACAACCGCTGTAACAATTGGGAGAACCGCATTGCCGATTTCAATCATGACATCAGAAATTGCCGACTTAGCAATGTCCATTTGCCCCTTTAACGTGAGCAACTGTTTCTGCATCATCTCATACGAGACACCTTTTGCCCCTTCAGCTTTCTTGTCAAGCTCCGTGAATGTTCCCTGCTCAATCTCCTTCATCATCGCACGGATACCCGGCACTGCGTCCTTCCCGAATATCTTGGTCAGGGCTTGCACCTGCTGTGCGTCCGTCATGCCCTTCATGGCATTGTTGATGTCGTT
>JAFSKV010000084.1 GCA_017448795.1 Synergistaceae bacterium | reverse complement strand
ACCCGGTAACATGCCGAACCCGGAAGTTAAGCCTGCGAGCGTCGATGGTACTATGAGGGGTACTCATGGGAGAGCAGACCGTCGCCAGTTTAGATTAGACAAGAGGGAGTCCATTTCGGTGGGCTTCCTCTTTTTTTGTGCGCAAAATTCTGTGGTATAATCCTCAGCATATCCCAAATTTTTCACAGGAGTCTTCGTCATGTCTGGCATGTTAACTAGTGTTGAGCAAAAAAACATTCTTGAGCTGTTAGGCTCAAAAGATTCTCTGTTCCTCATTCCTGACTATCAGAGGCCTTACGCTTGGGGCGATGATGAGTGTTCTGCGTTGTGGGATGACATTGTCGATTTCGCAGTGACAGGTAACAGCTTCAACATTAATAATGAGTATTTCTTAGGCCCAATAGTTACCTTCCGCAATGAAAGCAAAAAGCTGGAAGTCATCGACGGACAACAGAGACTCATTACCATTCTGCTGATGCTCAGGGCATTTTATCAGGACATGGATAATTTCTCGGACAGCTGGAGCCGCGAGATCCGCAAAAATATAGGCCGCTGCATCTGGGAGACCGACGAGGAAGGCCGACCTGACCGCGATAAACTCAAGATCGATTCCCAAGTTGTTACAGATGATGAGAGAAACGAGCTCGCGGAAATATTACGCTCAGGCAACGCGGACAACATGAAAAGCAGGTATGCCGCAAATTACAGGCTGCTTCAGGGATTTATACGCTCACGTTCAGACAGGCACGACAAAAGCAGCACAGACTTTCAGCACGATTACTCCAAGCTCCCAAACAGAATCCTCAACAACTGCATTCTTCTGCCAATTCAGGCAAACACTCAAGACGCAGCACTCCGCATATTCTCAACCCTCAATGACAGAGGCAAGCCCCTTTCCGACTCCGACATATTCAAAGTCAAGCTATATAAAGCATTCTCTGATGACGGCAGAAAAGATTACTTCACCGACAGATGGAAGGAACTCGAAACTTTGTGTGGGCGTATATTCTCCCCGCTGAAAATTTCCTGCCCCATGGATGAGCTGTTCAACAGGTACATGCACTATGAGAGGGCAAAAGCAGGGATTACGGACTCAACTCAGGAGGGACTCAGGAGCTTTTACGAGAGGGGCAACTACAGGCTGCTGCGCGAGGAACATGAAAGAGTGTTCGCAAACCTTCAGGCACTCGCCGGGTTCTGGAGAGCCGTCGCGGATCAGGATGAAGGGATCTTCTCGGAGCAGGTGCTAAGAAGGCTGTTCGTGCTGGATTACGCCCCTAATGCCGCGTGGACGCTCATCACATCAGTGTACTTCATGAGCAACAAGGACGCTGAAGGCAGGCTCGACGACGCGAAATTCTACGACTTTCTCGGCAAAATCACCGCGTTCATCTGGACGGCAACAATTCTCGGCGCAAATTCCCACAATCTACGCACCCCGTTGTTCAGGGAAATGGTCGAAATTTTGGGAGGACATGGTGTTACATTCGGGAAATACAGGTTTGACGCTGAGGAACTCAAGGCAGAAATTCAGCGGTGCAAGTTCAACGGGAAAAAGAAAATCACGCGCTCTATGCTGGCATGGTGGCTCATGGCCGATAAAGAACAGCCCCTGCTTCTTCTGTCAGCCAGCCTTGAGACCGAACACATCGCCAAGAAAGGCAAGATCAACCCTGACATGTACGAAATGTTAGGCAATAAATCACTTCTTGAGGGCAAAATAAAATCCTCAGCCGCCAATCTCGATTTCACGGACAAGAAAAGATACTACATTGGCATCCCCTCGTTAAGAAAAGCAGGGACTCAGATTCACGAGCTTCACTGTATCGCCGGGGCAAAAGGCAATTTCAACGCAAAGGACATCTCACAGCGCAGCAAGAAAATCATTGAGGGTTTCCTTCAGTTCGTAGCGTATAACGGCCTCACAAAGTAACGCGCCTTCATGGTATAATCCCGCGTAAATCCACAAAGAAAAGGTGTTGACAATGGCCACGAACGCCGCTACAACGCGAACAGCGAACAGCGAACAGCCCATATTTTGCCCTAAAATCCCGTCTCAAACGTTATAGCTTCCTCTACAGCTCATTACGCGTCACAAAAAGATTCATCATAGCCACATACTACCTTCCCGCCGTCATATTCTGGGAACTCGTCAGCCTCATCACTGGCAACGTCATATTCACACACTGCTGGGTCAAGCTCAGGAATTATTCCCTCGTACCCCGCAACTGGGGCGATGACATCAACAAGCACTTCTTCGAGTTCGCGTCAGGCAAAAGAATCGCCGCCCTCCCCGGACTCGCGCCGTTCCTCCCCGACCGCAAACATTACTCTCTCATCGGCAGCATTCTCGGAAGTTACCCCCTCAAGAACTGCACCGTCTACGGAACCGGCCTCATGAACGCCGCCAAAACCATCACAGACAAGCCCCGCCGAATCATCAGCGTAAGAGGCTCGCTAACCCGCAATGCCCTCATCGCTCAAGGCATAGACTGCCCCGAAAATTACGGCGAACCCGCGCTGTTGCTGCCCGTGTTCTACCAGCCCAAGCGCGCAAAATCCGGCCGCGTCTCAGATGACTGGGGCTTCAAGTTCGCGGACTTCTACGAATCAATCGGCAAGCACGGCATGAGGAGCTTGAAACTCTACGAGGGCTTCAGCTTCGGTGAAATCATGAGGCAAAAAGACAACTGGAGGCCGGGAAAAATCGATTACGCCGGGATGCTCTCACTGTTCCCGTTCCAGATAAAGCCCGAATTTCTGCAACGCACAAAAAAATTCCTCCCGGGCTCTTGACGCTCAGGAGGAATCCCTCAGTCTCTCACTCTAGAAATACAGCACGTTCTTCACATAGCTAGGCCACGAGAATTTCACGGACTCTTTCAGCACCGCAAACGCCGCACTTCCTGAACCAGTTACCCCCCAGCAGTCAGCATCAGCATTCTGGAACATTCGGAATAACTCGTTGTACTTGGGATGCCGCTTCAGCAACACCTTCATGAAGTCATTAGGCAGGAGTCCGACCTTGCGCCCCGCGTTCGCATAATATATGTCCCGCGCCTCAGTCCGTGCAAGCATTATCCCGACATCATAGCCCAGCGCATCAAGCTCAGAATATGCCGATTTCGTCTCAGTCTCCCAGTTCGGAATCGCTATCACGCCGTGTATTGCATGAGTTTTCACAGGCTCGATATGATCTCCGATTCCTGACACAAGCGCGAAATCATGTCCCGAACACAGGAACGGCACATCAGCTCCGACCTTCGCCGCGACTCTCTCTGCCCCGAAAAGCATCAGCACTGCCGCCGCATTCCCTGAACCAGCACCCAAGCCGGAACCGGGCGGTATGCTCTTGTGTATCTTCACGTTCAGGGGCGGAATCTTGAAGCCTTCCTCACGCGCTATCCTGAGGGCTTTTGCTACTATGTTCTCGCCCTTGAGGGGAATATTCGCGTTCACTATGTCTATTCCGGCCGTCGATTCGGATATGTACAGCACATCACCCGAATTTATCCTCATGAATGTTGACACAAGATTATGATAGCCGTCGGGACGTTTCCCCACAACGCGCAGTGTAAGGTTGATTTTCGCGAATGTCGGCAGGATTAAACGCATTCAGTCCATCCGAAAGGATCAGGCCTCTTGCCCCACTGTATCCCCGTCAGCTCGTCATACAGCTTCTGCGCTACAGGGCCGATCTTGAAGTCGTTGACCGTGTACTTCTTGTCCTTGTAGGCCAGCTCACCAATCGGCGAAATTACAGCCGCCGTCCCCGTGCCGAATGCCTCCTCAAGTTTCCCGGTCTCAGCCGCCCCGACAAGCTCATCAACACTAAGCAGCCTCTCTTCAGCAGGAATGCCCCAGTGTCTCAGGACTTCAAGGCAGGATTTACGCGTGATGCCTCCGAGTATTGAGCCGTTCTCAAGCGAGGGTGTTACTACAGTCCCGTCAATCTTGAACATCACATTCATTGCGCCTACTTCCTCAATGTACTTCCTGTGAACGCCGTCAAGCCACAAGACCTGTGAATACCCCTTCGCGAGTGCCCTGTCTCCTGCACGGTTGGAGGCCGCGTAGTTGCCTCCGCATTTCGTGTAGCCTGTTCCGCCGCGCACTGCCCTCACGTCCTCAGTCTCAAGCATGATTTTCACGGGCTTGATTCCCTCGGCGAAATAGCTCGCGCTCGGTGAAAGTATCACCATGAATATAGCCTTGTGGATTCCGTGAAGGGCAAGCTCCTCGTCCGTCGCGAAAATGAACGGCCTTATGTACAGTGATGTACCCTCGCTTGAAGGCACCCATGACGAGTCCAGCTTCACCAGCTCACGCACTGCCTCAAGGAACATCTCGTTTGGGACTTCAGGAAGTCCGATGCGTTCTGCTGACACGTTGATGCGCTTTGCGTTCTCGCCCGGACGGAACAGGTGTATTGACCCGTCAGCCCATCGGTAAGCCTTCATTCCCTCGAACACTGTGTTGGCGTACTGGATTCCGTCCCCGGACGGCATAAGTGATATAGGGCCGTAAGGGAGGATGCGGGCGTTGTGCCACTTCTCCGCGTCTGTGTAGTCCATCATGAACATGTGGTCAGTGAAGATTTTCCCGAAACCGAGCTCATTCTCAGGGGGCATCTTTCCGGGATTCGGATTCCTTGTGATGCTTATCTGCATTATGAAGTTGTCTCCTTCGTGTGGATTTCCAGATATTATAATCCCAATTCCCTATTTCATTTCCTCGATATAGTGAATGTAGTCAAGGGAGCGCAGAGCCTCGATTATGTCCTTGTGGCTCTTGTACGTCTTGAAGTCCCTCTCGCTTATCGTCATTGAGACTGAATAGACGCTCAGGCCGGAATTTGTGTAGGCGGGGTTCGACTCTATGTCGTCAATCTTCAGGCCTAATTTGCGGATTGTCGTAACGAAATCCTGAAGGTTGTAGCTGTTCTTGAGCTCAAGGTGAACCTCGAAGTGATTAGACCTGTCCTTGAGGATGGCTTCAGCTTTCGGTAGCTGCGAGATGCAGAATATCAGCGCAAAGAATGACGCAAGCCCGATCGTGTACAGCCCGCCCCCAATTGCAAGCCCCACAATCCCGCAAGCCCACAGTCCAGCCGAAGTCGTCAGCCCCTTGATCTGGCTGCGTGAGCTGAAGAGTATTGAGTTCCCGCTCAGCATTGCCACTGACACGACGGATGCCGCCGAAATTATCGGGATGCCGCCTGAGTGGACCGCCAGAATGCACACGTCAAGCATGGCCGAAACCGCGGATGCCATTGATACGATGATGAACGTGCGCATACCCGCGGAATGCCTCTTGCTTGACCGCTCCCAGCCTATCCATGACGCGAGGGCTATCACGAGGATTATACGGAATGAGACTGAGTAAATATTAATGTCGACTGACCATTTCCCCAAAAGAAGGGCTAAAGGGTCGTCCGAAAATGGATTGCCCATGAAGAAATCATCTCCGTGAAAGTTTGTGTTAAGCCGAAATTATATCAGCCCTCACAAAATATTCCCTCACGCTGTATACTATTCTCATCCGCAATAACATTCGCCTTAACGGAAGGAGTTACACACATGAACCTGAAAGATTATGAGTTCTGGTTTGTCGTGGGCAGTCAGTACCTTTACGGCCCGGAAGTACTCGAGACAGTCGCGAAAAGAGCGCAGGAAATGGCCGACTCCCTCAACGCATCAGGAAATCTTCCCTGCAAAGTCATCTACAAGGTTACAGCCAAGACCAACGACGAAATCACCAGCGTAATCCGCGAAGCAAACTATGACACTAAATGCGCCGGAATAATCACTTGGTGCCACACATTCAGCCCGTCAAAAATGTGGATTAACGGCCTCGCTCATCTGCAAAAAGCATGGTGCCACTTCGCCACCCAGTACAACCGCGAAATCCCCAATGATGAAATTGATATGGACTTCATGAACCTCAACCAGGCCGCCCACGGTGACAGAGAACACGGCTTCATCGGCGCAAGGCTCAGAGTCCCCCGCAAAATCATCGCGGGCTTCTGGCAGGACAAAGACATTCAGCAGAGGCTCGGAAAATGGATGAGATCAGCAGCAGGCGCGGAGTTCTCGCGGTCATTGAGGGTTATGCGTTTCGGCGACAACATGAGGGAAGTTGCCGTAACAGAAGGCGACAAAGTAGAAGTTCAGGCAAAACTCGGCTGGCAGGTCAACACATGGCCGGTCGGTGAGCTTGCTGACATCATGGCCGCCGTAACAGAAGAGGAAATTGACGCTCTCATGAAGGAATATGAGGCTCTCTATGACATGGCGACGGAGAATGTCGAGGCCGTCCGCTATCAGGCGCGCGAGGAAATTGCAATCAAGAAGATGCTAGACCGCGAAGGATGCCGGGCTTTCTCGAACACGTTTCAGGATCTGTACGGAATGCGCCAGCTTCCAGGCATTGCGACTCAGCATTTGCTTGCGTCTGGTTACGGCTACGGGGCTGAAGGAGACTGGAAGGTCGCGGCCATGACAGCAATTGTGAAGTTCATGACACAGGGACTCAAAGGCGGCTCTGCTTTCATGGAGGATTACACATATCACCTTGTGCCGGGAAGCGAGTACAGCCTAGGCGCGCACATGCTGGAAGTATGCCCGTCAGTCTCAGCTGGAAGGCCGAGAATAGAAGTCCACCCTCTCGGAATCGGCGGCAAGGAAGACCCGGCAAGGCTCGTGTTCGAGGGTCATGAAGGGAGCGCGGTTGCCGTGAGTCTGGTCGACATGGGCGGAAGGTTAAGGCTGATATGCCAAGATATAGAGTGCGTGAAGCCCATAATGCCAATGCCGAATCTGCCCGTTGCCCGCGTAATGTGGCGTTCAATGCCTGACCTGAAGACCGGGCTTGAGTGCTGGATACTGGCAGGCGGTGCGCATCATACTGTACTGAGCTACGACGCTGACGCTGAGATGATACGGGACTGGGCGCGCATCATGGATATTGAGTTCGTCCACATCAGCAAGGACACAACGCCTGAGAGCCTCGAACGTGATTTGTTCATGGCCGATCTTGCGTGGAAGCTGAAGTGATCATGATGCTGGAAGAATTACGCGAGGAAGTTTACCGCGCCAACATGGAGCTTCCGAGTCGGGGGCTTGTCGTCTACACTTGGGGCAACGTCTCAGGCATAGACCGGGAAAAAGGACTCGTAGTTATCAAGCCTTCAGGTGTGGAGTATGAGGACTTGACCCCGGCTAATCTCGTCATCGTCGACATGAACTGCCGTATTGTCGAGGGGGTAATGAACCCTTCATCTGACACTAAGACTCATGTTGAGCTGTACAGGTCATTTCCCGGAATAGGCGGCATTGTACACACTCACAGCCCCCACGCTGTAGGATGGGCGCAGGCCGGTAAAGATGTTCCCTGTTAC
The DNA here is from genome assembly GCA_017448795.1 of Synergistaceae bacterium. Taxonomy (GTDB): domain Bacteria; phylum Synergistota; class Synergistia; order Synergistales; family Aminobacteriaceae; genus JAFUXM01. The sequence continues at coordinate 12,512 of JAFSKV010000084.1, read as the reverse complement.
GGGACGACACACGCGGATTACTTCTACGGGTCAGTCCCATGCACACGGAATCTTACGGCGCAGGAAGTCGATGAAGATTACGAGCTTAATACAGGCCGTGTTATCGCTGAGACTTTTGCTGACAGGAAGATTGATCCTCTTGCTGTTCCTGGGGTGATTTGCCGCTGTCATGGGCCTTTCACGTGGGGGAAGAGTCCCGCTCAGGCCGTCTATCACGCCGTCGTCCTTGAGGAAGTCGCGAAGATGGCAATGTACACGCTGAATGTTGACACGAAGTCAGAACCCGCGCCGCAATACGTCCTAGACAAGCATTATCTCCGCAAGCACGGGCCGGGAGCGTATTACGGCCAGAAGAATTAATGCGCAAAATTTTGGGGGGTCTGTGAACTTCTGCCCCCCTGAATTTCTGCCGTGTTACCTCGTGAGTTCCCTCGCTCTGGATTTAAGCTCGTCGATTCTCTCGTTCGTTGCCATTGTGTAGGCCTCAGCCCTAGAATATCCTTCGTCCATGTAATCTTCTGCTACCCTGTCGCGCAGGAAATCAATCCATTCACGCTGTTCATCCTGAAGAATCCTGAACGCCCTCTTAGGCATGGAGTCCTTCAGCCGCTTCCATGTCTGTGTGAGTTCCCTGTCAGCCCGTGCGAAGTCAGCATTGCTCTTCTTCAGCCTCAAGTACTCCTCATCACTGAGAGCGAACGCACTTCCCGCAAGCATAATCACAAGAGCCATTGCCGATAAAATACGCCTCATGATATTTTCCTCCTGTCGATATTTTCCGCATCCTTATTATGTACCAGCTTTTGCAGAAATCAAGCCTTCTCGAATTTACCGGGCTAATGGGAAAATCTGTACTCTATGTATTTTGACTCAGGCTGTCCTGCCTTGACCACACAATCAGGGAAGGACGGCTCATTTATTGCGTTGGGGAACTTCTGGCACTCAAGCGCGAAACCGTCAAAGCTGTTGTAGAACGCCCCGTTTTTCCCGCGGACATGGCCGATTTGATTCCCAGTGTAGAACTGTAGGGCCGGCATGTCGGAGCATACTTCCAGCGTGATACCCGTAACATCACCTGCAGCTGCGGCACATGGCCGGGCGTTATCGTCAACAGCAAAACAGTGATCATAGCCGCCCCCTGCCCTGATGATTTCCGGCGAGTACGAGATTATCCCGTCAAGAATCTTCCTGCCTTCCCTGAAATCGAACGGAGTCCCCTCAACATTCACAGCAGGCGCAAGAGCAAGAAGCTCATCATTTGCCCGGCAATATTTCGAGGCACTGAGACTCACTTTGTGATTCAGGATTGTACCCGTTCCATGTCCGTTAAGGTTGAAGTAGCTGTGATTGGTGATGCTGGCGGGCGTGTCCTTGTCGCAGGAATAAACGTAATCCATCTTGAGTCTTCCGGCGGTGAATGAGACTGTTACAGTCAGCGTGAAATTTCCCGGAAATCCCTCGTCAAGGTCAGGACTCTCAAGCCTGAAGATGACAGCTTCCCCTTTGCGTTCTGACGAGAACAGCCGCTTGCTGAAACCGTCCGGGCCTCCGTGAAGGGTGTTGCGTCCGTCATTCTGCGGCAGGTGATAGGTTACGCCGTTCAGGGTGAATTTGCCGCCTGCGATTCTGTTCGCGTAACGTCCGATTGTCGCGCCGAAATTCCGCGTGTCAGTAACGTATTCAGCCAGCGTGTCATAACCCAGCGCGACATCATAGAGCCCGCCGTCATTGCCGAAAACGTTAATCCCAAGAATCGCACAGCCATATTCCGAGATGATGACGCTCTGCCCGGACTCGTCAGTGAGTGTGTAGTTGTATACATTCCTTCCGTCAGGCGTAACTCCGAACAAACTTTCCGCTATCATGTAAATTCAGCCTCCCTACAGATTGTAATTTTCACGTGTTGAGTGTAGCATTCAGCCATCTCAATTATACAGACAATCTATATAGCATGGAGGGAATTTTCTCATGAGGAAAATTTTGTGTGTTGCCCTTGCGTTTGTTCTGCTCGTGTGTGTTACAGCGGCAAGCGCGAAGGATATTGTCATCGCCTTCTCACAGATAGGCCAGGAATCAGACTGGAGGACAGCCAACACCGACGATCTCCGCTCGGCAATCGAGAATCATCCGGGCTGGAAGTTAGTCTACGATGACGGCCAGCAGAAGCAGGAGAACCAGATCAAGGCTCTGCGCAACTTCATCACTCAGGATGTCGACTACATACTCTTCACGGGCGTTGTGTCAACTGGCTGGGACGAAGTACTCAAGGAAGTCAACGAGGCCGAAATTCCGTTGCTCCTCATCGACAGACTCCCCGACTGCGCGGACAAAATCGAGTATGTTGCGGCGTTCGGCGGCGATTTTGTCGAGGAAGGCAGAAGGCAGGTTGCGTGGGCAGGCGAGTACCTCAAGAAGATCGGACGCGGTGATGAGGATGTCAACATCGTAATCATGGAAGGCACAACGGGAGCTTCAGCGCAGACGGGACGCACAGAAGGCAACCTCAAGGCACTTGCTGAATATCCTCACCTGAAGCTCGTGGGCCAGCAGTCAGGGAACTTCACGAGGGCGGAAGGCCAGGCAGTCATGGAGAGCTGGCTTAAGTCCATCCCGAAAATTGACGTGCTTATAGCGCAGAATGATGATATGGCACTGGGAGCAATCGACGCGATAAAGGCCGCCGGAAAAGTCCCGGGCAAGGACATAATCATTGTGGGCTGCGACTCGGTGAAGGCCGCTTTTGACGCTATAGTCGCTGGCGAGATGAACTGCACAGTCGAATGCACACCGCTTTACGGCGCGTTTGTCGTCCCCACGATTGAGGCACTTGAACGCGGCGAGAAGTTCAGCAGGACAGTCATCCACCCGGAAGAAGGCGTGTTTGACACTGACGGTGGAATAGATCTCGGCTCGGTGAAGTCGGTGAAGGCCGCTGACGTTATTTCACAGCGCAGGTACTAAGGAGGAAATCAGGCCATGAAGAAAGTAATAGCATCAATACTCACAGCAGTAATGATATTCGCCTCAGCCCCGGCAGTATTCGCGGCTCCCATCAAGATAGGCATATCGATTTGGTCATCAACGGACACGCTGGGCAGTGAGTGCAAGAGGATGATTGACGCTGCGGCAAAAGCTCTCGGAGTAGAAACACAGTGGGTTGACCAGGCGCATATCTCAGAGCAGGTAACATCAAGCGCGGAGACTCTGGCACTTGCAGGCTGCGACGGAATAATCATCTGCAACAGTGCCAGCGCGGAAATGGGCTCGGTCATCAAGACCTGCGACGAAAATGAAGTGTACGTAGCGCAGTTCTTCAGGGTAATCGACAAGGCCGCCAACCCCGATGAATATGCACAGGCCTGCGCGTCAAAGTACTACGTTGGAGCAGTCCACGAGTCAGAGTTCGACAACGGAAAGACTCTCGTCCTCATCCTCGCGGGACAGAAGGGCTGCCGCAAAATCGGACTCGAAGGCTGGGAGCCGGGCGATGCTACGTTCTTGGGACGCTGGGCAGGCTACAAGGCTGGTGTCGAGGCATGGAACGCGGAGCATCCTGACGACAAAGTCACCCTGCTTGATCCCCAGTACGGGCGCACGACTACCGACACAGGGCGCGCGACAGCTGAGGCAATCATTGACGCTAACCCGGACATTGACGCGCTCATAGTCGCGGGCGGCGGCGGTGATACATTGCTCGGTGCAATCGCGGCTATCGAGGCAAAAGGACTCACCGGGAAAATTGCGGTTGTGTCGACTGACTTCCTGCCAGACCTTGACGCAAAGCTGAAATCGGGGGCAATGGCGGCTGAATCGGGCGGGCATTACGCAGACCCCTTCTTCGCGTTCCTGATGGTCTACAACACGATTCGCGGCAAGTTCGCGGCAAAGACTGACGGCTTCTATGATATGGTCTTCCCGTACATGTACGTCGCTTCCCCCGCTGACTACGAGAACTACGCAAAGTACTTCACGGGCGACCAGCTCCCCTACACAGCCGATGAGATTAAGGCGCTCGCGGAACTGAGCTATGATGACTTGGCGGCGGCCTGCGCGAAGCTCTCGGTTGAAGACGTTGTTTCACGCCACGCAAAATAGGCAGGCTATGACACTGGCGGAGTCGGGATATTCGTATTCCGGCTCTGTTTTTTTACGCAAAGGATGTGAATATTCATGCAAAGTTTCAGGGCTAAAAGCTCCCGGCTCTTCGGCTTCATGATTCTTGCGGGGATGGTGATATTCTTCTACGCTCTCTTCAAGCTCCTTACCCCCTCGAACTTCGGAAGCCCGGCAAATCTCTTCTCCTATTTCCAGTCGTCAATCATATACTCTGTCGGCGGATGCGGGCTGTACTTCATCGTCGTGATGGGGCTGTTCGATTTTGCGGTCGGGGCTAATATCGTCCTGTCGTCAATCGTGGGCGTGATACTCTCGGAGAAACTCGGCTATCCCGGCTTCATTCTGGGCTGTCTCGGATGCGGGACTCTCATCGGCATCATCATAGGCATCCTCTACAACCGCCTCAATGTCCCGTCAATGATTGTTACGGTCGGTATCATGCTCATTCTTGAGAGTGTTGCGGTCTTTGCGGCAGGAGGGGTTAAGCAGACACTTGCGCCCGAATTGCGGTTCTTCTCCGGCGCACCGGGCAACATAATTCTTGCGGGTCTTGCGTTCGCGTTAATGTGGTTCATCCTCAACTACACACGAATCGGCACATACTGCAACGCTATAGGCAGCAACGAGTTCACCGCCAGGAACATGGGTATAGACGTGAAGAAGTACAAGCTGATTGGCTTTGCTCTGCTGCATTTCTTCGTGGGGATCATGGCCGTCCTGACAGTCTCATACGGTACGACAATGACAGCGTTAACAGGTATGTCGACAATGAGCCGCAACTTCCAGCCCTTGATGGGTACATTCTTCGGCGTGGCGTTCAGGAAATACGGCACTCCCATTAGCGCAATCGTCATAGGCGAGTTCATCATAGCAATCATCTTCAACGGCTTCGTGGCACTCGGCGCTCCCACAACGATTCAGAATGTTGTTACGGGCGCGGCATTGCTGGCGATTGTTACGCTTACTGCGCGGGGCGGAAGAAGCTCCGTCGTGAAATAGGAGGCGGGGAAAATGTCAGGAAAAATTCTGCTCAAGGCCGAACATATCGACAAAAGATTTGGCATAACCCACGCGGTAAATGACGTTAGCCTTGACGTTTACGCCGGGGAAATTCGCGCTCTCATCGGTGAGAACGGGAGCGGAAAATCCACCTTCTGCCAGATGCTTTGCGGGATATACACGATCGGCGGGGGGACTTTCACGCTTGACGGCCAGCCCGTGAACGTCAGGAATCAGGTTGAGGCGAACAACCTGGGAGTCTCAATCATCGTTCAGGAGATGGGGACATTGTCGGGACTCACTGTTGCGGAGAATATATTTCTCGGCCATGAAGACCCGTTCATGTCTCACGGCATCAAGAACACGCGGGCGATGATCCGCGAGGCTCAAAGGCTGCTGGACGCTTACGGGTTCACGAACATACGGGCGGGGGCGATGATTGACAGCTATAACTTCGAGGACAGAAAGCTAGTCGAAATCGTCAAGGCTACCTACATGAAGCCTAAGATTCTTATAGTCGACGAGACAACAACCGCATTGTCCCAGAACGGCAGACTCGAGCTCTACAAGATTATGGACGCTGTGAGGGCTGACGGCAGGAGCGTAATCTTCATCAGCCACGACTTGGGCGAAATCCTCACGCACTGCGACACAATAAGCATTCTCAGGGACGGCGAATATATCGACACCGTAAACGCTAAGGACGTTGACGAGGACGGCTTGAAGCGTTTGATGGTCGGGCGCGAAATAGGGTCAGCCTACTACAGGACGGATTACGGAAAGACAGTGAGCAGTGAGGTAGTGCTTAGTGTTAAGGGTGTAAGTGTTCCGGGACAGATTGAGGATGTCAGCTTCGACCTTCACCGCGGGGAAATTCTGGGCTTCGGCGGACTCAGTGAATGCGGAATGCACGAGGCAGGAAAGGCAGTATTCGGAGCATCGTTAGACCGTGAAGGGAGTGTTACGCTTGCTGACGGCACACCAATCAACGACATACCTTCGGCAATCCATCACTCAATCGGTTACGCCTCCAAAGACCGCGACAACGAGTCAATCATCCTCAACGAGTCCATCAGGAACAACATCGTCCTCCCGTCTCTTGATGACCTCGCCGAGAATCACATCCTCAAGTCCCGGAAGCTCAACAATTTTGCTCAGGAGTTCGCCGAGAAGATGCAGACGAAGATGCAGGGCATTCATCAGTTCATCTCTGACCTGTCAGGCGGCAACAAGCAGAAGGTAGTATTAGCCCGCTGGCTCGGAAAAGGAAGCGATATTCTCGTCCTCGACTCGCCCACGCGCGGAATTGACGTGAAAGTGAAGCAGGCAATCTACGCGCTGATGCAGGAGCTTACGGCGCAGGGGAAATCCATCATCATGATTAGCGAGGAAATCCCGGAGCTTCTGGGAATGTCAGACAGAATCCTCATCATGAAGGACGGCAGAATCAGCGGCGAGTTCATGAGGAGCGAGTCCCTCAGCGAAGAGGACCTGATCGCGAAAATGGTATAGGCAGGTGAAAATCATGGCAGGCAATGACGAAATGAAACAGTCAATTTTTGAGAGTGATACGTTCAAGGGGTTGCTGCCGTTCATCGGGCTGGTTGTGATACTGGGCGCGATGTACTGGCTGACGGACGGGAGAATCATGCAGCCCAAGCGGTTACGGCTGTTGCTGTCTCAGGTGTATTACCCGATGATAGTTGCTACTGGGGTGTTCTTCGTGATGACTCTCGGCTCAATCGACTTCACGGAGGGCTCAACGCTTGGTGTAGCGTCAATCGTTGTGTCGGTTCTGTCGTTCCACAGCATACCCCTTGCGATTTTGGGCGGCATTTTGACGGGCGCGGCAATAGGGGCGGTCAACGGCTTCTTTCACGTGAAATTCCGGCTTCAGAGCTTCATCGTAACAATCTGCACAATGTACTTGTTCCGGGGCGTGTGCGCTTACTTCACGACTGAGACAGCTATCCCTGCTTCGGCGGCTATTAAGGCTCTCGACAGCGACAACCTCAAAATCGGAATCACGGTTGCGGTTCTCGTGGTGGCATGGTTCATGTTCAGGTTCACGAGAATCGGCAATGACGTTAAGGCTGTGGGTTCTGGCGAGACTGCGGCGAAATTCTCGGGAGTCCGCACTGACCGAGTGAAGTTCCTTGCGTTTGTGGCGGCGGGAGCTTTGACGGGGCTGGCGGCTTTCGTCAACGTCATCAAGGTAGGCTCAATCACGGCGACGGCAGGCAATCAGCTTGAGACCCAGATCCTGATCTCGCTGGTACTCGGAGGACTCCCCATAACGGGCGGGGCAAAAGTGAGATTCTCGAATATCGTAGTCGGAACTCTCATGTACACGGTGCTGAATAATGGCCTCGTGATGCTGGGCTTCGAGTCGGCAACACAGCAGCTCATCAAGGGAATCGTGTTCCTGATTTTCGTTGCGCTGACGATTGACCGCAAGGCCTTGAAGGTCATCAAGTGAGGGGGGCTGACTTTGACGGGGAAAAATATACTAGAGATGCGCGGGATAACGATAGAATTTCCGGGCGTTAAGGCTCTCGATGGAGTCGACTTCTCGTTACGTGAGGGGGAAATTCACTCTTTGCTCGGCGAAAACGGCGCGGGCAAGTCCACACTCATCAAGTGCATCAACGGGGTCAACCGCAAAGACTCAGGGACGATTCTTCTTGACGGCCGCGAGATCAATCCTTCCGGCCCGTATGAGGCTATGACTCTGGGAATCTCTACCGTGTTTCAGGAAGTCAACCTTTGTCCGAATCTCAGTGTTGCGGAAAATATCTTTGTGGGACGGCAGCCCATGAAGCATGGCCGAATCAACTGGAGCGAAATCAACCGCCGAGCTGAAGAACTCATGTCGCGCTTCCACCTGGATATTGACGTTGCGCGCCCTCTGTCCTACTACTCGACCGCAGTCCAGCAGATGACAGCTATAGCCCGTGCTGTTGACGTTCAGGCCAAGATACTAATCCTCGACGAACCGACAAGCTCCCTAGACGAAAACGAGGTTCAGCTACTCTTCAGCGTCATGCGCCAGCTCAGGGACTCAGGAATGGGAATCATCTTCATCACTCACTTCCTCGACCAGATATACGCGGTCTCAGACAGGATGACAATCCTGCGCAACGGTCATTTAGTCGGCACATACAACATCAACGAGCTGGGAAAAGTTGAGCTTGTTACGAAAATGGTCGGCAAGGATATGGACGTGATATTCAGCCTGAAGCGCGCAAACGTCCCGGAAGACTCTCCCGTAATGCTCAAGGCCGAAAATATCGGGGACGGCTCACGGATTGATGACATGTCGCTTACACTCAGGAAGGGTGAACTCGTTGGCTTCGCGGGACTCTTGGGGAGCGGACGCACTGAGACGGCTGAAATGCTTTTCGGGGCAACTAGAGCTGTTCACGGTGAAATTTTTGTTGACGGCGAGAAGGTCAGCATACGTACTCCGTTTGACGCTATACAGGCTGAGGAAGCGTTCTGCCCTGAAGACCGCAAGCGCGACGGAATAATCGGCGACCTGTCTATCCGCGAAAACATCATGCTTGCCGTACAGTCCCGCAAAGGCTTCATGCACCCCATGACCCGCCAGGAGCAGACAGAGCTGGCCGACAAGTACATTGCCCTTCTCGGAATCGCGACTCCTGACTGCGAGAAGAAAGCGGGGGAACTCTCAGGCGGTAATCAGCAGAAGGTCATCCTCGCCCGGTGGATGGCAACGAGTCCCAAAGTGTTAATCCTCGATGAGCCTACACGGGGAATCGACATCGGGGCAAAGGCGGAAATTCAGCGTCTCATGCTCGAAATGTGCGGGGAAGGTGTCTCAGTGATATTCATCAGCTCGGAGCTTGACGAGATAATCCGCTGCTCGAACAGGATAATCATCATGAGGGACAGGGCTAAAGTCGCTGAGGTTGACGGGGCATCCTGCACACAGCAGGACATACTGAGAATCATAGCAGAGGGGGCGGCGTAACATGGCCGGGAAAAGATTTGACGTTGCGGGACTCATGCAGTCAAAAGTTACGTGGGCGGTAATCGCTGAGGCGTTGATCCTCCTTGTGTGCTTCGTGATACGCCCGGACTTCTTCAGCATAAGCTATCAGCCGTCAACAGGAATGCTTTACGGGAGCTTGATTGACATCGTGAACCGTTCAGCCGAAATCACGATAATCTCAATGGGAATGACTCTCGTTATCGCTCTCGGCGGTACTGACTTGTCGGTCGGCGCATTGGTGGCAGTCGCCGGGGCAATCGCTCTCAAGTTCCTGCGCTGGGACGTTCTCACCTACACCACGCCGGGAGATTACACGGTTTACCCGTACATTCTCGTTATCGCCGTGCCTCTTGTCGTCTGCGCGCTGATGGGGCTGTTCAACGGCTTCCTTGTGGCGAAAGGGGGCATTCAGCCGATAATAGCGACATTGATTCTGATGGTCTGCGGACGGGGAGTCGCCCAGATTCTCACGGACGGCAAACAGTTCACGACGGGTTACTCGCCTTTCAGGGTCATAGGTCAGGGCAGCTTCATGTATCTTCCCATGCCCATAATCATCACGGTGATTGTTGTCGTTGCTGTGGCACTCTTCACGCGCAAGACAGCTTTCGGTGCGTTCGTCGAGTCTGTCGGGGTCAACCCAAGCGCAAGCCGTCTGTCAGGCATAAAGGCAGGGAACGTTATACTGCTCGTGTTCATGATTACGGGGCTTCTGTCTGGGATTGCAGGCCTCATCTACTCAAGCCGCATAATGTCGAACGACTCCAACAACGCCGGGCTCAATTTCGAGATGGACGCGATACTTGCTGTAGTCATTGGCGGGACGAACATGGCCGGGGGAAAATTCAGCCTAGCTGGAACGGTCATAGGCTCGCTCATCATCCGCACAATCGTAACGTTCGTGTACTATTTCGGCATCGTGGCAGAAGCTACTATGGCGTTCAAGGCACTAATCATCGCTGTAGTTATCGTGTTGCAGTCTGAGCCGGTGAGAAAATATTTTGCCCGGCGTGCGGCCATGAAGGGAGGCGCAGGAGCATGAAGAACCGTCAGACATTGCTGACCAGAATCACGAACCCCAAGTACATCATGGTGTACGCGACAATAGGAATCTTCCTCGTGATTTACGCGGCGGGAGGATTTCTTTACGGCGACAAAGGATTTCTCACGCTCAGGACGTTCGTCAACCTGTTCATCGACAACGCATATTTCGGAATCTCAGCAGTCGGCATGACTATGGTGCTTATCACGGGCGGAATAGATCTGTCGGTCGGAGCTGTGGCATCTCTCACGGGAATGTTCATCGCTTACGGGACGACTGTGCTTCACCTTCACCCCCTAACCTGTATTGCGGCGGCTCTTGTTATGGGCGTGGGATTGGGTCTGCTCATGGGCTGGGTGATACATTATCTCAACGTCCCGGCTTTCATCACGACATTGACGGGGATGTTCCTTGCGCGCGGTGTATGCTCTCTGATAAGCCGTGAGTCGATTGACATACATCACCCTATGATTGACGCTCTTGCGGGCTGGAAGATATACCTGATGAAGTTTGCTGACGGAAAATGGGTGCGGATAAGGCCGATTGCGTTCGTGAACTTCAACGTGCTGCTTTTCCTCGTGATGATAATAATCGGGGCATTCATTCTTCAGCGTACACGTTTCGGGCGGAACATCTACGCGATTGGCGGCAGCGAACAATCAGCCTCGCTTATGGGACTCCCTGTAGGACGGACAAAGGTTTTGGTTTACGGCTTCAACGGGCTGTGTTCAGTCTTGGCGGGGATAAGTTATGCTCTCTATGTCAAAAGCGGCTGGAACTTGTCATTACAGGGCGGCGAGCTCGAAGTGATAACCTGCGCGGTAATCGGCGGGACTCTGCTGACTGGCGGCGTGGGCTACATGATAGGGACACTTTTCGGCGTGCTCTTGAAGTCCGTGATACCTGCCTTGATTACGTTCAACGGAAATCTTCTCTCATGGTGGGGGAAAATTGCGACGGGGCTTCTTCTGCTGCTGTTCATCTGCATACAGAGATTCGTCGTAACTTCAACAGGCCGACGGAAATCGTAGGCGCAAAAAATTCCCGGAAGCCTCAATCACGAAGCCTCCGGGAAAATTTTTATCCCCTCATCACGTCAAGCGCGCCGTTCCACATGTCCCTTCCCGTTGTAACCACGCTCAAATTTGCCTCATATGCACGGCTGGCAACTAACATGTCAGTCATCTCACGCACAAGATTCACATTAGGGTACGCAACATAGCCTTCTGCGTTAGCGTCCGGGTGATCAGGCTGGTAAACCATTCTAGGCGCGCCCTGATCCTCCGAGATTCCGAGCACTCTAACGCCGCCTATATCATGATAGCCTCCCAGAGTCTCATCAAGCATTTCCGCGAACACAGGGACTCTGCGCTTGTAAGGGCCTCCTGCTTTCGTCCGTGTCGTGTTGATGTTGGCGAGGTTTGACGAAATCGTGTCCATCCATAAGCGGTGGGCTGTCAGTGAGCTTCCCGCTACTTCTAGGCTGTCAAAAATTTTCATGTCTCATTACCTCCCTGCAATAACTGACTTCAGCATCGTGAGCTTGCTTGTTGCTATCCTCATGAAGCCCGTGTACATCATCCTAGTCTCGGCAAGAACGGCCATCTCTCGCTCAGGGTCTACGTTGTTCAGGTCAAGCCTGTACTGCTCATCCATGATCTTGACATCAGCAGCGTGAACGTCCTTTATCTTGAGCGGATGAGAAGGAAGGTGCGCCGCGTTCGTTACCGTCATGTGAAGATGCCTGCCCTGCTCCATAACCTCGCGCATCTGGTCTTCAAACGAGACATTATGCCTGGCGTAACCGGGTGTGTTGGCGTTGGCGACGTTCTTGCTGACTGCCTGGAATCTCTGCGCAAGACACTCCGACTCCTTCTCGATAACGTCCCATGTATAATCGCCGAGCATCGTAATCACTCCTTTGTTCTGCATGTGATGGAATTTTGGCGTAATTATACACTATTCATGACCGGGATGTTTGCTGACTGGCTTAATGTTTGGGTGGGGTATGAATTGGTGGCGGCACCTGGAATCGAACCGGGGACACTGCGGGTATGAACCGCATGCTCTAGCCATCTGAGCTATGCCGCCTTAATGATTGGTGGCGGGGAATGGATTTGAACCATTGACCTTCGGGTTATGAGCCCGACGAGCTTCCAAACTGCTCCACCCCGCGGTATCATGTGCCTTAATGGTGCCGGACGAGAGACTCGAACTCTCACGGACTTGCGCCCTCGGGATTTTAAGTCCCGTGTGTCTACCATTCCACCAGCCCGGCGATTGCACTGGTGATTTAGCACGAAAGGTATTTTACCCCGCATGTTATTCCGCGTCAAGTTT
>JAFSKV010000083.1 GCA_017448795.1 Synergistaceae bacterium | reverse complement strand
TTACCTTGCTGATTAGGCCTTTGGCGTTGATGATGCCCCAATTCTCGCTGTCGGTGTCAGAAATCATGTCGTAAAGCAATATTTCCGCGTCCGTTTCACTCTGTGCTGTTACCTTCCACATTGCTCCCTTCTTTATATCGTCCGCTGGTGTTGACTTGAAGCCTGCCTCCTCGCGCAATCTCTCCTCCTTGATGCGCTGACGGTGATTAAGCTCCCAGTCCACGCCCGTAAGCTCCGCTGTCTCACGCTGTCGGGTGCTGAAGCCGTTTTCCACACGAAGAATCGCGGCCTTTACCTCTTTGACTGGGTCAAGTTGTCCCTGACTCGGCCCGGTCCAATCAGCCCATGAATACGCGTAACGAATCATCGGGTCATCAAAGAAGCCGGGAGCTACGACTCTTCCCTTAAGGACGGCCTCCTGTAACCATTCCTCGTAGATTGGCTGACAGAAATTCGTTACCCACCAGTTGCGCCAGTAGTTGAAGAGTTTCCACGCCTCCAATAATGCCCCTCGCGATGCGCTGTATGAGGCCTCGAAGTTCAGGAACAACACTTCCGCAGGAATCCCCAACGCGCTCCCGATTTGACGAACCAACGAAATCACGAAAGCGTCAAAGGCTGTGTTCGGACGGGCAGGGGAGATTGATTTTGCGCGGGTTCGTTCGGGAAGGTCAGCTACCATTCCGTACATGTCATTCACTCCGACTGCGTTCAGGCTCTCGCGGCATGCCTTGAGTTCTTCCCTTTGTTCCTCGTGAAGCCCCAAGTTGCTGGCCATAGAGTCCTCGCCTATGAAGTCAGACGAATCATCGTCATCAACGCCATGCTCGAAGAATATCGCGAATATTCCCCCGATAACAGCCGCCATAAGCTCCGCGTCAGAGTAACGTCCCAACTGTTTCAGCGTCTCAATCACTGGCGCAAGAAACGGGACTCCTCTGTGCTGGCCTATGCGCTCCATCGGCAAAAGGTGAAGTACGTTACGCCTTCCTGTCAGGTGTCCGAATGCAGGGACTCTCACGTATTCGAGGCGGGGCTGGCCTGTGATTTCACTCAACGGGTGGCGGTTCGTGATGTGGTAGGCTACGGGCTTGCCGTCAAGATCGAACTCAACGCCTCCGTCAATCATGCTGTTGTACGTCCTCAGCGGCGGGTCTTGCAGTCTGTCCCCCTCAATGAGCGCGATTCTCAGGTCGTAAGGGAAATTCCGCGTGTGCCTCATCGGGAGCATGACTAGGGCATCACCGTTCAGCAACACGGACTTGAAGCACAAGTTCTGTAGTTCGTAGAAATTCATTCCCCGCGTGATGTCGCAGTCCTTACTTTCCGCCCAAAACGCAAATTCACGCTCCGTATTCTCTTCCCACTGCGAGGCTTCTTCCTCAGAGAGTCCGAGAGTCTCCGCGCTGATACGGCAATTCAGAGTCAAGCCCGGCCCGACTGAGTTCAGGACTATCCTGTCGATTGCTCCGCGTCCGAGAGGTCCGCCCCCTGCGTACAAGTCCCGCGACCGTTCACGCAACAGTTCGAGGTTGTTGGTGATGTCTTCCGCAGGGGATTTCGAGCTGGAATACCACGCTGAGACACTCGGCTTCGTACGGCTTGCACCGTAATGTGATTAGCCGGAGTTCCTCACTCTGTGTATCTTCACGTTATCACCACCCCGGACGCACTACCCTGAAGCGTGTTCGGCCTCTGAGCTTGGCTTTCAGTGCGGAGATTTTGCTCTCTAGGGCGGAAATCATGCTCTGTACGTCCTTCAAGTTGGCGCGGGTCAGCTTCAGCCCCTCAATCTCGTAGGACTGCCCGGAGAGTATTGCTTTCTCGGCCTTGTAGTACAGTGCCAGTCGGGACTCCGCTATGTATAACTGCTCCTTAATGCTTGCGGTCATCCTGTTGTTCCCCATAAAAAAAGCCCCTCCCGCTTGGAAGGAGCTAGATTTTTTGTGTCGCCTTCACTTTACACAAATTTTTCGCCTTCTGTGATTTTTAGCCTATTCATAGTTTACAGGCTTGAATTTTCGAAGGTCTACATACGGAATATGACACGCACCATAAGCAGAAGCTGATGTTATTTGTACGATAACAGGCCTTAAATACGACAACAGCAATAAGGGAGCATTCCCCTCCAACACAACCTTCACTGTTGTATCTGCCATGTCCTTTTCCCACCTAAAACGCGCCCTCTCTACTGCACGTATGTAGAATGGAGAATTAACGTCTTTCTCGCCAATATTCATAGTCAGCTCAACCTCAGCTTCAGGGGCAAGGTTATTCCTCCTGACAGTAATACCCATCCTGATTGAAGTACGAACCTCACTATTAGGGGGAGCATCAAAATCTCTGTTCGGCACAAACTCTAAACAGGCAAGCTCAGGTGTCGAGAACTGGAACGGACTCTCAGGAATTTCACTACACATGACACGAAAACACTCCTCTATAAAGATTATTGATATGCATTTACATTCTCAGACCGCGCAGGATGAAACCCCCGCCGCCAAAAAACACGGGTCGTACATACCCGTGTCTTCGTTCGTATGCCCAATAGGCTTTGTTTTGCCCCAGTTCTGCCTACATCAGCTGCCTGCGTAGGAACGTAGGTCTTCGATAGAAACAGGGCAACTACTTTTTCTTTTTCTTTGGGGAAGGCGGTTCGTCAATAGCACGAAACCCTTTACTCGCCTGTTTTAGCCCCTTCTGAACGCTGTGAATATCAGGAGCAGGTGGCAATGATTCTGGTGTCCTATGAATCGTGCGCACCAGAAGCCCCCTAACTTCACTGCCTATATCAGAAGCTGCACTCTCCAAGCTAACCTGCCCGTACCGTCTTTCATCCCTTATCTTTTCTTCTGTTAAACGAATACGCAACAGGTTTGCGGCACTTTCTGTAGCTCCCATGAAGTCTAGAACTACGATTGCCGGGAACACCTTTTATTTCCCTGAGTTTTGACATACTCATGTTATACATTCCGCGATAACCGGCACTCTGAAACATCTGGTAGCTTACAACGCCTGACTGCTTGGCAACACTATTCAATGATTTTTCCTGCTGGGTTATTTCGTCCCTTGTTACAACACGGTCGACTGCCTCATTGTCTTGTGCATACTTGCTGAACTGTTCCGCAAGAGCCGCAAAATACGCTTGAGCTGCCGCGACCTGTGGCTTTTTAGGGTCAGCATTCATTGCTACAAGATAGCACGCAAAACGTGTCAGCTTGACATCGTCGTCGAGAAAGTCGAAATTCTCCTGTACTGGTATCCCAAGTGTATTACAGGCTGTAAGCGCAAGCTGAATAGGCTTTGCATTCTTTATGTTGGTGATATTGGTATAACCCAACACCTCCATCAATTTTGAAGCTAACTAGAAGTGAAATCCATCATCTCCCGATAAATCTTCAAAATTAGGGCGATCATCATCAAAGTGGAAGACATCTAGTGCAACAACCTCATCTGCCATCTGCACCACCCCACTATCATAAGTATTGTGAAAAAATTGATTTATTATATCATTTCACATCCTCAGACCTCGCCGGATGAATCCCCCGCTCCCTGACGACACCTTGCGCTTAACAGCGGGCTTCGAGACTTCAAGGGCTTTCGCCTCGTCTGTATATGTCTGTACCTCCGGCAATTTCAGTTTCGGCATCGGGGCTGTGTCGGCCTTCCTGTTACGCCGTTTCCTGTGTGCCTCAAAGTTCGGGTTCAACAGCTCAAGCGCACCAGTCGCATATACCCGTGTGTCCAGAGGCTCATTGCGGATGCCCGGCGAACGAGGTTCCCACGTGATTGTGTCTCTGCCCTTCACACGCTTCACCACCATGCGCTCAGACACCAAGCCCTTGAAGTACACTGCATCTTAGCCCCGGTGATTGTGCTTCACGTCCAGCGGAAAATGACAGTATCCTGCACCGCGATTCTCTACCTTCAGCCGCGAAAACAACGTACCCTTGATGGTAGTTACTCCCAGCGTGAAAAGCACTACATGACGGCGGTTGTTACGGCTCGGCTTGCTGACAGAGGGCATTCCCTCACGGCCTCGTCCAACTATCGCAAAGATATTCCTCCTTGCACGGGGCTTGCAGAATCGGTATACCTCATCCGTGAAGTGGCCTGCGCTGTCTATACACACACAGCCCAACCCCAGCTTGTCCCCGTTGCTGTAGCTCCATGTCTTGGACAGAAAATCATCCAGTGCCTGCCATACTTCTTTGAGGCCGGGATCACCGTAGAACACCCGGTACTCTATCCCCCATGATTCATGGCCAATCCCCCAGCCTACAACCTCACACTCTAAGCGGTCATCCTGTGTGTCGACTCCGCACGTCAGCACCAAGACTCCATCGGGTAACTCGGCGGGATATTCCTCACGGCGGGATATTCCTCACGGTGGGACTCTAACGCTTCGGCCTCAATCGCTCCTGCAGTGTTCTCGTAGGGCAGTCCCAGAGCGGTATTCCACCAGCCTTTTAACGACTCTTCACCGTTGCGGAATGCCTCCTCATAGTCCTTCACAAGCCCCGCCCATGTAGCCCAAGGCGAGGCAAAAGCATTCATGTGAAAGCCCCGTATCTTCTGCTGGTCAGGATTCTTCGCTATCCATTTTCCGCGCTCCTGCCCGGCTTTCCACTCGACTTCGTTGTGGACTGCACCGCACTTCACGCACTTCATCACGGGTTCAGGCAAGTCCTTGAAGGCTATCTGCTCCCACGAAAACGGCTGATATTCACCGCAGGTTGGACAGGGTACGCACCATTCTTCCTGACTGCTTAACTCAAACCCTTTCCATATCCGTGAAGTCTGCAACAGCGTAGGCGTTGACACCCAGACGATACGCCTGTTCCAGAAATTTTGCGTCCTCTTCATCGCAAGCGTCAACGGGTCGCCTTCCTCACCTGCTGAGGGCGGGTATCGGTCAACCTCATCACACAGCAGGACTCTTATCGGCCTTGATGCTAACGAGACGGGCGAATTTGTCGCGGAGATTGTTACGTGGCCGCCGAGAAACTTCTTGTGCATTATCGTGTTGCCGGAGTCGCGGCTTCGGGCTTCCCTGATTTTACCGTGCAGGGCGGGCGTGTCCCGTATCATGGGGTCTAGCCTGTCCTTCGAGAAACTCTGCCCCATATCGAGCGTTGGCTGTAACACTAAAATCGGACTCGGCTCTTGGTCTATGAAGTAGCCTATCACGTTAAGGAGAATCTCGGTCTTGCCGACTTGGGCGGCAGTCATGACTATAACGCGCTCAACAAGGGGATTGCTGATTGCGTCCATGATTTCACGCTGATATTCCGCACGTGAAGTCCTCCATACGCCCGGCTCTGCGCTCGCTTCGGGGGGAATGCGCCGGAACTGGTCAGCCCATTGCGACACCGTCAAATCTGAGTAGGGTAACCAAGCGTTATGTGCTGTTTCGTCCTCTTCTGCTAACTCCTGTAACGCCTCACCGATTGCCTCATTGAGTTTGTCTGTAATCGTCTGCAACCCCTGACCGAGCAAAAGAGAGCCTACCTTCGCAGGAATTGCCAGCAGTCTTTTCTTCGCGTTGATTATTTTCTCAATCCAGACCCCCGTGTCTTTGTCCACAAGTTCCTGCTGATGAACTGCCGCTTGTGCTTCTTTCAGTTTGGCCTTCGCTAGTGTGAGCCTGATATTTGCGTCAGCACGTTTTCGAGCCAATGCTTCATCTATTCTTACTGGGGGAAGTTGCTTCTGGTTGCGCCAGTATGATTCGACAACATCACCGAGTATGTATTCACCGTCTCCGGCTCTGGGTATTATCCCGGCCTTGACCAGACGATAGAACGAACTCTCGGACAACTTCAGGAATGACGCGGCTTCAGCAGGCGTTACCCTGAGTGCGCGAAGGTCGCGGGTTTGATTCTTACGTCTCGACATCGGCGGGGTGGTCTATATAGGTCAAAAGCTCCCTGATGACTTCCACAACCGAATTATCAGGGTCAAGGCATTTCAGTATGTGAAAGGAGCGTTCAAGGGCTTCATGCATTTCCGGCGCAGCGGATATAAGTCTTGCATCTGCCTCAGTTGGGGTTACCGCAATCAATTTACCGCCATCGGTAACGTATCCCGTTGCTTGAGCTTTCCATTTTCCGGGCGTGAACTTAACCAAGATTAGCACCCTCCATTGCTATTTTCTTCAGTGTGTCATCTATCCCTCGTTCGTAGCCGCGATTTATACCGTAGTGTATGAGGTCAAGTGCCTCTGTGTTCAGGTAGACATTACTCTTCAAGAGCTGGTTGACCTGCTTAAGGAGCGTCCATACCTGCGGACACCCAAACCAGCAATGCCTCACTCATGGCTTGCCTCCTTGCCGTCAATTAGTGCTAAGAGTTTACGGGCGGTATCTTGCGCATCCCTTAGCATGGGTTGAGCTTGTATTTGCACCCACACTCTTAACAGCTCGTACATTTCTGGCGCGGCGGCTATCAATCTCACAACATATTCACGCTTGGGCTTTTCGTCAGCAATCAGGTACACTTGCGCTACTGTTTCACCTTCGAGACTGTTCACCCTCAATACGTTATTTCCGTAGCCTATCCAGTTTTCGCACCCGAATCGGCTCTACTCTCCTGAGTACCCACTCAATTTTCATGCCTCCTGTATTCATCCCCTCAATGATTCGTATTTTGGCAGTGGTATTCCGTCAACCCAGATACCGCAAGGCTCAATTCACTGTCAGTATGTAATCTTGTACTGTGTTATACTACAACTTCATACTAGACAAATTCCGGGCTCAGCGGGCTGACCGCAACTCAGAATCGCGTCCCAGTACCTTATTTCACTGACTTTGTGCCACCTGACGGCGAAAAATCCCGAATGTCCTAAAACTAGAAACTCGGACATCAGCCATCACCCGCAAAACCAGC
>JAFSKV010000082.1 GCA_017448795.1 Synergistaceae bacterium | reverse complement strand
CATTCTGTCCATCGCTGAGAATCTCACTTCAGGCTTCGAGTCTGAGAGGACGACGGCCATCTTCACGATCCACTCCATTCCGCGAAAATCCACGCCGTGCCGCTTCATCTGGCTCATGTAGTGCGACATCACACGGAGCCGCCTCACAGTGTCATCCGTAACCTTAACGCCCGGAAATAATGCCTCCCACACCCCAAGCTCCTGCATTCTCTTGACGATTTTGCTGAAGCCTTCCTCCTTCGCGTCCGACTCAAGCTCCGCCCGGATTCTTGTTGTCGACAAAAGCTCAAGCAGCCCGCCCTTCACCGCGCTCTTCAGCAGTCTCATCGTGTTATCCTCAAATCTCATGTAGAGTCGTTGCTCAAGACGAATGCCGCGTAGGACTCTTGACGGGTCTTCGACAAAGCTAAGGTTGTGGAGAATCTTAAGCAGTCTGTCCTTGAGGTCAGCGCGCCCGCCGTAATTGTCCGTGAGAGTCCCCCAGTCATCCTCGCTGAGTGAGATTGACATTGCGTTTACGGTGAAGTCCCGCCTGCCTAGGTCCTGGCGCAGCGAGCTGTTCTGCACGGTAGGAGTCGCCGCCGCATACTCGTAGAACTCCCGGCGTGCTGTCGCAACGTCCACCTTCTCGCCGTCAGGGAATGTGATTGTCCCGGTCTTGTAGCGTCCGTGAAGGGTAGCCTTACAGCCCGGTTCATCCCACGACATCACGAGCTTTTCCGCGTCTCCCTCAACCGATATGTCAATGTCAGTGTTCTTCACGCCCATGAGAATATCGCGAACAGTCCCGCCGACAAGATAAGCCCTCATACCCAGCTCGTGAGCCTTTGCGCCGACCCTCCGCAGAAGTGACAGCGTCTTGAGGCTGAATGACTCCTCCATGAGATGCGCTACGTTCTCAACCCAAAGGAAGCCCGTTGAGTCCCGTTTGCTGTCCTCGCCCGCGAACTGCCCGGAATGATACAGAGCCTTCAACAGGTTAGCGCGTGAGAGTGTGCCGACAAGTTTACCGTTCACGTCAAGCACCGGCATCTTCTCGAAGCCGTATGTCGCCATCATCCTGTGAGCCTCATCGATTGACGCTTCCGCTGAAAGCGAGATTACCCCCTGCGTCATGAAGTCCGAGATATTCGCCCGGTCGAGGCCGTGAAGGTGAGCCTTGTCGAGGTCCTTGCGCGTCATCATTCCGGCTACTTCACCTGCCTCGCTGATTACAGGGAGGGACTTCACGCCGAATCTCAGCATCGTCCGGTAAGCCTCGTCAACCTTCGCTTCAGTGCCGACAGCTATTACGGGCGAGGTCATTATGTCGGACACCTTCATCATGGGAGTGATTGCACCAGCAAGACGAGACTCGATTTCTGCGAGGAGTTCCTTTGCGTCCCTGTCTGCGACTGTTGCGCTTCCAGCCTGATAGTGGCCGCTCCCTCCGTAAGGCGCGAGAAATTCCTTGACGTTCAGGATGCCTTCAACGCTGCGGGCTATGATGTTGGTCTTCTTTCCGCCGTTGCTGACGACTGCAATTGTTACGTGGGAGTCGCTGTACTCCTTGAGCCTGTTCACGAAGACTGCCAGGCCGTTGACGTAGTTTTCTGTTTCCGCCCAAGTAAGACAGACTTTCGCGCCGTTGATGTATTTCTCGCGGATGTTCTCGGCGAGGGTATCAAGAAGTTTCCTGTCATCCGGCGAGGTCTCAGACTCAACTTGAGCCAATACCCCCGACAAGTCAGCCCCCAGTTCACGCAGGTAACTCACGGCGGCAATGTCGCGCTCCGTCGTGGTCTCGAAGGTGAATGCCCCTGTGTCGTCGTAAATCCCAATTGCGAAGAGGGTAGCTTCTTCCGGGGTGATTTCCTTGCGGTTGAGGAGGAGCTGTTCGAGTATCATTGTTGTTGCCGCTCCGATTTGCTCATAGGTGAATTTGTCGGCGGGAATGTCATCGGCTGTTGCGGGATGATGGTCGTAAACGTGGACTTCTACGTCATGACGTCCAGCCAGTGCCGCGAACGGTCCTATTCTTGTGCGTGAACGTGTGTCGGCTACTACCATGAGGGTAACTTCATCGAGTGGGATTTTCTTGGGTTTGGTGAGGCGGGAGGCAAAAGGTCTTCCCTGCTTGGCCATGAAGTCGCGGACTTTCCGGGAGAATGAGCCGGGAGGGCAGATTACAGCGTCGGGATATAATTTCTGGATTGCTATCATGCTTGCGAGCGAGTCAAAATCTGTGTTGAGATGGCTTGTGATTAATTGCATAGTCGTGTTCTCTCTTTATGATGGGATGGGGAAATCATAGCGCAGAAAACCGCTCTGTCAATCAGAACAGCGACAACTGCCCGGACTGTGATTCATGGCCTCCTTTCAGTCTCTCAGATGACATCTCGCAATATTCCGCTGAAATCTCAATGCCCACAAAATCCCTCCCCAAGTTCCTGGCCGCAACCGCTGTAGTCCCGCTCCCCATGAAAGGATCAAGGATGATTTGCGCGCTGGTGCTGGAGATTATGCGCTCGATTAATGCGACGGGAAAAGGTGCCGGGTGATTGTTCCTCATCTCCTGCGGGAACTCCCACACATCACCGTAACGGTTGGCCTTGTCCGCGAGCCTGAAGCCCGGCTTCGCTATCATGTATATCACCTCATACGTAGGCAGGAAATATCCCGGGTTGAAGTTGATTCCTCCCTTGCGTTTCCAGATGATGATCTGCCTCACAGGGAAGCTCCCGACTATCTCGCGCCTGTCCTGAATGAGTCCGTTCTGCACCCGCCACTTGTGGTTGTAGAACACCGCCCCGTCATCACGTGTCAGCCTCATCATCTCGGCAAGGCACTCCCTCTGCCACGCGCAATATTCATCATAGGGCATATCGTCATCATACGTAGAATAGCCCTCAAGCAGTGCCGCCTTTGACCACTTTCCGCCCGTTCCGTTCTTCATTCCGTTGCCTGTCGAGTTCTTGAGGTTGTAGGGAGGGGACGTAACGACCAAATCAAAGCAGCCGTCAGGAAATTTCCTCATCTCCTGAAGAGAGTCGCCGCAAATGAATGTGTTTCTGACCTCGTCGATTGTGTACATGATGAGCGTATTATATCGCGGGTTGTGTGTTGTGCTATCATTACGGAAATTTTCCCGAAAGGATTTCACACGCAAGATGAGCAAGTTTCTCCACACGAAATATGACTCACTGACTCCCTATGACACATCCGGCGAAGTCGAGAGCATGAAGGGCTATATCCGCCTCAACACAAACGAATCCCCCTTCCCCCCGTCCCCAAAAGTCATGTCGGCAGTCCTCGAAGCATCACGCGGCCTCAACTACTACTGCGACCCGGAATGCTCCCAGCTCGCGGCGAAAATCGCGGAGATGTTCAGCCTGAAGCCCTCTCAGATTGTATTCGGCAACGGCTCGGATGAGATACTCAACTTCCTCTTCATGGCCTTCTGCGAAAAGGGAGCTGCCTTCCCCAACATCACATACTCCTTCTACAAGATACTGGCGAAATTTCACGGCGTTGACTATATCCCCGTCCCATTGAAGAATTTCCGGGTTGACCCTTCCTACTATAAGAACGTAAAGGGACGCACAATCTTCCTCGCAAACCCCAACGCTCCCACAAGCCTCGCAATGCCGCTGAGTGAGATTGAGGAGATACTAACGTCCAACCCTGAAAGCCTCGTTGTCGTGGATGAAGCGTACGTTGATTTCGGTGCTGACAGCGCGGTTACCCTCCTCCCGAAATACGGCAACCTAGTAATCACCCGGACGTTCTCGAAGTCGCGTTCACTGGCAGGCGCAAGGCTGGGCTGGTGCATGACCAGTGAGGAAACCGCCGCTGACATGCGCAACATCAAGAACACCCTCACGCCCTACAACATCAACGCGATGACTCAGGCCGCCGGGTTAGCCTCTCTTGACGACGAGGAATATACCCGCAAGAACATAGACATGATACGGATGATACGCGGCAACACGAAGAGCCGTCTTCAGGAGATGGAATTTGAGGTACTGGACTCGTCAACAAACTTCCTTTTCGCCAAGCATGAGACGATAAGCGGGGAAGAAATCTTCAGCAGTCTCAAGAAATACAGGATAATGATCCGGCACTTCAGCAACCCCCCGGCAATATCCGACTACAACCGAATCACAGTAGGAACGCCCGAACAGATGCAAATCTTCCTTGAGATAATGAGAGGGATAACGAAGAATGCGAAACAGTGAGATTCACCGCGCCACTAAGGAGACTGATATAACGCTGAGGCTTGAGCTTGACGGGACGGGGAAATCTGACATTGATACGGGATGCGGTTTCCTGAATCACATGCTGACGCTTTTTGCCGCTCATGGCCGGTTTGACTTGTCCGTGAAGTGCAGGGGTGATTATGACGTGGACTATCACCACACGACGGAGGACGTGGGAATATGCTTAGGGCTTGCGTTCCGTGAGGCGTTGGGCGGAAAAAGGGGCATTAACCGTTACGGCAGTATGCTTCTCCCGATGGACGAGGCACTTGTGATGACGGCTGTGGATTTCTCAGGGCGTGCGTTCTTGGCGTGGGACGTGGAGATTCCTGCTGAGAAGGTCGGGGATTTTGACACGGAACTTGCCGAGGAATTCTGGCGGGCATTCGCGGGGAACTCGCTTTGTACCCTCCACGTGAGACAGCTTGCCGGGAAAAACTCACACCACATAATAGAGTGCGCGTTCAAGTCAGCGGCCCGGAGCATCTCTCAGGCGGTGAGGATAAACCCTGAGCTTGGGGACGAAATCCCGTCAACAAAAGGGGTGATATGACTGTGGATCTGCCCGAACGCAAGACGCTCGACGATACGGAGATGTTTGACGAAATCGTAGAGGCTATATTGTCGGTCATGGGTGATGAGGCTGTGAGGATAATACTTTACGGGTCAGTTGCACGGGGCGACAACACTTGGGAGTCAGACGTGGATATTGCCGTGCTGACCACGAGAAAATACGATGACAACGACAGACGCAGAGTCCGCGATGTCATAAGCCCGCTCAACTGGAAGCATGAAACACTTATCTCGGTTACTACGATTGATGAGAAGCGTTTTTATGACTGGGTAGATGATCTGCCGTTCTACCACAATATTGACATAGAGGGGGTAGTCTTATGGACGAGAGAAAACGGGCGGATTTGTCTCGATACCGCTTTGGAAGAGCAAAGGAAGAAGCTGATATTTCGCGACACCTATCCGCTCTAGGGAATTTCAACAAGTCAGCGAACAGCTCATACTACGCTATATTCCATGCCCTGCGTGCTGTTACCGCGCTTGACGGCTTAGACTCCAAGAAGCACAAGGGGATAATCTCATACTTCAACCAGCACTATGTGAAGACCAAGATATTCCCTCCCGGTGTCTCGGAAATAATCGATGACGCTTTCAATGTCAGGGGCAACGCAGATTACGAGGACTATTACGAGGTTTCACCAGAAAAAGCGCAGGAGCAAATCAGCAACGCCGAATACATAATCAGCATAATACAGCCCTACTTGGAGTCATGCTGGGCAGAAATAGAACAGGAGGACAAATCATGAACGCAATATTCACACGAGTCAGCACCCGCCGCTTTACCCCCGAAAAAGTCGACAGCAAGCACATAGTCAAGATACTCCGCGCAGCAATGGCCGCCCCCTCAGCGTGCAACCAGCAGCCTTGGGAGTTCTACGTTACGGATGACCCGGAAATCATCGCCCGCCTGTCTCAGGTCTCACCTTACGCCGACCCGGTCAAGAATGCCCCCGCCGTTATCGTCCCCTGCTACCGAACGAATGACCTTGTCGCCCCGTCAATGGTGCAAATAGACATGGCCATATGCACGGAAAATATTTTGCTTGAGGCCGAAGAGCTGGGACTCGGTGCTGTGATGATTGGGGTTGCCCCGCTGGAAGAAAGAATGAATGCCGTTGCCGAAGTCCTGAAGCTCCCGGAAAACTTCAAGGCCTTCACGATAATCCCGGTAGGTTACCCGGTCAGCAAGCACCCCCAAGAAGACCGCTATGAACCCTCAAGAGTCCACACTGTATAGATACGCCCAGCTTCTCGCCTCATGCACACGCGCAAGGCTCACAGGAACAAGGGGAGCGGACGAAATATTTTCGCTTCAGGTTGCTGACTGCCTGCCGTCTGTTGAGTTTTTGCCGGAACATGGCCGTGTTGCTGACGTTGGGAGCGGGGGAGGATTGCCGGGTATCGTGTGGGCTGTTTACCGTCCTGATTTGCGCGTAACACTGATAGACAGCATCGGGAAAAAGTGTGAGGCTGTCCGCGAAATTATTGACGCTTTAGGGCTGGGGAATGTTGAAGTTGTCTGCGCAAGAAGCGAGGATTACGCTAGGACTCAGCGTGAAGTGTTCAGCATGGCCGGGGCTCGTGCTTTGTCGTCAGCAGGAGTTACAGCAGAATTGTTGTCTCCTCTCGTGAAAGTCGGCGGGTGTGTTCTTACCTTCAAGGGCGAAAAAGTGAACGAGGAACTGTCAGCGGTCGGCAAAAACTGGCGGAAGCTCGGACTATCTGAACCGTCATTGCACTTTTACGGCGGGGAAGATTCATCTAGGTGTATTGTTACGTGGGAGAAAGTCGCGAAATGCCCGGTGAATTTTCCGCGGAGAACCGGGCTTGCAGGGACAAAATTTTTCTGGGAGTGATGGTGCGTGAAGATGAAGGGTCTGCGTGATGCGTTGATGTTCGGGCGGGTATTGTCGGCGGGGCTTGTTGTGGCAGGGTACGCGTTCCTTGGCGTGTGGCTGTCGAACTGGCTTGTTGCTGACGGCTGGAATGTCCTAGTTGCGTTGATGGCTGTACCTGTTGTTGCGGCGTTCGGGATGTGGCAGGGGTGGCTGTTCCTCACGAAATGGCCAAGTAGAAAGGATAGGGCATAAGTTCCTGCTCTCTATACCCTATCCACTAGCCACTAATCACTACACACTGGTCTCAATATGCCAGCTTGAATATCTCCAGCACATCCTCCGGCGTAAGCTCCGACAATACCCCGAATGATTCCCCGCGTGAAGCGTTCTCAGCGATCTTCCCTATGTCTTCCTCCTTGATGCCCAATTCACGGAGGGTTGTGGGGGCGTTGACATCCCTGAAGAAATCCTCTAGTGCCTCGATCGCCTCAAGTGCCTTCTCCTCGTCAGTCCCGTCAAAAATCTCAAACACTCCTTCTGCAAGCCTCGCAAATGGCACCGGGTTATCCTCATAGAGATACCTGGCCCACGCAGGCATAATCACCGCCAGTGTTGCACCATGTGCCGCCCCGTATAACATGCTGAGTGAATGCCCCATCCTGTGAGACGAGAAATCACCCCTTGCCGCCCGTCCCATAGACAGGAAGCCGCAATGAGCCATCATCCCGGCCATAGCGTATTCTGCCCGCAGGTCGTAATCTTTCGGGTTGTCGACAAGCTCAGGCAGTACCCTCATCATCGTGCGGATTAACGCGTAACCCTGCTCGTCCATCAGCTCGCTTCCCTCGTCGCCGTCAAGGACTCTCTCCAGAACGTGGGCGATAATGTCAATTCCTCCGTAGACAGTCTGCTTTGTCGGCAGCGTGAACTGAAACGAGGGGTCAATCACTGAGACTCTGGGGTAAATGAACGGGCTTGTGATTGAGGTCTTGAGTTCTGACTCCGGGTTGCTGACTACTGCAATGTTGTTGACCTCGCTTGATGATGCTGACGCTGTGAGAATGCCGTAAATCGGGAGAGCCTTTGTGATTTTTGCCTTGCCTGTGAAGAAGTCCCACACGTCCCCGCTGTAACATGAACCTGCCGCGATTGCCTTTGCTGTGTCGAAGACGCTTCCGCCGCCGACTGGCATAATTGCGTCAATTCCTCCTGCTTTCACGCGTGAGATTCCGTCCCTCACCTTGCCGATTAGGGGATTGGCCTTCACGTCGTTGATCTCGGAGAAGGATATTCCGGCCTTGTTGAGCATGTCTGTTGCCTGCGCGTAAGCTCCGCTCTTGAACGTTCCTTTTCCGCCGAAAACGAGAAGGACTCCCTTGATGCCGTCAGCTTTGAGACGGGGGGCAAGTTCCTTCACTGTGTCTTTGCCGAATATTACGGCTGTGGGGTTGTGCCACATGAAATTTTGCATGATGTCATCACCTGTCTGTGAGATATTTTGCGTTATGATAGCTTATGTTGCTTTATTTGTCCCTGTAATGCGAGCCGCACTGCGAAATCTCAAGAATGCCGTCCTTTATCCTGAAGACGATGCGGTTCTTCTTGTCGATGTGTACACTGTAGAAGCCCGCCAAGTCTCCGCTGAGTTTTTCGGGATGCCTTTCGCATTCGTAGCCGTTGCAGTCTATGTCCTTAAGGAGAGAATTTATTTTCCTCAGGGTTTTCTTGTCCTGCCCCTGCCAGTACAAATAATCCTCCCATGCCTCGTCAGACCATATTTTGCGCATCAGTCAGCCTCTATAAGCTCATGTTCTGTTCCGCCTCCTGCCTCAAGCTGTGCTATAGATTTCTTCAGACGCTCTATATTCGCGGGGCTGTAGAACGGATCTTCGGGAGCCTCTATATAGAATGGTATGCGCCTGTCCCTCAGCACCCTTACGGCGTATATCATGAAGAATGTTGACATGCTCATTCCCATTGCGCTGACTATGTCCTCAAGCTCAGTCTTCATGTTGTCATCAAGATTAACTGTTACGACCGCCAAAATTTTCCCCTCCTGTTGCAATATTCCGCCTGCCTTGAACAGCGACATTATACAGTGCCTTGACCCTTTGCATGATACAATGACGCTCAATAATCCCACGAAGGAGGAAAAATCACCCAATGTACAAGCCCATTCAGGTGAACAAAGATACATGGTGGCTCGGAGTGAATGACCATGAGACTGACATGTTCGAGTCCCTCTGGCCGCTGCCCCAGGGAGTCGCCTACAACGCCTACGCAGTACTAGGCACTACAGCAGCCGCCGCGATTGACACGGTGAAAGGCCCGTACCTCGACGACTACGTCAGCAAGCTCACACAGGCACTCGGACACAGGACGCTGAATTACCTTGTCGTCAACCACATGGAGCCGGATCACGCCGGACTCATCTCACAGCTAAAATCCGTATGGCCGTCGCTGAAATTCATCGGCAACGCAAAGACCCTCCCAATGCTCAAGGGCTATCACGGAATCACTGACGACGTTATCAGCGTGAAGGACGGAGACACCCTCGACCTTGGCGGCCATGTCCTGCGCTTCTTCACAGTCCCTATGCTGCACTGGCCGGAAAGCATGGTTACTTTCGACACGACAACGGGCGTTCTCTTCTCCAACGACTCATTCGGGGGCTTCGGTGCTCACGAGGGCGGGATCTTTGACGACCAGAAGAACCCGGCTCGCTGGGAAGATGAGATGCTGAGATATTATGCCTGCATTGTCGCGAAATACTCAAACATTGTGCAGGTCGCCCTGAAGAAGCTCGGCGCGCTCCCAATCACAAACATATTCCCCTCGCACGGCACTCTCTTCCGCAAGGACATCAAGAAGGTAGTCTCACTCTATGACAAGTGGAGCAGGTATGACGGCGAGACGGGCGCGGTTGTCGCTTACGGCTCAATGTACGGCCACACAAGAATGATGGCTGAGGCAGTCTGCGCGGGACTCTCAGGGGCGGGAATACAGGACGTGAGACTCTACGACGTATCACGCACAGACCCGTCATATATTCTCCGGGACATCTGGAGGTTCCGGGGCTTCGCGCTCATGGCCTGCACCTACAACACGATGCTTTTCCCGCCGATGGAAGCATTATGCTCAAAGCTCCTCAACCGTATGCCCAAGAACAAAGTTATCGGCATCGCCGGAAGCTACTCGTGGAGCAAGGGAGCATTAACCGCCCTTCACGATTACGCGGAGAAGAGCAAGCTGGAACTCGTCGGCCCGGAAGTCGAGGTTTACGCGTCCCCTACAGCTGATGACCTGTCGAAGCTCGCGGAGCTTGGCGCGAACTTGGGAGAAGCAATCCTGGCATGAGCGGGTA
Organism: Synergistaceae bacterium; assembly: GCA_017448795.1. GTDB lineage: Bacteria > Synergistota > Synergistia > Synergistales > Aminobacteriaceae > JAFUXM01. Next base: position 23,236 of record JAFSKV010000082.1, on the reverse strand, counting down.
TGTTACGAGGCCTAAGAGGGACAATGAGCTTTGGCTGACCGAGTACAGCACCGACAACCTGAAGCTCTCAATGCGCGTCAAGAACATTCTCCATTCCGAGAAGACACCGTACCAGGAGCTTCTTGTCGCTGACACTTACGAGTACGGGCGGACTCTCATGCTTGACGGGGCGTATCAGCTCACCGAGCGCGACGAGTTCACATACTCCGAGATGATGGCGCATGTCCCGATTTGCGCTCACCCTGACCCCAAGAACGTGATGATAATCGGGGGCGGAGACGGGGCGATTATGCGTGAAGTTCTGAAGCATAAATGCGTGAAGAAGTGCACCCTGATTGACATTGACGAGCGCGTGATTGAGTCGTCGAAAAAATTTCTGCCGTTCGCAGGGTGTTCGTTTGCTGACGGAAGGGCAGATGTGAAATGCATGGACGCAATGAAGTATATACGTGAGACGAGCGAGCGTTACGATGTGGTGATTGTGGACAGCACTGACCCTGTGGACTTTGCGGCGGGGTTGTTCCAGTCTGGATTTTACGCGGACGTTAAGCGGGTCATGACACACTCGGCCATGCTGTCTGAGCTGACGGAGTCGCCCTTCACTGACACGGACATAATGACTCAGGCAATCCGCGAGATGAGGAAGGTGTTTCCCTGCGTGCGGATGTACTGGGGAGTCGTGCCCACGTATCCTTCAGGGATGTGGACATACGGGCTTGCGTCGATGCGTGAATGTGAGTTTGAGCCGCTCAGGACTGTAACGCCTACACAGTACTACACGGACAAGATTCACCGTGCCAGCTTCATATTGCCGCCGTTTCTTGAGGAATTGATACGGTGAGAGCAGGAAAGGAATCCCCCTTGCGGAAAGAGTGAGGGGGATTTAGTCCTGTTTCTGGCTGCGCGGCATCACCATAGGCGCGACGAACTCAATCCATTTCACAGCCCCTTCACCGTTCAAGTGAAGGCCGTCAAAACTGCAACTCATAGGAAGCTCCCCGTTCTCCTCAAACAATCCGTGCAAGTCCACAAGAACACACCCCTTCTCCTCCGCAATCCCCCTCAATCCCTCATTGACAGCCTCAATCTTCATGTTGTGCCTGCAGCCCATGTACCGGGAATTTACGGGTATGAGTGTCTGAAGGTATATGACAGTTTCAGGCGAGCCTTCCTGAATGCGTGTGATGATCTCGCGGATGTTGCCTGTGATTTTGCGCTCGCTCGTGCCAAGAGCTATGTCGTTCGTGCCGATGAGGAGGAATAACTTTGCGGGCTTGTGCCTTATGACCTCGTCCAGACGCTGAAGGACTCCTGTAGTTGTGTCGCCTGCAATGCCCCTGTTGAGGACGCGGACACCGGGAAGAAGCTCGCTGAGACTCAACCAGTCCGTGAGGCTGTCCCCCAAGAATATCACGCTGCCTTCACTCGTTGGGGTGCTGAGGAACATACTGCGCTTTATGCTGTAATAGTCATCCATGATCTGCCCTCACAGAAGCGTCTTGAGGAACTCGACCCATCTCACGACTCCCGCGCCGTTGAGGTGAAGTCCGTCAACCGTCCATTTCAGCGGCAGCACCCCATTTTCGGCCATGTGTGAATGAGTGTCGACAAGTTCAGCTCCTGTTTCCTGCGCTACAGCCCGGATTCTCACGTTCAGGGCGTTGATTACGTCGTTGGTTCTGCGAGTCTCAAGCTCAGGGTTCACGGGCATAATTGTTTCGAGGAAGATTTTTGTTGACGGTGAGGCTTCCTGTACGCGGCGGATTATTGCTGTGAGGTTCGCAACGGTCGTGTCGGCTGTCATGTTGTAGACAATATCATTCGTGCCGAGAAGGATGAAGAGCTTTGCGGGCTTGAGGCTGGCCACCCCGTCGATGCGCTGGAGCGCGCCAAGCGTGTTGTCCCCGGCAATTCCCCTGTTCACCGCACGGACTCCCGGCAGAAGCTCGCTGAAAGGCACGTAATCCGTCAGGCTGTCCCCAAGAAACACAACGCACCCTTCATTTCCCGGCATGGCCTCGTGAATGCTCCTCTTGATCTTGTAGAACGCAGTGTTGAGAATGTCAGTGTCAGCCCTCTTTTCTGGAAGAACCGCCCCCGCATAGTGCCAGCTCATCCCGCAAACGCAAATCACCGCCGTAACAGCAGCAGCGGCAAAATATTTACACAGCTTCATGTGTTAATGCCTCCTCGAAATATGGATTGCCACATTCTACACTAACAGCACGAAATTAAGTCAGTAAACTTTTGTTCACTAGTTCAGGAATTGTTGACAGAAAATTTCACTGGCGGTTATAATACGCTCCAACAAAATCACAATGGAGAATGCTACACATGAAGAAAGTATTTATTGACGGAAGCGCAGGAACAACCGGCCTCAGAATCTATGAGCGTCTCAGCTCGCGTAGGGACATTCAGCTTCTCACGCTCTCAGACGAGACACGCAAGGACATTAACGCCCGCCGTGATGCACTCAACAGCGCGGATATTGCGTTCCTGTGCCTGCCGGATGACGCGGCGAAGGAGTCAGTCTCACTCGTCAGCAACAGCAGCACAGCCATCATTGACACATCCACAGCACACAGGGTGAGTCCCGGATGGACGTACGGACTCCCTGAGCTCTCAGGCCAGCGCGAACGTGTGAAGGCCTCAAAGAGAGTCGCCAACCCGGGATGCCACGCAACAGGATTCATCGTTCTTGTCGCTCCGCTGGTTGAAGCCGGGATAATCGCGAAGGATGAATGCTTGTCGTGTTTCTCTCTCACGGGGTATTCAGGCGGCGGGAAAAAGATGATCGCACAGTACGAGGACTCTTCACGCGACTCACTGCTTGACGCTCCCAGACAGTACGGCCTCACCCAGAAGCACAAGCACCTCCCGGAAATGACGCAGGTCTCAGGCCTCACAGTGCCGCCCGTATTCTGCCCCATTGTCGCGCCGTATTACGCCGGAATGGAGGTTACAGTCTCACTCTTCAGCCGGGACATCAAGAGCGTGTGCGAGTGTTACAGGGACTACTACAAGGACGGAGTCGTTCGCTTCACGGAGAATGCTGACGAGGGCGGGTTCATGTCGGCGGGGAAATTCGCGGGGCGTGATGACCTGGAGATTTCTGTTTGCGGGAATGACGAGCGGATATTATTGGTCTCGCGTTTCGACAATCTCGGCAAGGGAGCTTCTGGGGCGGCAATCCAGAACATGAACATACTGCTTGGAGTGAACGAAAACGAGGGGCTAATGATTAGTGATTAGTGGCTGGAGAAAACAAGAACAACGAAGGGAGATACACTAATGAAGGCAACAGAGCGCGCTGAAATTCTCGTGCAGGCGCTGCCATACATACGCAAGTACACCGGGAAAATCGTCGTCGTGAAATACGGCGGAAACGCAATGACATCCGAGTCCCTCAAGCAGCAGGTCATGGAGGATATTGTGCTGTTGCGGCTGGTCGGGGTGAATGTCGTGCTGGTTCACGGGGGCGGCCCGGAGATTAACGCCCTCATGGACAAGCTCGGAAAGAAGCCGGAGTTTGTGGACGGACTCAGGGTAACAGACCAGGAGACTATTGACGTTGTGCAGATGGTTCTTGCGGGGAAGGTCAACAAGTCCCTCGTGAATCTCATTGAGACGAAGGGCGGAAGGGCTGTCGGACTCTCAGGGATTGATGACAGGCTCATTCAGGCGAAATTCAAGGACGAACGACTCGGACTCGTGGGCGAAATCACAGGCATCAACCCGGAATGCGTCTATGACCTCCTCGCGAAAAGCTACATCCCGGTCATCTCCACAATAGCAACTGGCGAGAACGGCGAAATCTTCAACATCAACGGTGATACTGCCGCCGCCTACATCGCAGGAGCTCTCCACGCTGAACGCCTAATCATGATGACCGACATAGCCGGGATTCTCCGCGACCCCAAAGACCCGTCAACCCTCATCCCAGAAATCACAGTGTCAGAAGCACAGAGCCTCAAAGCGTCAGGCGTGATAACCGGCGGGATGATTCCGAAGGCTGACTGCTGCATCAAGGCAATCACAGAGGGCGTGAACAAAGTTATAATTATGGACGGAAGAGTCCCTCACTCGATACTGATTGAGCTTCTCACGGATGAGGGAGCCGGAACAATGTTTCTCGCCTAAAGGAGGATTTGCACACACATGAACATTCAGGAACTCGACCGCGAATATGTCGCCGGAACTTACGCCCGCTTCCCCGTAACAATCACCGCCGGGAAAGGATCACTCGTTACGGATGTTGACGGCAAGGACTATATCGACCTCACGTCAGGAATAGCGGTAACGTCATTCGGGGCTTGCGATGATGTCTGGTACAAGGCAATCTGTGAGCAGGCCGCGAAGATTCAGCACATGTCCAACCTGTTCTACACAGAGCCGTGCGCAAAGCTCGCCGAAATGTTATGCACACGAACGGGAATGCGCAAGGTCTTCTTCTCGAACTCAGGAGCCGAGGCCAACGAGTGCGCGGTCAAAGTCGCCCGGAAATACGCCGCCGACACGAAAGGCCCGGACTACAGCACGGTAATCACCCTCAAGAACAGCTTTCACGGTCGCACAATCACTATGCTGTCTGCTACCGGGCAGGATCACTATCACGAGCTTTTCCGGCCGTTGACACCGGGCTTTGTCCACGCTGAAGCCAACAATCTGGAGTACATGAAGACTCTTGCTGACGCTCACAAGACCGCGGCCATCATGATTGAGTGCGTCCAGGGAGAAGGGGGAGTCGTCGCTCTTGATGCTGGCTACGTGAAGGGAGTCGCTGAGTTCGCGCGTGAGAATGACATTGCGCTTATCGTTGACGAGGTACAGACGGGCAACGGGCGTTCAGGCCAGCTCTACAGCTACATGAACTACGGCATTCAGCCTGATATAGTCTCAACCGCAAAGGGACTCGCGGGGGGATTGCCTCTTGGTGCTACGCTGCTGGGGGAAAAGGTCAAGGACACGCTCAAGCCAGGGGATCACGGCTCAACGTTCGGCGGGAATCCTGTAGCCTGCGCGGGAGGAGTCAGCATTCTCGGACGGATTGATGATGAGCTTCTGGCGGGGGTCAGGCGCAAGAGCAAGTTCCTGTTTGAGGCTTTCACCGGGGTTCCGGGAATTGAGGCTGTTACTGGAATGGGGCTGATGATGGGGCTGAAGACCACGAAGCCCGCGAAGGATGTTGTGAACGCGTGCATTGCTGAGGGAGTGTTGTGTTTGACAGCGAAGGACAGGGTGAGATTGTTGCCTGCGCTGAATATCCCGGATGACTTGCTCGCTAAGGCCGCAGAAGTCATCAAGAAGTGCTGCGCGTAGAGTGTGAAGAGTGAAAGAATCCCCCGGTCGCGGACATGCCGGGGGATTTGTTGTGTGTGTTACCTGTGGGACTTCCTGAGAAGGATCAGAGACGTAAGAATAAGGCTGAGAATGGAGAAACATGAGTTACAGCCATTGTCAAAGATAGGTGTACGATACTCATCACCGTCTTCCTCCCCCCCCCACCATCTGCGTCGTATATGTACGTGGCCTCTGTGTCAATATCCTGTGAAATTTTCACATCATCTGGAGCACTTACTTCATTTTCCCATACGCTACTGACTGCCCACGCACCCGCCGCCATGACCCCAACCAGCATTACAGCCAGCACCATCACCGCATACTTCTTCATGCTATCTCCTCCAGTCATGAATTGTTTTGCCGCAAAATCCACAATACACATGACCGCGTCCCCTTGGGTTATGGTATAATAGCAACATAAAGCAAGGGAGACGGGATTCTTTCTCGCCATGTGCAATAACTATTCCTGAATAAAATAATTATAGCACACCTTGCTTTTTTCATGGCCATTTTCACGTCCAGGTGCTTCCATCTTGCGCGGAAAACTAAAACCTGCTACAATTCCCGCCGACAAGAAACACAACACGGATGGAAATTCAGTATCACGGATGTACGGTTTTCGGAGTTGAAGTATCACTATGGTGCGCGTAAACCAGTATAGCAACTCAGTAGTATTCCAGGCTTCCCAGAGACAGAGCAATATCCGCAATAACACCCCCAGCTTCAGCACAGCCCTCCAGAGCAACATGAACAGCCAGCAGGGAATGACAGCAGGCGGCCTCCAGCAGTCCCAGCAGACACAGCAGACCCAGATGATGCCCGGCGGCTTCAGCGGGTTCAACGGCGTGGTCAATATGCCGTTCAACATGCCAGGCGGCGAGATGCCGGAGATGCCAGAAATGCCTGACGGAGAGACCCCCCCGGAGAAGCCCGACGACATGCCCGAACCCCTTGACGGAATGCCCGGAGGACAGATGCCCGACCAGCTCCCGGAAATCCCGGAAAGTGAAGAGCCCCCTGAGAAGCCCGAAGGTGAGGAAGGAATTGACGGAGTCCCACAGCGTCCCGGTGAAATGCCCGAAATCCCAGCAGGTGAAGAGCCTCCCGCAAAGCCTGACGAGTCAGACGGCGATATGCCCCAGCCTCCCCAGGGAATGCCCGGAGGATTCGGCGGAATGCAGGAACCCGGAGGAATGGGCGGCATGAGAGACCCGGCAGGTTTCAGCGGAATGCAGGAAGTCAGCAACGAGTAAAACGACAAACAAAATCCCCCAGTCTCAAAAGGCCGGGGGAATTTCTTTACCTTCTCAAAGTCTAGCTTCTCTCTTTCACCCGTCTCACCCTCAAGACCCCGTTAATCTCGCGTAATCTCTCTGTAGTGTCATCCGGCATCTTGTGCGAAATGTCAACCAGCGTGTAAGCATATTGCCCCCTCGCACGGTTAATCAGGTTCTCGATGTTCAGGCCGTTATCACCGAAGAATGACGTTATCCCCGACAGCATGGCCGGAATGTTGCGGTGAAGTATCACAACCCTTGCTTCAGCACCGCACAGCCCCCCGTTGATCTCCGGGAAGTTCACCGAGTTGGTTATGTTGCCGTTGTCCAGGTAATCCTGCAACTGAACAGCCGCCATCACTGCGCAGTTCTCCTCGGCCTCTTCTGTTGACGCTCCCAAATGTGGCAGCACGATTGCGCCCGGAATGTTCGCGCCCGTTGCGTTCGGGAAGTCTGACACGTAAGCCGCGACATGGCCGGAAGTCATTGCGTCCCTCACAGCCTCCTCGTCAGCAAGAACATCACGCGCAAAGTTCAGTATCTTCACGCCCGGCTTCATCTTCGCGATTGCCTCAGCGTTGAGCATGTGGCGGGTTGAGTCCATAGCCGGGACATGTATCGTGATGAAGTCGCTGGCAGCGTAGACCTCATCGGGTATGTCGGCGTGTTTCACGAGGGGGCTTAACATCCACGCTGATTTGAGCGACAGATAGGGGTCATAGCCTAGAACGTTCATTCCAAGACTCACGGCGGCGTTTGCGACTTGTACACCGATTGCCCCAAGCCCGATAATTCCGAGCGTCTTTCCCTTGATTTCGTGGCCGGAAAAATTCTTCTTCGCCTTCTCCGCGAGCTTTGACACGTCAGCATTCTTTGCGTTCTCACGTACCCACGATATTCCGCCGTAAATGTCCCTCGATGCCAGCAACAGCCCGGCAATGACGAGTTCCTTCACACTGTTTGCGTTCGCACCGGGAGTGTTGAAGACGACAACGCCTGCTTCCGAACAACGGTCAATAGGAATGTTGTTGACACCTGCCCCGGCTCTTGCGATTGCGCGGAGTCCGTCGGGAAATTTCATGTCCTTCATGTCTGCTGAACGAACAAGAATCCCGGCGGCATCGTCTGCCTTGTCTGTTACCGTGTAGCCCTTCCGGAATTTTGCGAGTCCAACGGGGGAAATGTTGTTGAGGCAGAAAATTCTGCGTTCCTTCGGCGCGAGCATCAGGCGTGTCTCCTCTCGAACCCGGCCATGAAGTCAACCAGAGCTTTAACCCCGTCAAGCGGCATAGCGTTATAGAGTGATGCCCTCATTCCGCCGACTGAACGATGACCCTTGATGTTGCGGAGTCCGGCTTTCTCTGCTTCGGCCACAAACTCAGCGTCAAGTGCCTTGTCCCCCGTAACAAACGGAACGTTCATGAGCGAGCGGTCTTTCTTGTCGACAGTCCCGTGAAACATCTTCGAGCCGTCCAAGTAGTCATAGAGGAGGCCGGCTTTAGCCTTGTTGATTTCGTGGATTGCCTCAGTACCGCCGAGCTTCTTCAGCCACTTGAAGACCAGCCCGCATATGTAGATGTTGTAGCACGGGGGAGTGTTGTAGAGCGATTTGCTGTCAGCATGAGTCTTGTACTTGAGCATTGTCGGGGTGAAGGGCATAACGTCTTCTGTGATGAGGTCATCGCGGATAATCACGATGGTAACGCCAGCCGGGCCCACGTTCTTCTGTACACCGCCCCAGATTACGCCGTACCTGCTCACGTCAACAGGCTCACTCAGGAACATTGACGAGACATCAGCGACAAGAGGCCTGCCCTGTGTGTCCGGGAGCTGGCGGATGGTTGTGCCGTGAATGGTCTCGTTCTGGCACATGTAGACGTAATCGGCTTCGGGTGAAACTTTCACGGCTGACATGTCCGGGACGTAGGCGTAATTCCTGTCCTCAGAGCTGGCTATGACGCTGACGCTGCCGAATATCCGGGCTTCCTGTGCGGCTTTCTTTGACCACTGGCCTGTGATGATGTAATCGGCTGACTTTGTGCGCATGAGGTTCATCGGAATCATTGCGAACTGTGTGCATCCTCCGCCCTGAAGGAACAAGACCCGGTAATTTCCCGGAATGTTCATGAGTTCGCGCAGGTCATCTTCTGCCGTGAAAAGAATATCCTCGAAATCCTTTGACCTGTGGCTCATCTCCATTACTGACATGCCGGAATTTCCGTACTCTAACATTTCTGCTTGTGCCTCACGCAGGACTTCCTCCGGCAAAACCGCCGGGCCCGCGCTGAAGTTGTATACCCTGCTCAAAGTATTATCTCCTTTCGCTGCTATGCCTGTATTATAATTCACCCATAAAATTTTCCCGGGAAGTGAAGCCATTGACCGCAAAATTATTCTATGATGACCCTTACGCGCGGGAATTTGACGCGGAAATCCTCTCTCAGTCCGAGCATGACGGCAAATATCACATCATCCTCGACAGAACGCTATTCTACCCTTCAGGAGGAGGACAGCCCTGCGACTTGGGGACTCTAGGTGGCGTTGAAGTCCTTGACGTTCACGAGGCAGGCGGCGAAATCATCCACGTAACAGCCTCACCGTTAGACCCCGGCCATGTTCACGGAGTCTTGGACTGGGGGCGCAGATTCGAGCTTATGCAGCAGCACTTAGGCGAGCATCTCTTCGCGGGCTGCTTGTGGAACATTCACCACATTCACACGGCAAGAATGAGAATCGAGGGCGGCAACGTATCAATCGACACCGACATTCCCGCCGACGTTAGCGCGATCCTTGAGGCAGAGTCAGCCGCAAACGAGGCCGTCTGGGCAGATATTCCCGTCGAAGTTGTGTATCCTGACATGGCCGAAATCCGCGAACATGCCCGCAAACTCCCGCCCGATAACGCAGTCCCCCCCGTCAGAATCGTCAAGGTTGAAGGTGTCGACTACGTGCCGTGCTGTGGACTTCACGTGTCATCAACAGGTCAGGCAGGCCCCGTAAAAGTCATCTCCTGCGAGAACCACAAAGGAGGCTCAAGGATATACCTGCGTTGCGGCCGGGCGGCTTACAGGTGGATTGCGTCAGTACATCACGAAGTCAGGAAGGCAGAAGCTGAATTAGTGTGCGGCTACGAGGGCATCAACGAGAAAATAGCCGCGCTTAAGTCCCAGATTCACGCCCTGAAATCACAGAACGAGGCAACGACATTGCGATTCCTGAAGCCTCTTGCTGACTCGCTCGTGAAGGACGCTGAAATTTCCGGGACTCACAAAATCGTCCGCCATGTCATGAATGACTCCTCACAGGACGAGGCCAAGCACTTATTCCGCCTCATCACCGCCGACAAGGACGCAATAGCCGTGATAGCCTGCGTGAACACTGAAGGAGTTTTCGTGATTCTTGGGACTGACAGGGGCAGCAAGGGTGTTGATGTACGTCCGGCGTTCAGGAAAGCCATTGAGATTCTAGGCGGCAAGGGAGGAGGCCAGCCTTTCAGCGCGCAGGGCTGGGGGAAAAATCCGCAGGCAGTGAATGAGGCTGTCAACGCGGCTGTGAATGAGCTGAAGGCGGGGATGAGTGAATGACTGGCGCGGCAGTCCCGACAGTAGCGGTCATAATGTCGACATACAACGGTGAAGAATATCTACGCGAGCAGTTAGACAGCATACTTGCGCAGGAGGGCGTGAATGTCGAGCTTTACATCAGGGATGACGGCTCATCTGAGCGGACTTCGGGGAAAATATATACTAGGTCAGGAGCTTCTTCACGGTGTTAGATTCGGCGGAAGGCTTCAGTTACTACGCTTTCTGTGACCAGGATGACGTGTGGAAGCCGGAGAAATTGGTCACTGGGGTGAAGGCTGTAAGGCATCAGGAGGAGCTTCACGGGAAAAATTTCCCCGCCCTGTGGCATTCAAGCCTTGAGTTCGTGACAAGCAGCCTTGAGCCTATGTTCGTCAGGCGGATGGACAAACGGGCCGCCACTCTTGAGAGCTTCATGCTCAGGCTTCAGGGCAGGGGCTGCGCTATGGTGTTCAACGCGAGGATCCGCGGGCTTGTCCTCGGGGCTGACGGTTCCGGCATTGTCCGCACAAGCCACGACATTATGGCGATGGCTGTCACTTATGCTTTCGGGGGGGAAAGTGATGTTCGCGCGGGAGGCTTACGTTCTCTACAGGCAGCACAGCAGCAACACAAGCCATGTTCCGCTGACATTCTCGCGTAGGCTGAGGGACGAGCTGAAGAAGATGCATGACGCTAAGGGATGGCAGGCAAGGTTCGCGAGCCAGCTTCTCAGTTACGGCGGCGGTGAGATTCCCCCGTCCTCAAGGAGAACGCTCAAGATTGTTTCAGGGCACAGGACAAACTTTCTTTACAGGCTGGTTATTCTCTTCTCGCCAAAATTCAGGACAGGTGACATAAGGCTGACTCTTGTCGGGAAATTCAAGGCTCTGCTGGGCTGGCTTTGATACAGAATACCCCCGGCACTCTCACACCGGGGGCAGGTCATCTCATCCCTAATTACCGGGCTTGCCGAGCAGCTTAAACATATTTTTCTTGTAGAACTCAACGCCGGGCTGGTTGAACGGGTTGATTCCGCTGATGTACCCCGACACACCGCAGGCATACTCGAAGAAGTAGAACAGCCCGCCGAGTGATCTCTCATCCTGCGCAGGAATGCTCACCATCATGTTCGGGACTCCCCCGTCAACATGCGCCGCTATCGTCCCCTGCATAGCGCACTGGTTCACCCAGCTCATGTTCTTACCCGCAAGGTAGTTCAGCCCGTCAAGGTCGTTGTCCTGAGACTGTAGAACGAAATCCTTCCGCGCCGTCTCAATCTTCATGACCGTCTCGAACATTATCCTGTCGCCGTCCTGTATGAACTGACCCATCGAGTGAAGGTCAGTCGTCAGGTCGACAGAAGCCGGGAAGATTCCGCGCTGGTCCTTGCCTTCCGACTCGCCGTAAAGCTGCTTCCACCACTCCGAGATGTAGTGCATCGCTGGCTCGTAGTTGGCGAGAATCTCGACCGTCTTGCCCTTGCGGTGAAGAATGTTCCTCAGTGCCGCATACTGTAGCGCAGGGTTGTCCTCGAACGCATTGTTCAGCGCGACACCACGACCCTCCGCAGCCCCGGCCATGAGAGCATCAATGTCAGCACCAGAAGCCGCAATCGGGAGAAGTCCCACAGCCGTAAGCACACTGAACCTTCCGCCCACGTCATCAGGAATCACGAACGACTCGTAGCCCTCAGTGTCAGCAAGAGTCTTCAGCGCGCCCCTTGCCTTGTCGGTCGTAGCGTAGATGCGTTTTGCGGCCTCTTTCGCCCCGTACTTCTTGATGAGCAAGTCCCGGAACACACGGAATGCTATTGCGGTCTCAGTCGTTGTGCCTGACTTTGAGATTACGTTGACGGAGAAGTCATGTCCTTCCAGCAGGTCAATAACGTCCTGAATGTAGGTGCTGTTCATGCTGTTGCCGATGTAGTAGATGCGTGGGGCTTTGCGTGCTTCGGGGGTAATGTCGTTGTAGAAGCCGTGTCTCAGGAACTCGATAGCCGCCCTTGCGCCGAGATATGAGCCGCCTATTCCTGCCACAAGGAGAATCTCTGAGTCGCTCTGGATTTTCTTTGCGGCCATCTTGATGCGGTTGAACTCGTCCTTGTCGTAAGCAACAGGGAGATCTATCCAGCCGAGAAAGTCATTGCCTGCTCCTTTGCGGGACTTGAGCAGATCTGCCGCGGCGAGGGTGATTGCCTTCATGCTGTCTACTTCATGGGGACGTACGAATTTCATCGCGTTTGAATAGTCGAAGCCTGTCATGAATCCTGCCTCCTGTGAAATTTTTGGGATACTTATATTGTACCAGAATCAGCCGCAAAAAAAGCACCCTCCCCCGTATTGAGAGAGGATGCCGGATTGCTGTGTGTATGTTACTGAGCTGTTCCGTTCACGTAGAGAGTGTAGCTTCCCTTGTTGATTGTGCCGTTGTTGGTGAGGCTGGTTACGTAGGAGTTGCCCGTGAGAGTCCATGTTGACCCGGCTTCTATCGTAACGCTGACTGTACCGGCCGTGCCTGAAGTGTTGATTGCTCCGCTGAACGTTGAGGAATCCTTCAGGCTGAGCGCGAGGGTTGATGAGCTGTCGACGATGATATTCCCGGCCATGTCCTGCCCTGACGCGTTGAGTGTAACCTTGCCGCCGTTGCTCCCGGATGTCCCCCACTTGCCTGACGATGCACGGAGGAAATTCCCGGACGTGTCATTGTTGGTGATGCTCACGCCTGAGAGGGTGATTGTTGTCGTTGTGTTGGTTACGTGGAATATGTCGCCGTTAGCGTTGGTGATGCTCCCGTCAGTCATTGTGAATGATGATGAGCCGTCAGAAGCGTCGCCCGACATCGACTGGTAGATTAGCACCGCCTGATAGTAGGAGTCGTTGCCGTTGAGGCTGGTGTGATTTGCTGTGAGGGTTGAGTCAGTGAGTGTTACGGAATTTCCGCCCTCGATTACGACAACCTGAGCAATCCCGGAAGTGAGTGTTACGTCCGAGCCGGTGATTTCCGCCGTCGAGTATATTGCGGGTGAACCCTGGCCGTTTGCCGTGTAAGTTCCGCCGTTGACCGTGATAGTACCGCCGCCCCTGTCCGAACGAATAGCCGCAGATGAGCCGCCTGCCGTCGTGATTGTGAGGTTGCTTGCGTTGATGATGCCGCCTCCTGTAGCCATGATGCCGCCGGAATTGTTCTTTGTGGTCGTGATTGTGGAGTCGGAGATTGCTACCGTTGTGCCGTTGCCTGAGTTGCTGCCGCTGAGGTTGCCGCCGTAAGAGAATACCGCGTTTCCTCCCACAGCACTGCTTGAGATGTCCGCGCTTGTGATGGTGAGAGTCCCGCCGCCGCTCGCGAAGACTGCCGCGTTTGACCCTGTCCAGTCATAGCCGCTTGTTCCGTCGCTTGAGCCTGTAGCGTCGCCCGTCTTGGTTACGGTGATGTTGCTGTAGGTCGCCGAGCCTGACGTGAGGGACAATGCGTGTGTGCCTGCTGTTGTTGACGTGTAGGTTGTGGCTGTTGTAGTGCCTGACTGGTCATCGCTGGTTGTGCCGCTGTCGTCCGAAGTCTGGTCGTCGCTCGTAGTGTCTGTGTCCGTGCCTGACTGGTCATCACTCGTTGTGTTGCCGTTGCTGCTGCCTGAAGACACGCTGACGAGTCCGAGAACGGTTCTGCCGATTTCCTGCGCTGGCTTTGACGCATTGGGGACAAACGCTGCTTCAATCTGATTGCTTCCCGCGCTCATGGCCGAAGTCGTGAACGTGATCTGCGCCGATGATGACGAACTCGCCGTGATAGTTACGCCTGATGCTGACGATGTGAACTCCCCGCCTGACACGCCCGGTGAATACGCCGAGGCCGCAAGCTCATCGTTGACGTATACCCGCCATATCTCCGTCTCAAACGCTGGCGACAATGTTACCGGGCTTAACGCTTCGCCCTGAGTCACTTGGGTTGTTGCTGACTTGGAGAGTGATTTTGCTGACGCGCCGACGTTGTAGTTGACCGCGCTGTCTGGGAGCGTCTCATCAGCCGTGAGGCCGCCCTCCGCTATGAGCTGGTCGACCAGCGCCTGGGTCTCAGCGTCCCTTCCGTCCGTGTCCTCGTCAACGAGTCCAAGACTTCCGTTGCTTGACCCTCCGCAGCTCGAACCCATGACCGCGAACGCAAGCAGACATGTAACCGCAATGCAAATCCAGAATCTTCCTGCCTTCATGCTATAACCCCCTGCAAAATTCTTCCATTCTGTCCATTGACTCCATAAGAGTCGCCATTGACTGGGTGCAGGCAAGACGCAAATATCCCTCGCCAGTCTCACCGAATGCGCTTCCCGGAAGCACCGCGACTTTCGCCCCGTTCAGCAGCTGCCACGTGAACTCCTCGCTCGTCAGCCCTGTGCCTGAGATGTCCGGGAAAAGGTAGAACGCTCCTTCCGCCCTGTGGCACTTCACCCCCTTCATCGCGTTCAGTCTTGCCTCGACAGCCTTCATCCTCTCGCCGAAAATCTTTGCCCGTTCCTTCACCTTGTCATCCTGAGTGTTTAGGGCATAAGCGGCGGCCTTCTGTGAGAGCGAGTTCACCCCGTAAGTCTGGAACGATGACAGCACGCACATTGTGTTGATGACGTTCTGGGGGGCGAAGAGGTAGCCTATCCTCCAGCCTGTCATGCAGTGGGACTTCGAGACTCCCGCGGCGAGTAGGGTACGTTCCTTCATGCCGGGAATGTTGGCGAAGCACACGTGTTCACCGCTGAAGACCATAGACTCATATATCTCATCGCTGAGAACGAACAAGTCCCGTTCCTCGGCAAATTCCGCGATGGCTTCGAGCTGTTTGCGTGTTGCGACTCTGCCTGAAGGGTTGCCGGGATAGTTGAGGATGATTGCGCGTGTGCGTGGGGTTGCCGCCGCCCTGAGTTCGTCAATAGTGGGGGCAAAATTATTCTCCTCGCGTGTCCTTATGGTCACGGGGACTCCTCCGTTGCCGCGGATCTGTGCCTCGTACGGTGTGAAGTACGGTTCTATGAGCATGACCTCATCGCCGGGGTTGAGCAATGCCCCGAACGCCAGCCACGGAATATGAAGCCCGCCGACGGAGATATACACGTTGTCGGGTGATGACTTGAGTCCGTGGTGACGCTCCCAGTATGAGCAGGCCGCCTCCCTCACGTCAAGATAGCCCTGAAGCGGGGGGTAATGGGTGAAGCCTTCTTTTGCTGCTTTTGCCGCCACGTCGACTATGTCGGGTTCTGTGACGAAGTCGGGCTCGCCAATGCTGAGGTTGAGGACTCCCTGCATCTTCTCGATTGCCTGGAATACCCGGACCATGCCGGAGGGTTTCTGCTTGCTGAATCTTGCTGCTAGTTCCATGATTATCACTCCTTAAATTTCAGAACGGCCACCACGATTTTTTTCCTGACAGCCTGTTCATTGCCTTCTTTGCGCGGGACTCTCCATTATCCGCCGCCTTAGTGTACCATTCACGAGCCGTGTCAATATTCTTGCTGACACCCTGCCCATGCTCATACATCCTGCCTATCATGTACTGGGACTGAGGATGACCTTCTTCCGCCGCCAGCGTGAAGATTTCCGCCGCCTTCGCGTAATCCTTCCTGTTGTAGTGCCTCATGGCCGAGCTGTAGAGAGCTTCGGGGGACTGAGACTCCGCCCCGTAATCCCGCGACATAAGCGCAAGATTCACGTACATGAACTGCGAATATATGTCCCCGTTCACGCCCGCGAGCCTGTAATACTTCATGGCCGACTGTGAGTCTTTGTCCGTCCCGAGCCCGTAATTGTACATGTCAGCAAGGTAGATTTCCGCCCTGACATTCTCACGGTCAGCATAATCCTGCACCATCTCCAACGCTCCAGAATACGCCCCCGCAAAATCCCCCGGAATCTCCGCAAGCCCCAGTATATCCCCGAATGCCGAGCCGTCAGCCCTCATATATGCGTCAATCCTCCGTGCGTGAACAGCAAGAGGGTTATCGTTCCCCGCGAGTCTCTCCGATGCTCCGTCCCTGCCGTCAAAGAAATCCGCCACAATGAACGCCGCTTCCCTGTCCTGTGAAGTCATGCCCGCCGTAAACGCATTCAGCTTCACCGCCCTCAATGTGTCCTCCGGGAGCATGGGGAAAGCAACGCCCGCCCTCATCTGCGAGATCATGGCCGAAGTAAGCTCGCTCTCGTAGCCGAAATCTAGGTTGACCTCAGCGCACTTCATGGCCGATTCCTTGTCGCCTAACGTGTAGTACAGTGCCGCCGCGTAAAGGTTATTCTCCCAGTCCTCACGGAGAGTGTTGTCCCTCATAGTCCCTGCAAGAGCGAGTATCTCATCACGTGTCCGGGCATCATCCGGGATTCCGTCAGCAAGCATAGTGTTAATCCTGTACTTCACCGCCTCCAACATGTAGGGATCTTTCCTGAGAACAGGCCGCCAAGCCTCATTGAAACGCGCAAAAGATTTCTCCGTCTCGTCAATGTCGCCGACTTCCTGGGCTGTTTTCGCGCGGTAATACCAGTAGGGAGGGTACACACGGAAGTCATCCTCAAGAGCCTTCAGCATACGGAGTCTGCGTGATGCCGTGTCAGGTTCCTCGACAGCCCGGTAGAAGTCATCAAGGGCGCGCTGCACCAGCCTGTATTCGTCGGGCAGGTGGTACTTGTTGAGCAGTTCCCACGAGGAGGAGAGCAGCTGCTTCTGCAGGTCGTTGAAGTCGGCCATGTCCTCAGCTTTGAGCCTGTAGAGTTCCGCGCCTAGGTTGATATCGCTGTTTGCTGACTGGTGCTTGAAGTAGCTGGCCATACATGCCCCCGCCAATCGTCCGAGCCCCGTGAAGAACGAGCTGATTCCCGTCTCACCCGTGAGCATTTTCCGGGAGTTTTCGGCCATCTCTGAGAGCGCGGACTTTATGCGGCTGCTGCTCTGGTTGTCGTACTGCCTGCGGAGTTCGGCGGCTTCTTCCTGACGGAGCTTCTTGCCTTGAGCCGAGTCGAGCAATTTCCTGTACAGCCCGGTGATTTCGGGATCTGAACGGATATTGCCTATGCTAAGGTTGTTGATGATGTTCTGATATTCAGCGTCGAGGATTATCCGGTCTTGGGCTGATAGTATCCTGTGTACTGAGACAACGGCCATGTTCAGGGCGAGCATAGTGTGCTGGGGGTCATAGGAGTCTTCAGCATGAGCATTCACGGTGAGCATCACGAGCACCAGCAATGACACAAAAATTTTTCTCAAATTCAACGCCTCCATGTTCATAGCTATAGTATCAAATCAAGCGGCAAGTCAGAAATATCCTTCAGGCGTTTTCCGTCTTCTAGCGTCCGCAATAACTCAATGTCAGGAGCTACGATGTAGTCATTCCCTAATATGGCCGCAAGCTGTATATTCTCGCTGATGAGGCTGTTCAAGGCGGCGAGGTGTTCATACTGGGAGAAATAATTTGTCTTTGCCCCGCGTGAGACAAACCATTTACCCGGACGCAGGTCATGCATCTTCAGGAAAGTATCTTGCAGGAATTCCGACACTAGAACCTCAAACTGCCGTCCCAGAGTCTGCCCTGAAATTTTGCCCGCAGTGTGAAGCTCATGGTTGCATTCCCGTGAAATGATTTCTGCCGTCCTGAGCGCGATTGCCTTTGATGACGCACTCGAAGTGTCCGCGTTCGATACGCATCCGTCAGAAACAGTTAATGTGTCAGTCTCAATAAGTCTGCTGTGAAAAATTTTCCTTGCTTCAGGGATTAACGCCTCACTCATGAATTAAGCACTTCCTTATTTGCCGTCCGACAGCTTCGGCAACAGGCGGGGGAAAAGCATTGCCTATCATGCGGCAGGTTACGGTTTTCTTTGCGCTGAATGTCCACGTGTCAGGAAAGCCCTGAAGCCGTGCCAGCATTCTTGAGGTCAACCGTATCATTCCTGTATGTCCGGGGTCTGGAGGCTCGTCTGCTATTCCCCTTCCGTCAACCCCCATCAACGCCCAAGCCTCACGCGCCTTCACCGGCCCCAGGTCCGCGCCGCCGTGTTTCTTTGAGCCGCCCACGATTGAGGGAGCTGGTTTGTCCGCAAGCTCCGCCCATTCTTCCGCGCCCTCCCAGCCTCTGGACGCAACTAAATCACGCAGAGCCTCACCGACTGTTACGAGCCTGTTGTTTCCTTCAGGGTACGCAAAAAATATATTCTGGTCATTCCTTATGCCGGCAATCACAACGCGCAATCTTGACTGAGGAACGCCGAAGCATGACGCATTCAGCAGCCTGATATGCACTGTGTAGCCGAGAGCCTCAATATCATTCAGAATTTCACGCCTGTAAGAATCAAACCTGCGTCCAAGAAAGCCGCGCACGTTCTCCAGCATCACGGCCTTCGGGGAAATCTCGCGTATAAGCCTGATAGCTTCGGGGAACAAGTCGCGCTCATCATTGCGGCCTAACTGCTTCCCTGCAACAGAGAACGGAGGACACGGCACACCCCCCGCAAGAAGATCCGCCCCCGCGTAATTCCTGCCGTCAAAATCCCGGACATCCCCGCAAAGCACATTCCAGCCCGGACGGTTGCGCTTCAGGACTCCGCAGTATTCCGGCTCATGCTCGACAAGCACGGAATGACGGAATCCGGCGCGTTCAAGCCCTAATGCCTGCCCTCCTGCCCCCGCGCATATCTCAACGCAAGACGGCCTGTTTATGGCCAGCTCCTAACGTGCAATTTCCCGGCCAGCTCTGACCTTGCGCGTTCCTGACCTGAGACTGAGGCCTTGAGGCTTCCCGTGTACATGACATCACAGTCGGCAACCATGTTGTACAGGAAACATTCCGCCTCCTGAAAGCACTTCAGCGCAATGAACGCGTCCTTTTCCGTGCCGAAACCGTCAAGATACATGTAACCTAAGCGCAAGTACACCGGGCCAGCAACGTACCATTCATCATGGCCGGTCATAAGCTCAAGGCAGCGTTCGTAAATCTTGAAGGCTTCCTCCGGGTTCTTGTCGACAAAATAGCCTTTGCGGTACATGTCGCCTATCTTGTAGAGTGAGACCAGCCGCCCCGTGAACGCCCCACGCGCAAAACACTGAAACGCCTTCTCGTAGTCGACCGGGATGCTCCTGCCGTAGTAGTAACAGTAGCCCAAGTTCTCAGTAGCAAGCTCGTGGCCGTGTTCAGCCGCCATCGTGTAGTAGTGGACAGCCTTCGCGAAATCCTGGCAGCAACCCCGCCCGTCATAGTACAGCGCGCCGAGATCATTCATCGCGTCCGTGTTGCCCTTGCTGATTGAGTCCTCGTACAGGCTGACGATGAAGCCGAACAGCTCGCGGGGCATGTCCTTATCCTTGTCGCAGTTCACGAGGTCTGAGGCCAGCTGGTATGACGGTACAGAGTCTGCATCTTTCATGCGCTCGAAGTACGCTATAGCCTCCGGGCAATTCTCAGGGTCAAGCGCGAGATGAACCTTCCCCCGCCGTTCCTCTGTCATGAAAATATCCCTCCTTAAGAAAAGCGGAGAAGCCGTGATTCTGACTCCTCCGCAAAATTTCACGTGATTATGATTCCTGCTGACTGGCTATTTGCCCGCGAGGTACTCATTCATGCTGGCCGCCGCTCTCCTGCCCTCACCCATTGCGAGGATGACAGTTGCCGCCCCAAGCACGATGTCTCCGCCAGCCCACACACGCGGGATGCTCGTCTTCTGGTTCTCGTCGACGATGATGTTGCCGTACTTGGTTACGTTGAGGCCTTCTGTTGTCTGGGACATGAGCGGATTGCTGTCATTGCCGAGTGCTATAACCGCCGCGTCAATGTCGAGGACGTGTTCAGTTCCCGGAATTGCTACCGGCCTTCTGCGTCCTGATGCGTCGGGCTCGCCAAGCTCATACGTGAGAAGCTCAACTCCTACGAGCCTTCCCTTGTCGTCGCCGATGAACTTTGTCGGGTTCTCCAAGAAGTGGAAATCGACTCCTTCCTCGAATGCGTGGGCTACTTCCTCGATTCTCGCGGGCATCTCTGCGCGTGTCCTTCTGTAGACGCAGTAGACCTTCTCGGCTCCGAGACGCAACGCTGTCCTTGCGCCGTCCATAGCCACGTTTCCGCCGCCGAAAACAGCAACCCTCTTCGCGTCATACATGGGGGTGTCTGCGTGTTCGCGGTCATAGGCCTTCATGAGGTTGGAGCGTGTAAGGTACTCGTTTGCGCTGAATACGCCGATGAGATTCTCGCCCTCAATGTGCATGAACTTGGGCAACCCTGCACCAGTCCCAATAAATGCCGCGTCAAATCCCTGTTCCTTGAGGAGCTGCTCAAGAGTGGCAGTGCGTCCAACAAGGAAGCTGGTCTTGAACTCAACGCCCATCCTCTTGAGGTTCTCGACTTCTTTTGCGACTAGTGCCTTCGGAAGACGGAACTCAGGAATGCCGTACACCATGACTCCGCCGGTCTTCTGGAACGCCTCGAACACCGTAACGCTGTGGCCTTCCCTGCGAATATCCGCCGCAACAGTGAGTCCTGCCGGGCCTGAACCGATAACCGCAACTTTCTTCCCTGTGTCGGGCTTGGGAGTCGGGACGGTGATTTTGTCGTTGGCTCTCTCCCAGTCGGCAACGTAGCGTTCAAGCCTGCCGATTGCTACAGCTTTCTCCGGGGACTTGAGCATCTTCCCGATTGTGCAATGATCCTGGCACTGCTTCTCCTGAGGGCATACACGGCCGCAAATTGCCGGGAGAAGGTTGGTTGTCTTGATGGTGTCGATTGCTCCCTTGAAGTCTCCTGCCTGAATGTGCTTGATGAACTCAGGTATAGGCACTCCGACGGGGCAGCCTTTCTTGCACGGGGCTGTCGGACACTGTATGCAGCGTTCAGCCTCGACTCTTGCCTGTGTCTCAGTGTAGCCTAGCGCGACTTCCGACATGTTATGTGCGCGTACTTCCGGCTCCTGCGAGGGCATTTCCTGCTGAGGAATCGCAAACCTGTCTTTGTTGGTCAGAGTTTTTCCCTCAAGTCCTGCCCAGATTTTCGCGGCTTCTTCCTGTAACATTTCTGTTGTCTTGTGTTCGCTCATGAGTTACGCCCCCTTCTTCGCTGCGTCGAGTCCGATACGGCACTTGTGGTCTGCCTCGCGCTCTTTGTCCTTGAAGGCCGTCATCCTCTGCATCATGTTGTCGAAATCAACCTCGTAGCCGTTGAACTCCGGGCCGTCAACGCACACGAACTTTGTCTTGTCGCCGACCTTCACGCGGCAGCAACCGCACATCCCCGTGCCGTCAATCATAATCGTGTTGAGCGACGTGGTGATGGGTACGTTGAACGGTCTTGCAGCTGAGACGCAGAACTTCATCATGATGGCCGGGCCGATTGAGACTATCTCGCTGACTTTCTCCTTCTCGCAGATTTCCGTGAGAGGAACGGTAACGACTGCCTTGCGACCGTATGAGCCGTCATCCGTAACGACTATAAGCTCATCACTTGCCGCTCTCATTTCGTCCTCAAAGAAGAGGAGATCCTTAGTCCTTGCGCCGATGATGGTTACGACTTTGTTGCCGATTGCGTGGTTAGCCTGGACGATTGGGTGAAGAGGTGCGATTCCGATTCCGCCGCCAACGCAGAGAACGATGCCGTCTTTCTTCTCGATGTGCGTGGGTTTTCCGAGAGGCCCGACGAGTACCGGGATGTTGTCGCCTACGTTGAATGTCTCGGAGAATCTGCGTGTTGTTGCTCCGACTGTCTGGAATACGATTGCGATCCAGCCTTCTTCTGCG
The DNA here is from genome assembly GCA_017448795.1 of Synergistaceae bacterium. Classification (GTDB taxonomy): domain Bacteria; phylum Synergistota; class Synergistia; order Synergistales; family Aminobacteriaceae; genus JAFUXM01. The sequence continues at coordinate 1,317 of JAFSKV010000082.1, read as the reverse complement.
CTTGCGTCCGCGATGGTCAGAGGTATACGTTCGCCGTAATCCTCATCAATCTGGAAGATGATGAACTGTCCTGCTTTCCTGTTGCGGGCGATTTCGGGTGCTTCAACCTTGAAGTAGTAGACGCTCTGATCTCTTTCCTTGTCGTAAGAGAGCTGGCGTTTCTCAAGTATCTTATGCAAAAGCTGTTCCCCCTCATACAAAGTATATTATTGTGGAAATGGGATAATAACTAGCACATGATAAGGCAAAATCCGCGATTGCACAAGCAACTATCACAGGTTAATTTTGCGGGATGGACAAAAAAATTGACCCGGCAGTCCTTCACCGAGTCAGCCTGCTGCTTTTTGCCGGCAATGTCAGAGGGTGCTAGCGAGTCAAGTTCTGAGATAATTTCGCTGTAAGTCAGGCAGGAACGCGTGTATAATTCTGCGTGTATCACGGTGATTCTTGGCGTTCAAGTTTTGCGGGAGGCTGTCCGATTCACTTTATGTGAGGCTGTGAACGCTTCAGCAATTGGAGTATAATGGACATACATTGAAGGGGTGATAGTGAGGGAAAAATTTTGCTGAAAGGGTTTCAGGAATGCGGGAGCTGAAGTGACAGGGGCTTCGGGCATTTCTGGCGGGAGTCCTCCAAGGGGACAATAACACACACAACACACAACACACAACTAGAAGGAGAAGATTTATCATGAAGAAATCGCGCAAGGGTTTCACGCTTGTGGAACTGCTGATTGTCATCGTGGTGATTGGGATTCTGTCGGCAATGATGATGCTGTCGAGCACTGAGGCGGTAACGTCAGCGAAGGCCAGCAACATCGTGAGCAACCTGCGGAATCTGAAGACGGCGGCGTTGGCGTATTACACGGATCACATGGATGATATGGAAGGCGTAACAACTGCTCCTTCCACTTTCAGCAAGGACGTAGCAGGATACTTGAGCAACAAGAACAACATCAGCGAACCAGGCTATGACGTTGTAATAAATAGTAGCGGCGAGTGGTATGTAACCTACACCATCAATAATACGAGAAATTCGGCTACAGAACAGGCGGGCATCATCAACAAGCTCAAAGGACGCGCAAAATCCGTTGGGCTTTGTGGAGGAGTTGCTACAAGTTCGGTTGCCTCCAAAGATAATTACGGCACACAGACAGCCGTTGTTGCCATGTTCGTCCGCTAGGCAGACCTACCCCAGCCCGGCGAAATAGCAAGGTACTCCCCTCTTCTCTGTGTATCATGCAGGGGAGGGGGGATTTGTTTTAGGGAAGGACGGTGAATTTCTGTGAGCAGGACAAGGCATGAGGGCTTCACGCTG